>NZ_CP014480.1:2359826-2696945 GCF_001580365.1 Kocuria turfanensis | reverse complement strand
GGCCCCCGCCCCGCGGGCGCTGCTCCCGCCCGCCGGCGCCGGGGCGTCCCCAACATCCCGGCGGCCGTCGGCGGATGGCTGTGGCTGGCCGTCATCATCGTCCCGATCTACTACATCGCGATCACCAGCACGAAGCCCCGGGAGGACTACTACTCCACCAACCCCCTGGTGCCCTCGGCGCCGACGTTCACGCCGTACCTGACGGTGCTGCAGAACCAGTTCGTCCAGTACTTCCTGAACAGCGTGGTGGTGGTCGTCGGCACGGTGGCGGGGATCGTGTTCCTGTCCCTGCTGGCGTCCTACGTGATCGTGCGCAGCCGCACCGGGCTGGCCGTGTTCTCGAACCGGCTGTTCCTGCTGGGCATCGCCATCCCGATCCAGGCCACGATCATCCCGATCTACCTGATCATCGTGCAGCTGGGCCTCTACGACACCCTGGCGGCGCTGATCCTGCCCGGCATCGCCTCCGGGATCCCGATCACGGTCCTGATCCTGACCAACTTCATGCGCGACATCCCCAACGAGCTCTACGAGTCCATGACCCTCGACGGGGCCGGGGACTGGAAGGTGTTCCGCACGCTCGTGCTGCCGCTGAGCATGCCCGCCGTCACCACCGTGGGCGTCTACAACGCGCTGAACAGCTGGAACAACTTCCTCTTCCCGCTGATCCTCACCCAGAGCTCCGAGAAGCGCACCCTGCCGCTGTCCCTGTGGACCTACCAGGGGGAGTTCCAGGCGGACATCCCCGCCGTCCTGGCCGCCGTCGTCCTCTCGGCGCTGCCGATCCTCGTCCTCTACGTCTTCGGGCGCCGCCAGCTCGTCGCCGGGCTCACCGCCGGCTTCGGCAAGTGACGCGCCCACCAACCCGAAGGAACCCCATGATCTCGCCCAGCACCCCGCCCAGCACCCCGTCCGGCACCCCGGTGTGGAACGACCCGTCCCGTCCCGTCGGCGAGCGCGTCGACGCCCTCCTGCAGGAGCTCACCCTGGAGGAGAAGGCCGGCCAGCTCGGCAGCTACTGGCTGCGCCCGGACCCGGAGGAGGCGACCGGCGGGGCCGCCCCCATGGAGTCCGCCTTCGCCAACGACCGCTCCACCTTCGAGGCCGCGATCGCCCACGGGCTGGGCCACATCACCCGCGCCTTCGGCAGCGCCCCGATCTCCGCGGCGGACGGGGTGGAGCACCTGCGCACCCTGCAGCGCCAGGTCGTGGGCACCTCCCGGCTGGGCATCCCCGCGATCGCCCACGAGGAGTGCCTGACCGGCTTCACCACCCTCGGGGCCACCTGCTACCCGGCCGCGATCGCCTGGGGCGCCGCGTTCGACCCCGAGCTGGTCCGCACCATGGCCCGGCGGATCGGCGACGACATGAAGGGCGTGGGCGTCCACCTCGGCCTCTCCCCCGTGCTCGACGTCGTGCGCGACTACCGCTGGGGCCGCGTCGAGGAGACCGTCGGCGAGGACCCCTACCTCGTGGGCTGCCTGACCACCGAGTACGTGCGCGGGCTCCAGGAGGCCGGCGTGATCGCCACCCTCAAGCACTTCGCCGGCTACTCCACCTCCCGCGCCGGGCGCAACCACGCCCCCGTCTCGATCGGCCCGCGCGAGCTCCGCGACGTCGTGCTCGTGCCCTTCGAGATGGCGGTGCGGATCGGTCGGGTGGGCGCGGTGATGAACTCCTACGCGGACGTCGACGGCGTCCCGCCCGCCGCCGACCCCGAGCTGCTCACCACGCTCCTGCGGGACGAGTGGGGCTTCGAGGGCACGGTCGTCTCCGACTACTGGGCCGTCAGCTTCCTCGAGTCCATGCACCACGTCGCGACCGACCCCCGGGACGCCGGCGTGCAGTCGCTCGCGGCCGGGATGGACGTCGAGCTGCCCGAGACCAGCTGCTTCGCCGACCTCGCCGCGGCCGTGCGGGAGGGCGCCCTCGAGGAGGCGCTCCTCGACCGCGCGGTGCGCCGGGTGCTGACCCAGAAGATCCAGCTCGGCCTGCTCGACGAGGGCTTCGACCCCGGCACCGCCGGCGGGGCCGTGGACCTCGACTCCGAGGGCAACCGCCGGCTGGCCCGGCGCATGGCCGAGGAGTCCGTCGTCCTGCTGAAGAACGACGGCGTGCTGCCGCTCACCGGCGACACCGCCCGGAGGGTCGCCGTCATCGGCCCCAGCGCCGCCCAGCCCCGCTCCTTCCTGGGCTGCTACAGCTTCACCAACCACGTCCTGTCCCGGTTCGGCGAGTCCGGCACCGGCATCGAGATCACCTCGATCGTGGACGCCCTCACCGAGGAGTTCGCGGGCGGGGACACCACGTTCCGCCACGCCCTCGGCGTCGACTTCACGGACCCGGACACCAGCGGCATCGCCGAGGCGGTGGCCGCCGCCGAGGAGGCCGACCTCGCGGTCGTGACCGTGGGCGACCTCGCGGGGCTGTTCGGCACGGGCACCTCCGGCGAGGGCTGCGACGTGGTGGACCTGTCCCTGCCCGGCCGGCAGGCCGAGCTCGTCGAGGCGGTGCTGGCCACGGGCACCCCGGTGGTCCTCGTGCTCGTCACCGGCCGCCCCTACAGCCTCGGGGCGTTCGACGACCGCTGCGCCGCCGTGGTGCAGGCCTTCATGCCGGGCGAGGAGGGCGGCCACGCCGTCGCCGGGGTGCTCTCCGGTCGGGTGAACCCCTCCGGCCGGCTGCCCGTGGGCATCCCCCGGCACGTGGGCGGGCAGCCCGGCACCTACCTGACCCCCACCCTGGGCGGGTACGCGGAGGGGGTCTCCAACCTGGACCCCCGGCCGCTCTACCCGTTCGGCCACGGCATCGGCTACTCCACGTTCTCCTACGACGCCCTGGAGCTCTCCGCCACCCAGATCGGCGCCGACGGCACCGTGGACGCCGCCGTCACCGTGACCAACACGTCCGAGCGGGCCGGGCAGGAGGTCGTCCAGCTCTACCTGAGCGACCCGGTGGCCCAGGTGGTGCGGCCGGTGAAGATGCTCGTCGGCTTCGCCAAGATCGCCCTGGAGCCCGGGCAGAGCGCCCGGGTCGTCTTCCACCTGCACGCCGACCGCACCGCGTTCACCGGCCGCGCCATGCGCCGGATCGTCGAGCCGGGCGAGTTCGTCCTGCGCGCCGGGCCCTCCAGCGAGGACCTCCCCCTGGAGGACCGGTTCGTGGTCACCGGCCCGGTGCGCGACGTGGAGGACGTCGAGCGCGTCCTCACCACCCCCGTCGACGTCGAGGTCGCCGACCGCGCGCTCGCCGCCGACGCCTCCTGAGCCCGGGGCGCGGGCCGCCGCCCGGCCCGCGCCCCGCCTCCCGGACCCCCGCCCCCTGGGAAGACCGCGCACCGGCGCTCACGACCGGTCCCCTCGGTCTCCCCCCGACCTCCGTCCGAGACCCCCTGCAGTCCCCGTGCACCACCCCCCGAAAGGAACCCCCGAGATGAGCCGACGACTCCCCGTCCTGCGGATCGGCGCCGCCAGCGCCGTCGCCGCCCTGTGCCTCACCGCGGTCCCCCAGGCCGCGAGCGCCGCACCCCCCGCCACGCCGCCGGGCCTGGCCCAGCAGGACACCCTGCGCTGGAACACCCCGAAGGACTTCCGCATCGGCAGCGCGGTGGCCGGCGGCGGGCACCACACCTCGGCCGACTACCCCGAGCCCTTCCCCTCCGACCCCGAGTACCGCTCGGTGCTGGCCCGGGAGTTCAGCTCCCTGACCCCCGAGAACCAGATGAAGTGGGAGTTCATCCACCCGGAGGAGGGCGTGTACGACTTCGGCCCCGCCGACGACATCGTCGCCTTCGCCGAGGCCAACGGGCAGGTCGTGCGCGGCCACACCCTGTTCTGGCACAGCCAGAACCCCGACTGGCTCGAGAACGGGGACCACACCCCGGAGGAGCTGCGCGCCATCCTCAAGGACCACATCTACACGGTGGTCGGTCACTACGAGGGCCGGATCCAGCAGTGGGAGGTCGCCAACGAGATCTTCGACGACAGCGGGAAGCTGCGCACGGAGGACAACATCTGGCTGCGCGAGCTGGGGCCGGGGATCATCGCCGACATCTTCCGCTGGGCCCACGACGCGGACCCGAACGCCCAGCTGTTCTTCAACGACTACAACGTGGAGGGCCTCAACGCGAAGTCCGACGCCTACTACGCCCTGATCCAGGACCTGCTCGCGCAGGGCGTGCCCGTCCACGGCTTCGGGATGCAGACCCACCTCGGCCTCCAGTACGGCTTCGACGGGCGGATGCAGCAGAACCTCCAGCGCTTCGACGACCTCGGCCTGGAGACGGCCGTCACCGAGATCGACGTGCGCGGGCCGGTCGGTGCGGACGGGCAGATGAGCCCGGAGCTGCGGCAGAAGCAGGCCGACTGGTACCGCATGGCCCTCGAGGCGTGCCTGGCCGTGGAGGACTGCAACTCCTTCACCGTGTGGGGCGTGCTCGACGAGCACTCCTGGGTGCCGAACACCTTCCCCGGCTACGGGGACGCCCTGACCATGGAGGGCGACTACGAGCGCAAGCCCGCCTACGACGCCCTGCAGGAGACCCTGGTCCGGTCCCAGCCGGGCGGCGACGCGAAGTGGAAGCACCACCCCGCGTTCCGCTGACCGGATAGCACTGACCGGACGGCCCTGACCGGACCGCCCACGACGGGCCCGCTCCTCCCCGGGAGCGGGCCCGTCGCGCGTGGGCGGGAGCCTCAGCGCCGGTCGAGCCACCGGGCCGGTGCGGTCAGGATCGGTTCGAGGGCCGTGGCGGCCGCGCCGCTGAGCGCCGGGTGGGCGTCCGCCGCCGAGCGCTGGATCTCGATCGGGCCCACCTCCGCGGTCAGCGCGTGGGCCTCGACGACCTCCCGCAGCACGGGCTCCAGCTCCGCGGCGATCGGCGCGAAGTACCCGGAGAGCACCACGGTCGAGAGGTCCAGGACGTTCATCGAGTTCGCCAGCACCACCCCGAGGGGCCGCCCGATCATCTCCATCACCGCCTCCCGGCTCCGCAGCCGCTCGGCCGTGGCCGCCACGAGGTCCTCGATCCGGACGTCCTCCGGCAGCCCGGTCCGCCCGCGCAGGGCGTGGTAGCTGGCGTAGGCCTCGAGGCAGCCCCGCCGCCCGCACCGGCACAGCTCCCCGCCGGGACTGGTCGTGACGTGGCCCAGCTCCCCGGCCCAGCCGTGCTCGCCGGCGTGGATCCGTCCCTCCAGGACCACGGCGCCGCCGATCCCGGTCTCGCCGTGCAGGAACAGGAAGGACTCGCCGGGCCGGCGCAGGACCTCGGTGCGCGCCGCGAGCATGCTGTCGTTGCCGGCCGTCAGCGCGGGCCCCCGGAAGGACGGCAGCCGCCGGAGCCGCTCGACCAGCGGGACGTCCCGCCAGGCCAGGTTCGGCGCGGAGAGCACCGTGGCCCGGTCCGGGCCCAGCCGGCCGGGGACCGAGACGCAGATGCCGGCCACGGGCACGTCGGGGCGGGGGGACAGGGCGTCGTCGAGCAGCTCGGACAGCGCGGCGGCCACGTCGTCCACGGACGCCCCCGCGTACGCCCCGAACCGGGCGTCCTCGTGGAGCACCCGGCCCCCGAGGTCGGTGACGAGGCAGGCCAGGTGGTCCGCGGCGATCTCCAGCCCGACGCCCAGCACGCTGCCCCGGGCGATGCTCAGCGGGATCATCGGCCGGCCCGAGGCCCGCACGGCCGGCTGCCGCCCCTCCACCAGCAGACCGGCGTCGAGCAGCTCCTGGACCAGCTTCGAGACGGTGGGCTTGGTGAGGCCCGTGCGCTTGGCCAGCGCGGCGCGCGAGACCGGTTCCCCCGCCCCGGCCACCGCGCGCAGGACGGTGGAGAGATTGTGCTCCCGCAGGTGGCTCGACTGCACGGACGGCTCTCCTTCGCTGCTGGCGGGACCGGGCCGGGGGCGGGCGCGGTCGTGCGGCGGGAAAGAAAAAAGCGGCCGCCGGTCTGGTCCCACGGTACTCCACCACCTATAGTAAGTAACGGTAACTAACCAATCTGGGAAAGGACCCGCCATGTCCGTCACCTCACCTGCGAGCTCGCTCGCCGCCTCCGTCACCCCCTCGCCGGAGGACAGGTTCTCCTTCGGCCTGTGGACCGTCGGCTGGGCGGCCCGCGACCAGTTCGGCACGGCCTCCCGGCCGGACCTGGACCCCCTGGAGTCCGTGCGCAAGCTCGCGGAGCTCGGCGCCTGGGGCTTCACCTTCCACGACAACGACCTCATCCCCTTCGACGCCTCCGAGGCCGAGCGCGAGCGGCTGGTCGGGCGGCTGAAGCAGACGATCGACGAGACCGGCATGGTCTGCGAGATGGTCACCACCGACACCTTCGCCGAGCCGATCTTCAAGGACGGGGCCTTCACCTCCAACGACCGGCGGGTCCGCCGCTACGGCCTGCGCAAGGTGCTCCGCAACGTCGACCTCGCCGCCGAGCTCGGCGCCACCACCTTCGTGATGTGGGGCGGGCGCGAGGGCACCGAGTACGACTCCTCCAAGGACCTGTACGCCGCCCTGGACCGCTATGCGGAGGGCATCGACACCGTGGCCGGCTACATCAAGTCCCAGGGCTACGACATGCGCATCGGCCTCGAGCCCAAGCCCAACGAGCCCCGCGGCAACATCTTCCTGCCGACCATCGGGCACGCGCTGGCGTTCATCGACCGGCTGGACAACGGCGACGTGGTCGGCGTGAACCCGGAGACCGGCCACGAGCAGATGGCCACCCTGAACTACACCCACGGGCTCGCCGAGGCCCTGTGGTGCGACAAGCTGTTCCACATCGACCTCAACGGGCAGAACGGGCCGATGTACGACCAGGACCTGGTCTTCGGCCACGGCAACCTGATCAGCGCCTTCTTCACGGTCGACCTGCTCGAGAACGGCTTCCCCTCGAAGCCGGGCGCCTACCAGGGGGCCCGCCACTTCGACTACAAGCCCTCGCGCACCGAGCACCTCGACGGCGTCTGGGACTCGGCGGCCGCCAACATGCAGATGTACCTGCTGCTGAAGCAGCGCGCCGTCGCGTTCCGTCAGGACCCCGAGGTCCAGGAGGCCATGGCGCAGTCCGGCATCCTCGAGCTCGCGGAGCCGACCCTCGCGGAGGGCGAGGACCTGGCCGCCTTCCTGGCCGACCGCACCGCCTACGAGGACCTCGACCTCACCGGCCCCTCGGAGCGCAACTACGGCTTCGTGCGCCTGCACCAGCTCGCCGTCGAGCACCTCATGGGCGCCCGCGGCTGATCCGCCCGGGTGCGGCCCCTCCCCCCGCCCGGGCGCCGCGCCCCTCCCCCGGGCCGGCCCGGCGCACGTTCCCCCTGCGCCGGGCCGGCCCCTCCGGCGGCGCCGCCGCCCCGTCCCGCTCCGTTCCCGTCCCGTTCCGCTCCCGTCCCGAAGGTTCCTCATGGCACGCACCACCGTCCTGGGCATCGACTCCTCGACCCAGTCCACCAAGGCCCTCCTGGTCGACGCCGCCACCGGGGAGGTCCTCGGGCAGCGCCGGGCGTCCCACCCCGCCGGCACCGAGGTCGCCCCGCGGGCCTGGCTCGCCGCCCTCGACGACGCCGCCGGGCCGTTCCTCGACGCCGCCGCCGCCGTGGCCGTCGGAGGCCAGCAGCACGGCATGGTCGCCCTCGACGAGCACGACGCCGTGGTGCGCGACGCCCTGCTGTGGAACGACACCCGCTCGGCGCCCCAGGCCCGCGAGCTCGTCGAGGAGATGGGCGGCCCCGCCGCGTGCGCCGAGGAGCTCGGCAGCGTGCTGGTCGCCTCCATGACCTCCACCAAGCTGCGCTGGATGGCCGAGCACGAGCCGGAGCACGCCGCCCGCACGCACCGGGTGCTGCTGCCCCACGACTACCTCTCCTGGCACCTGAACGCCGAGAAGACCTCCTTCTTCACCGACCGCGGCGACGCCTCGGGCACCGGCTACTTCTCCACCCGCACGGAGCAGTGGAGCCACGACCTCGCCCGCCGGGCCCTCGGCCACGACGTGGCGCTGCCCGACCTCGCCCCGCACCCCCGGGCCGTGCTGGGCCGCACGCCCGGCGGGGCGCAGCTCGCCGCCGGCACCGGCGACAACATGGCCGCCGCCCTGGGCGTCACGCTCGGGCCCGGCGACGTCTCCCTCTCGGTCGGCACCTCCGGGGTCGCGGCCATGGTCTCCGAGACCCGCACCGCCGACCCGACCGGGCTGGTGACCGGCTTCGCCGACGCCACCGGCCGGTACCTGCCCATGGCCACGACGCTCAACGCCGCGCGGATCCTGGAGTTCGGGACCCGGATCCTCGGGGTCGACCACGCCGGGCTCTCCGCCCTGGCCCTGGCCGCCCGCCCCGGGGCCGGGGGCACCACCCTGCTGCCCTACCTCGACGGCGAGCGCACCCCCAACCGCCCCGAGGCCCGGGCCACCCTGCACGGGATGTCCTCGGCCACCTCCCGCGAGGACGTCGCCCGCGCCTGCGTGGAGGGCCTGCTCTGCTCCCTGGCCGACGGCGTGGACGCCCTCGAGCGCGCCACCGGGGTCCCCGCGCGGCGGATCGTGCTGATCGGCGGCGGCGCGCAGTCCGAGGCCGTGCGCCGGCTGGCCCCCGCCGTGCTCGGGCGGCCCGTGCTCGTGCCCGCCCCGGGCGAGTACGTGGCCCTCGGCGCGGCGCGGCAGGCCGCCTGGGCGCTCTCCGGCGCCGACGAGCCCCCGGCCTGGGCGCTGCCCGGGGTGCAGGAGTTCGCCGCGGACCCGACGCCCCAGGTCCTGGAGGCCTACCGGCTGCTGCGCGACCGGACCGGCGCCTGGTCCTAGGAACACCGGGACCGGCCGCCCGGGAGGAGTCCCGGACCACGGTCCGGGCCCGGCGCGGGCGGGCAGGGCTCGGGCGGCCGCCGAGCGCCCCGCCCGAGCCGGCCCGGAAAACCCGCGCGCCGAAATTGTTGAACAATCTGCCGGGAAGGCGCATGCTGAAGGGACCGACGTGACAAGGAGCACACCATGTCCCCCTCCGACATCGACCTCAACGCGGACTGCGGCGAGTCCCTCCACGCCTGGGCCATGGACGGCGACGAGGCCGTCCTGCGCGTGGTCAGCAGCGCCAACGTGGCCTGCGGCTTCCACGCGGGGGACCCCACGGTCGCCCGCCGCACCTGCACCGTGGCCGCCGAGCACGGGGTCACCGTGGGCGCCCAGGTCTCCTACGACGACCTCAAGGGCTTCGGCCGCCGCTTCATCGCCGTGCCCCGCGCGGAGCTGACCGACCAGCTGGTCTACCAGATCGGCGCCCTGCAGGCCCTGGCCCGCGCCTCCGGCACCGGGGTCCGCTACGTCAAGCCGCACGGGGCCCTCTACAACACGATCGTCCACCATGAGGAGCACGCCGGCGCCGTGGTCGACGCCGTGCGCGACGTCGACGAGACACTGCCCCTGCTGGTGCTGCCGGGCTCCGAGATCGAACGCCAGGCGCGCGCGGCCGGGCTGCGCACGGTCCGCGAGGCCTTCGCCGACCGCGGCTACACCCCGCAGGCCACCCTGGTCCCGCGCTCCGAGCCCGGCGCGGTGCTGCACGACCCCGAGCAGATCGCCGCGCGCGTGGTCCGGATGGCCACCGAGCACGTGGTCGAGACCGTCGACGGCTCGGTCGTGGCGGTGGACGCGGAGAGCATCTGCGTGCACGGGGACACCCCGGGCGCCCTGGCCATCGCCGAGCGCGTGCGCCGCGCCCTCGAGGAGGCCGGCCTGCGCGTCGGCAGCTTCCTGTGAGCACGCCCGCCGCGGCGCGCTCCGTCCGCCCGCTGGGACCGCAGGCCGCCGTCGTGGAGTGCGCGGACCTGCACGACGCCGTGGCCCTGCACGCCCGGCTCGCCGCCGCGGACCTCCCCGGCCTGGTGGACTGCGTGGCCGGGGCGCGGACCGTGGTGGTGCGCGCGAGCACCCCCGCCGCCCTGCGGGACGTCGTCCGCACCGCTCTGGCGGCCCCGCGCGGGAGCGAGGGGACGGGCGAGGCGAGGACCGTGACCATCGACGTGCTCTACGACGGCGAGGACCTGAAGGCGGTCGGCGAGCTCACCGGCCTGGGCGCGTCCGGGGTCGTGCGCGCCCACACCGAGCAGGAGTGGACCGCCGCCTTCGCGGGCTTCGCCCCCGGCTTCTTCTACTGCGCGGCCGAGGGCGTCCCGGACGTCCCGCGCCGGGACACCCCGCGCACCGCGGTCCCGGCGGGATCGGTGGCCCTGGCCGGCCGGTTCTCCGCGGTCTACCCCCGGCGCTCCCCGGGCGGCTGGCAGCTGATCGGCCGCACCGCGGCCCGGATGTTCGACCTGGACCGGGAGGACCCCGCGCTGCTGCGCCCCGGGGACCGCGTGCGGTACCAGCCCGTGCGCGAGCTCGTCGAGGTCGCCGCCCGCACGGCCGCGCCGGCGCCGGTCCGCGGCGCCCACCTGGTCGTGGACCGGCCCGGCCTGCAGACCCTCGTCCAGGACGGCGGCCGCCCCGGCTCGGCGGCGCTGGGGGTCTCCCCCTCCGGCGCCCTCGACGCCGCCGCCGCGGCCACCGCCAACCGGCTCGTCGGCAACCTCGCGGGGGCGGCCGTGCTGGAGAACCTGCTCGGCCGCCTCGAGCTCACCGCCCACGGGGACCACGTCCTGGCGGTCACCGGCGCCACGGCGCCCCTCGCCGTCGAGGGCCCCGCCCCCTGGCGCCCCGCCCCCGGCACGCCGTTCGCCCTGCGGGACGGCGAACGCCTGGCCGTGGGCGCCACCGTCTCGGGCGCCCGCGCCTACGTGGCGGTGCGCGGCGGCGTGGCGGTCCCGCCCGTGCTGGGCAGCCGCTCCACCGACACCCTCGCCGGGCTGGGCCCGGACCCGCTCGGCCCCGGGGACGCCGTGCCCGTCGGCCCCGCCCCGGGCACGGCCGTCCGGCCGCCCGAGCCGCTGCCCGAGCCGGCCGGCGTGCCGGAGGTGCGGGTGGTGCCGGGCCCCCGCGACGACTGGTTCCCCGCCTCCGCGGTGGAGGCGTTCTTCACCCAGGAGTGGGCGCTCGCCACCTCGTCCGACCGCGTGGGCGCCCGGCTCGACGGACAGCCGCTCGAGCGCACCCGCACCGACGAGCTGCCCAGCGAGGGCACCGTGCCGGGCTGCGTCCAGGTCCCGCCCTCGGGCCTGCCCGTCGTCCTGCTGCAGGACGCGCCCACCACCGGCGGGTACCCCGTGATCGGGGTGGTGCACCCGCAGGACCTGGCCGTGCTGGCCCAGCTGCCCCCGGGCGCCCGGCTGCGCTTCCGCCGGATCCCGGCGCCGGAGCTCGTCCCGCCCGACCCCGGGGGCGCCGCCGGGCGCCCCGAGACCGACCGTCCCGCCACCGAGAACCCTCTGGAGTAGCACCGTGCGCAAGATCCTGATCGCCAACCGCGGGGAGATCGCCGTCCGCGTCGTCCACGCCTGCGCGGAGGCGGGCCTGACCTCGGTCGCCGTCTACGCGGACCCCGACGCCGACGCCCCGCACGTCCTGCTGGCCGACGAGGCCTACGCGCTCGAGGGCGTCTCGGCCACCGAGACCTACCTGGACGCGCAGGCCGTGCTCGCCGTCGCCCAGCGGTGCGGGGCCGACGCCGTGCACCCCGGCTACGGGTTCCTCTCCGAGAACGCCGACTTCGCCCGGGCGGTGATGGACGCCGGCCTCACCTGGATCGGGCCCTCGCCCGAGACGATCGTGCTGCTGGGGGACAAGGTCGCCGCCCGGGAGATCGCCCGGCGGGCCGGCGCCCCGCTCGTGCCCGGCAGCGACGGGCCGGTCGAGTCCCCCGCGGACGCCCGGGCCTTCGCCGAGGAGCACGGGCTGCCCGTGATCGTGAAGGCCGCCCACGGCGGCGGGGGCCGCGGCATGCGGGTGGTCCGGGAGCTGGCGCAGGTCGAGGACGCCTTCGTCTCGGCCGCCCGCGAGGCGCAGAGCGCGTTCGGGCGCGGCGAGTGCTTCGTGGAACGGTTCCTGGACCGGCCGCGGCACGTCGAGGCGCAGGTCATGGCCGACGCCCACGGCCACGTCGTCGTGCTGGGGACCCGGGACTGCTCCCTGCAGCGCCGCCACCAGAAGCTCGTCGAGGAGGCTCCCGCGCCGTTCCTCACGGACGAGCAGCGGCAGCGCATCGCCGCCGCCGCCGAGGGCATCTTCCGGGAGGCCGGCTACGTGGGGGTGGGCACCGCCGAGTTCCTGGTGGCCCAGGACGGGCTGATCTCGTTCCTGGAGGTCAACACGCGCCTGCAGGTGGAGCACCCGATCACCGAGGAGGTCTACGGCGTGGACCTCGTGCGCGCCCAGCTGGCCGTCGCCGCCGGGGACCCCCTGCCGATGCTCGAGACCCCGCCGGCGCGCGGGCACGCCCTGGAGTTCCGGATCAACGCCGAGGACCCGGGCCGCGGCTTCCTGCCCTCCGGCGGGACGGTCGAGGCCGTGGACACCCCCACGGGCCCGGGGGTGCGCGTGGACTCGGGGGTGCACCGCGGCACCCGGGTGGCCACCTCCTTCGACTCGCTGCTGCTCAAGCTGGTGATCAGCGCCCCCACCCGCGAGCAGGCCCTCGTGCGGGCCCGCACCGCGCTGCGGGAGCTGCAGGTGCACGGGGTGGCCACCACGATCCCCTTCCACCGCGCGGTGCTGGACGCCCCCGCCTTCGCCGGCGGCGACGGTCTCGGGGTGTGGACCACGTGGATCGAGGAGGAGTTCGCCGACCGGCTCACCCCGGACACCGACTACGCCCGCGCGGGCGAGCAGGGACGCACCCGCCTCACCGTGGACGTGGACGGGCGGCGGATGCGCATCGGGATCCCCGACGCCCTCGCCGCCGCCCTCGGCTCCGCCCCGGCCGGGGGCGGCGCCCCCGGCCCCGTTCCCGCGGCCGACGACGGCGCCGTCACCGCACCGTTCGCGGGGACGCTCGTCTCGTGGCTGGTCGCCGAGGGGGACACCGTGGAGGCCGGCCAGGACCTCGCCGTGCTCGAGGCCATGAAGACGGAGTCCCGGCTGACCGCCCCCCGCGCCGGGACCGTCCGGGAGCTCTCGGCCGGCCCCGGGGACGCCGTGGCCGCCGACCAGGTGCTCGCCCGCCTGGACTGAGCGCCGTCATCCGCGGGCGGACCTGGTCGCCCGGCGCCCGGGTGGCCTATCGTCGACAGCACCCAGCACGTCGCCCCGCGGGGACGGCGCGGGCTCCGGCCCCGCGGCTGGGCGAGCGGCCACCCACGACTCGAAGGAGAGACGTCCCATGACCGAGACCCCCGCCGCAGGACAGAGCACGGATGTCGTCGACATCCTCACCGCCGACCACCGGGACATGCTCGAGCTGATCGGGCAGATCAAGGACGCGCCCGAGCCCGCCCGGCGCCGGGAGCTGGCCGACACCGTGATCGCCGAGGTGATGCGCCACGCCGTCGCCGAGGAGATGTACGTCTACCCCGCCGTGGAGAAGCACGTGCCCAACGGCGCGGAGGAGGTCGAGCACGACAAGCGCGAGCACGACGAGATCGTGCAGGTGATGAAGAAGCTGGAGGACACCGACGCGTCCGGGCCGGAGTTCCTGGACCTGGTCGGGGAGCTGGAGGCCCAGCTGCGCCACCACATCGACGACGAGGAGTCCGACCAGTTCCCCAAGCTGCGCGCCGGCATCCCCGCCGGCACGCTCGTGGAGCTCGGCGAGAAGGTGCAGACCGCGAAGAAGCTCGCACCGACCCGGCCGCACCCGCACGCACCGCACTCGGAGCTGTTCCACAAGACGATCGGACCGGGCGTCGGGATGGTCGACCGGCTCCGGGACAAGCTCACGGGGCGGCACACGGGCTGACCCGCCGGGCGGGCGCCGGTGCGGCGCCCGCCCGCGTCCCCCCTGTCGTGGACACGTCCGGGTTCCTACACTGGGGAGGACATGTCCGCCGAGCAGACGGGAACCGGCCATGGCGGTGCGGCGCACGAGGGTCGCCACGTGCGACCTGGGGCAGGCCGAGTCCGCGCTCCACGAGTTCTTCCCCGATCTGTCCCTGCGCGGCGCCGCGGACCGGGCCGTCCAGCTGCGCCTCGACGCCGTGACGGCGCCCCTGATCACCTGCGGCCACTCGGTGTTCACCGCGGCCGCGGTCTCCACCGTCGACACCACCGGGCAGCTGGCGGTCGGCTCCGCCTCCGGGGCGGGCTACTGGGCCGCCCACCGCGGGGAGCCCCTCCCCACGACGGCCGCGTTCCTCTATCCCCCGGGGCCGTGGCGGGCCGGGTGGACGTCCCTGGACATCTCGGCGGTCCTGCTGGACCTGCCCGCCACCGAGACCTTCGCCCAGCAGCTCACGGGCCGCCGGTTCCGGCTGGTCCCCACGGGCACGGCACCCCGCTCCGCGGCGATGCTGCGGCACTGGACCCGCGTCGAGGCCTGGTTCCGCCGGACGCTGCTGCCGGACCCGGCGACCCTCGGCAACCCGCTGCTGCACCGGGCCGCCTTCGAGTCCCTGGCCTGCGCCCTGCTGGAGACGTTCCCCACCACCTACGCCACGACGCAGCCCCGCTCCGACGGCGCCGGACCGCTCCCCGCGACGGTGCGCCGGGCCGTGGCCTTCATCGACGACAACGCGGGCCGGCCGATCGGCGTGGCCGACGTGGCCGCCGCCGCCCACCTGTCCGTCCGCGGCCTGCAGCGGGCCTTCGTGCGCGAGCTCGGCCTGACCCCGACGCAGTACCTGCGCCGCGCCCGCCTGGCCGGGGCCCGCGACGACCTGCTGGCCGCCGACCCGCTGGCCGGGACCACCGTGCGCGCCGTGGCCGCCCGCTGGGGCTTCGCCCACCCGGGCCGGTTCGCCCACGACTACCGGGCCGTCCACGGCGAGCACCCGGCGCGCACCCTGCACCGGTGAGCGCCGTGACCGCTGCGCCGCACCGTCCACCGACCCCGAGGGAGATCGCATGAGCCCGGTGTTCCGCCGCGAGGCCACGGCGACCGAGCCGGACGCCGTGACCGCCCTGTTCCACGAGATCGGGGTGCGGTTCTCCTTCGACCCGACCGTTCCGGGCTTCTCCTACCGGCAGCGCCAGGACGGCGACGGGCAGCTCACCGTCGTCGAGCTGGACCTGGGCGGGCCGTTCTCCTCCTGGGGCGACACGGACGTCTTCGGGGTCGCCGACGTGCGCGCGGCGTCCCGCTACGACTGGCGGACCAGCGACGAGAGCGGCAGCGGGCTGGGCCGGCCGGTGCTCTTCCGTCCCGGCCACCCCGCGCTGATCGTGGGCGGGGCCCTGGAGGTCACCAACGTCAACCTCGCCCCCGCGCTGCTGCAGTCGGTCGCCGAGACGGTCTACGGCACGGAGGGCCTGTCCGTGGCGTTCGGCTCCGCCGCCCCGGTGAGCCCCCGGCTGGGTCGGTACTGGACGGGCCTGGCCGGGCTGGTGCGCGACACCGTGGCCTCCGAGGCCTTCGCCGCGGACCTGGTGCGGGCGAACCTGACCCGGCACCTGGCCGTGGCGATGCTCGAGTGCTTCCCGCTGCTGGGCGACCCGGTGGAACGGACCCTGTCGATGGCCGCCCAGGCCCGCCGGTACCGCATCGCGGTGCAGTTCCTCGACGACCACGCCTCGCTGCCGATCAGCATCGACGACGCCGCCCGCGCCGCGGACACGACCACCCCCGCCCTGGTGCGGGCCTTCCGGGCGAACCACCCGCTGGGGCTCACGCCCACGCAGTACCTGCGGCGCACCCGGCTGGCGGCCGCCCACACCGACCTGCTCCGCGCCGACCCGACCGCCGGCGCCACCGTGCGGGAGATCGCCCTGCGGTGGGGCTTCGCCCACCCCGGCCGCTTCGCCGCGGCCTACCGCGCCGTCTACGGCGTCCCACCGCGGCGCACGCTCGACAGCTGACGCCGGCAGGGACACGGTCCCGCCCCGCGCCCGCAGGGCCGCGGCCGCCGCCGGGGATGTCAGGATGGTGTCCTGATGAACACCGTGGAGAACGAGTTCCTGCTGACCGCCGTCGGCCTGGCCGGGCCCGCCCCGCAGGGCGAGGCCACCTCCTGGGCCGCCGGCGTCCTGCGCCAGGGCATCATGGCCGGTCGGCTCCCCCCGGGCACCCGGCTCTCCGAGGCCCGGGTCAGCGAGGTGCTCGGGATCTCCCGCAACACCCTGCGCGAGGTGTTCACGGTGCTGGGCAACGAGAACCTGCTGCAGCGGATCCCCAACCGCGGTGTCTCGGTGGCCCGGCCGGGCCCGGACGACGTGCGCGAGATCTACCGGGTGCGGCTCGCGCTGGAGACCTCGGCGCTGCGCTGGACGGACCCCGGCCCGCAGCCCGGCCTGCACGCCGCCGTCGCGGCGGGCCGCGCCGCGCACCGGCGGGGAGACGTCGGCGGCATGGCCGACGCGAACCAGCGCTTCCACCGCACCGTGGTGGAGCTGGCCGGCTCGGTGCGGCAGAACGAGCTGATGTCCCGGATCCTGGCGGAGCTGCGGCTCGTCTTCTTCTCCATGCGCCAGGACCCGTCCTTCCACGCCCCCTACATCGAGCGCAACGCCCGGATCCTGGAGCTCTTCGAGCGGGGCTGCCGGGAGGAGGCCTCCGTGCAGATGCACCGGTACCTGGAGGACTCCCGGCACCAGCTGCTCACCGTCCTGGAGGGCCCCGGGGCGCGCTGACCGGCCCCTCAGGGCACCTGGTAGCGCCAGTTGGGCACGTCGGTGACCAGCATGTGGCCGGGAGCGTGCCCGATCGCGACCGGCACCCCGGACTCGAGCACCGCCGCCTGCGGCGTCACCCCGCAGGCCCAGAACACCGGCAGGTGTCCCGCGGGGATCTGCACGGCGTCCCCGTAGTCGGGGGCGGAGAGGTCGCGGATCCCCAGCTCCCCCGGGGCGCCCACGTGCACGGGCGCCCCGTGCACGGCGGGGTAGCGGGAGGTGATGCGCACGGCGTCGGCCACCCGGTCCGCCGGGATCGGCCGCATGGAGACCACCAGCGGGCCGGAGAGCCGGCCGGCGGGCTCGCACGGGAGGCTCGTGCGGTACATCGGGACGTTGACGCCCTGATCGATGTGGGCCACGGGGATCCCCGCCTCCTGCAGGGCGGCCTCGAACGTGAAGCTGCAGCCCAGGGCGAAGGTCACGAAGTCGTCCTGCCACACGTCGAGGACGTCCGTCCGCGTGCCCGCCGCCTCGCCCTCCCGGTAGAGGCTGTAGAGCGGGAGGTCGGTGCGGACGTCCCCGTCCCCGAGCACGGGGCCGCTGACCTCACCGGCGTCGAGCACCGCCAGGACCGGGCAGGGCTTGGGGTTGCGCTGGGCGAAGAGCAGGAGCTCGAAGGCCCAGTCCCGGGGCACGACCATGAGGTTCGCCTGGGCGAAGCCGTCGCACCACCCGGCCGTCGGGGTGACCAGTCCGCCGCGGAACAGCTCGCGGGCACGTGCGGGGAGCAGGGCGGAGCGCTCCGCGGGCCCGGCCGCGGCGCTCATGACCACAGCGCGGCGATGCCGCTGAGGGACTGGTATCCCAGGTAGATGGTGAGCAGCCAGATCACGGTGCCCAGCAGCGCCAGCCACTTCGGGTACGCGTAGCCGCCCAGCAGGTCCTGCCGGCGCCAGGCCACCCACAGCAGCACGGCGAAGCCCAGCGGGAGGATCAGCCCGTTGACCGCACCGGCCACGATGAGCAGCGTGGACGGGGCCTGGCCCAGCAGCGCGAACACCGTGGCGGAGACGACGATGAACGCGATCGTCAGGAGGTTGCGGGTGCGCGGCCTCGTGCGGGTGGTCGTGAGGAAGGACACCGAGGTGTAGGCGGCGCCGATGACCGAGGAGATGGACGCGGCCCACAGGATGATCCCGAACAGGCGCAGCCCCACCTCACCGGCCGCCGACTGGAAGGCCTGGGCGGCCAGGTTCTCCCCCGTGAGCTGCGCGCCGCCGGCGACCACGCCGAGGATCGCCAGGAACAGCAGGAAGCGCATCACGCCGGTGAGCACGATGCTCACCACGGAGCTGCGGGAGATCTGCTTGACGCTGTCCACGCCGGTGATCCCGGCGTCCACGATCCGGTGGGCGCCGGCGTAGGTGATGTAGCCGCCCACCGTGCCGCCGATCAGGGTGGTGATGACCAGGAAGCTCACGTCCTCGGGCAGCACCACGTTGCGCAGGGCCTCCCCCACCGGGGGCCGGGAGACGAACGCGACGTAGCCGGTCACCAGGATCATCACCACGCCGAGGACCACCACGATGCGGTCCAGGGCCACGCCGGCGCGCTTGCTGACGAACACGCCCACCGCGATCACGGCCGTGATGATGCCGCCCCAGGTGGCGTCCAGGCCGAGCATCGCGTTGAGGCCGAGACCGCCGCCGGCGGTGTTGCCGATGTTGAACACGAGGCCTCCGGTCGCCACCAGCGCGGCGATGAACCAGCCCAGACCGGGGAGCACCCGGTTGCCCAGTTCGTGGGCCTTGAGCCCGGAGACGCCGATGATCCGCCACACGTTCAGCTGCACGGCGATGTCGACGACGATGGAGATGACGATGGCGAACGCGAAGGCGGCGCCGAGCTGGACGGTGAAGTTGGCCGTCTGCGTGATGAAGCCGGGCCCGATGGCGCTCGTGGCCATCAGGAACAGGGCTCCCAGCAGCGCGGAGCGGTTCACGGCCCGCATGGCCGCGGGGCCGGTGACGGGCCCGTGGCCCTCGGGCGCGGACGGGGCGGGGGCGGAGCTGGACATGCGTCCTCCTCGGGACGGGTGCGACCTGCGCCGGCACGCGGCGCCGACCACCCGGGATGTGGCCGCGGTCACTTTCCCGCCAGTGTAGTGATTGTTGAACAATCTGGCCAGGGGTGGTCACGGGCCGACATCCGGGCAGCCCGGC
The DNA here is from genome assembly GCF_001580365.1 of Kocuria turfanensis. Taxonomy (NCBI): domain Bacteria; kingdom Bacillati; phylum Actinomycetota; class Actinomycetes; order Micrococcales; family Micrococcaceae; genus Kocuria; species Kocuria turfanensis. The sequence continues at coordinate 2,678,099 of NZ_CP014480.1, read as the reverse complement.
ACCCGGGGACGGGCAGGGCCCCGGCCGCGGTGTGCGGCCGGGGCCCTGCCCGTGGTGCGCCCGGCTACGCCGTGCCCACCACCAGGTCGCGGCTCTCGGCGAAGTGGCAGGCCGAGGGGTGCCCCTGGCCCCGGTCCACGAGCGGCGGCGCCTCCTCGGCGCAGACGTCCTGGGCCTTCCAGCAGCGCGTGCGGAACCGGCAGCCGGACGGCGGGTTCGCCGGGCTGGGCAGGTCGCCGCTGAGCATGATCCGCTCCCGGGACCCGCGCAGGGCCGGCTCGTGGACCGGCACGGCCGACAGCAGCGCCTGCGTGTACGGGTGCGCGGCCTGCTCGTAGATCGCGTCCCGGTCCCCGGTCTCCACCACGCTGCCGAGGTACATCACCGCCACCCGGTTGCTGAGGTGGCGCACCACGGAGAGGTCGTGGGCGATGAACAGGAAGGACAGCCCGAACTCGTCCTGCAGGTCCTGCAGCAGGTTGATCACCTGGGCCTGCACGGACACGTCGAGGGCGGAGACGGGCTCGTCGCAGATGATGACCTCCGGGCGCAGGGCCAGCGCCCGGGCGATCCCGATGCGCTGGCGCTGCCCGCCGGAGAACTGGTGGGGATACCGGTTGGCGTAGTCGGCCCGCAGGCCCACCCGCTCCAGCAGCTCCCGGACCTGGGCCCCGCGGTCCTTCCGGGCCACGGAGTTGGGGTGCACGTCCCAGGCCTCGGCCACGATGTCGCCCACCGTCATGCGCGGGTTCAGCGAGGAGTACGGGTCCTGGAAGATGATCTGGACGTTGCGGCGGTAGTCCCGCAGCTCGCGGGCGGACATCGCGGTGATGTCCCGGCCCTTGTACAGGATCTGCCCGGCCGTCGGCCGCTCCAGGCCCATGACCAGCTTGGCCACCGTCGACTTCCCGGAGCCGGACTCGCCGACCAGCCCGAGGGTCTCCCCCGGGTGCAGCGTCATGCTCACGCCGTCGACGGCGCGCACCTGCCCCACGGTCTTGCGGAACACGATCCCCTGGGTGAGCGGGAAGTGCTTGGTGAGGTCGCGCAGCTCCAGCAGCGGGGCGTCCGTCGTCGTGGGCTGTGACTCACTCATGCTCGAGCTCCTCGCTGTAGTGGCACGCGGCCGTGCGGCCGGGGACGACCTCGCGCAGGACCGGGACGTCCGCCGCGCAGTCCTTGCCCGGGGCCGCCGCCCGCCCGAACCGGGCCAGGGGGCACCGCGGGTGGAAGGCGCAGCCGCTGGGCACGGCGGAGAGGTCGGGCGGGGTCCCGGTCACCGGGTGCAGCCGGTCGCCGTGGGACTCGAGGCTGGGCATCGACGCCATCAGCCCCTGGGTGTACGGGTGCAGCGGCTTGGCCAGGACCTCGTCCACCGTGCCGTTCTCCACGATGCTCCCGGCGTACATCACGGCCACCCGGTCGGCGACCTCGTTGACCACGCCGAGGTCGTGGGTGATGAGGATCATCCCCATCCCGGTCTCTTGCTGCAGCTCGCCGAGCAGGTCCATGATCTGGGCCTGCACGGTCACGTCGAGCGCCGTGGTCGGCTCGTCCGCGATCAGGATGTCCGGGTCCAGGGCGATCGCCATGGCGATCATGACCCGCTGGCGCATGCCCCCGGAGAACTGGTGCGGATAGGCGTCCACGCGCTCGCGGGCCGCGGGGATGCCCACGCGCTCCATGAGCTCGATGGCCTTCTCGCGGGCCTCGCCGCGGGACGCCCTGCGGTGGGCGCGGAACAGCTCGCCGATCTGGTGCCCCACCGTGAAGACGGGGTTGAGGGCGGACAGCGCGTCCTGGAAGACCATGGCGATCCCCGGGCCGCGGACCGCCCGCTGCTCCTTGCGGCTCATCGCCAGCAGGTCGTCGCCGCGGAAGCGGATCTCTCCGCTGGTGATCCGCGCGGGCGGGATGTCGAGGATGCCCATCACGGCCTGGGCGCTGACGCTCTTGCCCGAGCCGGACTCGCCCACGACGGCGAGGGTCTCCCCGGCGCGGACGGAGTAGCTGATGCCGTTGACGGCGTTGACGGTGCGGCGGCGGGAGCGGAACTCCACCGCGAGGTCGTCGACCTCGAGGACGGGCGGCTCCGCGGGCGCGGAGGCCGCCGGGGACGGGGCGGGTGCGGGGTGGGAGGGTGTCATCGGCGCAGTTTCGGGTCGAGGGCGTCGCGCAGCGCATCCCCCATGAGGATGAACGCGAGCACGGTCAGGGACAGGAAGAGCGAGGGGAACAGGATCAGGTGCGGGGCGTCCCGGAGCCTGTTCTGCGCCGCGTTGATCTGCAGGCCCCAGGAGATCTCGGGCAGCTGCAGGCCGACGCCCAGGAAGGTCAGCGTCGCCTCGGAGGCGATGATCGTTCCCACGGCGATCGTGGAGTACACGAGCACGGGCGCCATCGCGTTGGGCAGGATGTGCTTGGTGATGATCCGGCCGGTGCCCGCGCCCAGCGCCCGCGCCGCCTGGACGTAGTCGGCCTCCTTGACGCCGATCACGTTGGAGCGGACCAGGCGCATCGCCGTCATCCAGCCGAACGCGATCAGGGCGAGGGAGACCTCCAGTACTCCTCGTTCGGGCAGCACGGACAGCAGGATGATGGCGCCCAGGATGAGCGGCAGCCCGTAGAAGATGTCCGTGACCCGGGCCAGCACCGAGTCGATCCAGCCGCCGTAGTAGCCGGCCAGCGCTCCCACCACCACGCCGATCACCAGGGTGCCGAGCACGGCCAGGAAGCCGATGGACAGCGAGACCCGGGCGCCGTGGACCACGTTGGCGTAGTAGTCGCAGCCCTGCACGTCGTAGCCGAAGGGCGCGCCCGCCTGCGGCGCGCCCCCGGAGCGGGAGAGGCTGCACTCCCGCGGGTCCACGGAGGTGAAGACCTGCGGGGCGACCGCCATCAGCGCGAAGACGAGGAACAGCAGCGCCCCCACGATGAAGAACGGGTTGCGGCGCAGCTGCCGCCAGGCGTCGCGCCACAGGCCGGCCTGCTCGATGTCGCCGCCGGCGGCCGCGGAGGCGATCTCCTCGGCGCGGTCGTCGACGCGGTCCGAGAAGGACTCGCGGTGCACGCCCTGCTCGTGCGTGGGCTCCTCGAGAATTTCCGTGCGGGACTCATTCATAGCGGATCCTCGGGTCGAGGGCGGCGTAGAGGACGTCGACCACCAGGTTGAAGAAGATGTAGAAGAACACGAACAGGGTCACGATCCCGACGACGACGGCGCCCTCCTGCCGCAGCACCGCGTCGTAGACCGCCCGGCCCAGACCGGGGATGTTGAACACCGACTCGGTGACGATGGCCCCGCCCAGCAGCGCGCCGAGGTCGGCGCCGATGAAGGTGACCACCGGGATGAGGCTGTTGCGCAGCGCGTGCTTGCCGACCACGGTGGTCTCGCTCAGGCCCTTGGCCCGTGCGGTGCGCACGTAGTCGCTCTGCAGGTTCTCCGCGAGGCTCGTGCGGGTCAGCCGCGCCACGTAGGCCAGGGACAGGGCCGCGAGCACCAGCCCGGGGAGGATGTAGCTGTACCAGCCGTCCGTGAGGCCGGCGATCGGGAACCAGCCGAGCCGCACGCCGAAGACGTACTGGGCCAGGAAGCCGAGGACGAACACCGGGATGGACACCACGACCGTGGTCGAGACGAGCACCAGGTTGTCGAAGAACGAGCCGCGGCGCAGGCCCGCCAGGACGCCGGCGAGGATGCCGATGAGGATCTCGAAGCCGACGGCCACGAGGGCCAGCCGGATCGTCACGGGCAGCCGGTCGAGGATGGTGGTCAGGACGGGCCGGCCCGAGAAGTCGGTGCCGAAGTCCCCCTGCACCAGGCCGGCCAGGTATTTCACGTATTGGATCAGCAGCGGGTCGTCGAGGTTGTACTCGGCGCGCAGCTGCGCCTGCACCGCTGCCGAGAGCGGGCGGTCCCCGCCCAGCGCTCGGATGGGATCGCCCGGCAGCGCGTAGACCATGGCGAAGATGAGCAGGGATGCGCCCAGCAGCACCGGGATGGTCAGCAGCAGACGACGGAGGACGTACCGCCCCATGGGTCTCCTTGGTTGTGTGCGGAGGGGTGCGCGAGGGTGTCGCGCGGGTGGTGCGCGAGGGTGTCGCGCGAACGGAACGGGCTCGGGACGCCCCGCAGGGGGCGCCCCGAGCCCGGGACGGATCACTCGGAGCCGACGACCACGTCCTCGACCTCGACGCGCTGGAAGGCGTTCACGGAGACGTCGCTGACGTTCTCCGAGTGCGCGTACTGGGTGACGCGGTAGAACAGCGGGGTCGCGGGCATGTCCGCGATCAGCATGTCCTCGGCCTTCTGGTACTCCTGGACCGCCTCGTCGATCGACGCGGCGCTGTTGCCGGCGCGCACCTGGGCGTCGAACTCCTCGTTGCTGTAGAACGTGGAGTTCGACCCGGCCGGCGGCAGCGCGGAGGTCGAGTACAGCGGCCCGAGGAAGTTCTCCATGACCGGGTAGTCCATCACCCAGCCGGAGCGGAACGGGCCGGTCATGCCCTTCTCGTCCTGCAGCGGCAGGTACTCGGCGAACTGGAGGTCACCGCGCAGCTGGTACTCGACGTCCAGGTTCTCGCGCAGCTGGTTGCCGATCGCCTGCATCCACTCCTCGTGGCCGGCGCCGGCGTTGAACCACAGGTCCACGGGCTCGGAGCGGTCGAAGCCGGCCTCGTCGAGGATCCGGTTGGCCTCCTCCACGTTCAGCTCGCACGCCTCGCAGGCGTCCTCGCGGTAGCCGTCCACCACCGGGGAGACGAACGAGGCGGCCGGGGTGCGGGTGCCCTGGAAGATGGACTCGGTGATGGCCTCGCGGTCGATCGCCATCGAGAAGGCCTGGCGGACCTCCGGGTCGGCGAAGCGCTCGTCGTAGGTCGGGAAGCCCAGCGAGGTGATGTCGCCCTGGGGCTGGGTCTTGAGCCGCTCACCGAACTGGTCCTCCGCCGAGGCGATGGCGTCCGGCGGCAGCTCGTCCATGACGTCGAGGGAGCCGGCCTGCAGGTCGTTGTAGGCGGTGTTGATCTCGGTGTAGACGCGGAACTCCACGCCCTCGGCCTTGGCCGGCTCCTCGCCGCCGAACTCGTCGAAGCGGGCCAGGGTGATGCCCACGCCGTCCTGGAAGGCCTCGTCGGCCTTGAACGGGCCGTTGCCGATCGGCTGCGCGCCGAAGCCCTCGGGGTCGTCGAAGAAGGCCTGGGGCATCGGGAAGAACGCGGTGTAGCCGACCGTGGTGGGCCACTGGGCGTAGGGGTCGGTGAGGGTGACCTCGAAGGTCTGGTCGTCGACCACGCGCAGGCCGGACATCTCGGTGGCGGCGGGCTTCTTGCCCTCCTCCGCCTGCAGGTCCTCGTAGCCCTCGACGTTGGCGAAGAAGTAGGAGTTGCCCTGGGCGTTCTCGCTGTTGGCCACGTAGTTCCAGGTGTCCACGTAGCTCTGCGCGGTGACCGGGGTGCCGTCGTGGAAGGTCCAGCCGTCCTTGAGGTTGACGGTCCAGGTCTTCTGGTCCTCGGACTCGATGGACTCGGCGACCCCGGTGTAGGCGGCCTCGTTGGTCTCCCGGTCGTACTCCACGAGCCCGGTCCAGAGCGCGTCGACGATCTGCCCTCCCTCGGTCTCGTTGGTGTTGCCCGGGATCAGCGGGTTCTCGGGCTCCCCGATGTACACGCTGAAGGTGCCGCCGCCCTCTTCGGCGGCGGCGTCGCCCGACCCGCCGTCTCCCCCACCGCACGCGGTGAGCAGCAACGATCCGGTCAGCACCACTGATGCGCCCGCGATCCGCTTCGTTCTCATCGTTTCCTCCATGGGTCGATACGGGCCCGCCGGGAGTGCTGGGTTCGCACTCCGGGGAGACGGGGCCGCGCCGGGGCGAGCACTGAGCTCGCTCGTCGGGGAGCACGGAGCTCCCGGGTCCGACGTGACGGAGATCACCGTCCGTCGTGCCCAGGAAGAAATGTATGGTGTCGGCCCGCCCGATCAGCGCTGACACGCCCGATGAAACAGGAACCGGCAGTATCAGTTACTCACCTGTAACAAAGGGGCGGCCGCCTTCACCGCCGGACGGCGGTGAAGGCGGCCGGTGAAGCCTGCCGTTGACGTCAGCCGTTGACGTCAGCCGGCGGTCGGCAGGACGGTCGGTGCCGTCGCCGCGTCCGCGGTGTCCAGCACGGCGGCCAGCTCGTGCGCCCCCAGCGCCGACGCCTCGGCGAGGACCGCGACCGGGACCCCGGCCCGGGACGCCGCGCGGATCTGGGCGTGCAGCACGCTCGTCGCCTGGTCCAGAGCCCATCGCGCCGTCTCCAGGGTGCCGTCGACGGGCGCGACGTCGAAGCCGACACCGATCTCGTCGTCGGAGCCCGCCGCCTCGTCCAGCGCCCGGTCCAGCGCCCACTCGGCGCTCTCGACCTCTCCGGCGGCCGTGAAGACGCTCTGGACGAGCTCCTCGTGGCAACAGGGAGGCTCCCCGGCGGCGGCCGGGGCTTCCGGGGAGAGCGGGAGGAGGGGGGTGGGGTCGAGATCCGTCGACCGGGCCGCCGACTGCGGGGACACTGCCTTGCTCATCATCGAACCTTCCTCGAGTCCTGCTGCTGCCACCCCGGCCAGGGGCACGGGCGGAGCCGGCGCTCCCGCCGCGTGCTCCATGCAATCCGAAAAAAACTAGAAAGTCTAGCTATCAGCACGGTGGTTGTTACGATCGGAGAGCGGGCGCCGGGCGACCACCGCCCCGGGGTCCGGGACCCGTCCCGGCCGTGCGACCGGGAGGCTGACTCCATTCCACCATCCGCCTGCCCCGCTCTTCCAGGAGGTGCGGTGAACAATATGCCAACACCCACCACGTCATCGGGTTACTGGTACGGCGACGACGACGCCTCGCGCGCGGCCGTGGAGGTGCTGGAGGCCCTGCGCGCGTACCGCGCCGCCGAGACCGGGATGCGCCGGCGGACCCGCGGCGAGATGGGCATGGGCGAGACCGATCTGCTCGCCCTCCGCCACCTCCTGGAGGCCGCCCGCACCGGCCGGACGATGAGCCCCCGGGACCTGGCGGCCCGGCTGGGCATCTCCTCGGCCTCGACCACCACGCTGCTGGACCGGCTCACGAAGAGCGGGCACGTCCGCCGGGATCCGCACCCCACCGACCGGCGGGCCCTGATCGTCACGGCCACCGAGAGCGCCGACCGCGAGGTGCGCGCCACCCTCGCCGCCGTGCACGAGCGCATGATGGCCGCCGCCCAGAGCCTCACCCCCGAGCAGGCTGAGGTCGTCGTGGGCTTCCTGCGCCGCATGCGGGACGCCGTGGACGGCGGCGGACCGTCCGGCGACTGACCGGCCCGACGCGGGGAAATCCCCTGTGACCTGCGACAACACCATCCCCTCTGGGGTGGACAGGGCGTAGCGCGGCTCCTAGGGTACGAAGGGGCCCGAGGGGGATTCGGGACCACCGGCGGACCGGACCTCCCATTCCAGCCCGCCGACCACCGGGCCGGTCCCGCACCCCCGGGACCGGTCGGAGGACCGCGCACGACCCACCGGATCCCCGCAGGCGGGCCCCCCCCGCGCCGTCGGCCCCCCGCCGACCACGGCCACCGCCCCCGCGCTCCCCGCCCCCCGGAGATCCCCATGACCGCACCGTCCGACGCTCCCCCCGCCCTCACGACCGGCGCCACCACGACCGGCGCCACCGCGACAGCCGCCACCACGGCCCACCCCACCACGACCGGCGTCGACCGCACGCCGCGCAGGGCGGGGCGCCGGCCCCGCCTGGTCGCCGTGGACGCGGCCCGCGGCCTGGCCCTGATCGGCATGATCGCCGTCCACATCCTGCCCGCCCACGACCCCGAGACCTTCGCGCCCACCGTGCAGTGGACCCTGTTCGGCGGCCGCGCCGCGGCGCTGTTCGCCCTGCTCGCCGGGCTCAGCCTGGCCTTCTCCTCCGGTGGACGGACCCCGCACCGCGGACGGGAGCTGACCGCCACGCGCGCCGGGCTCGTGGTCCGCGCCCTGCTGATCGCCGCCGTCGGGCTGGGCATCAACGAGCTGATGCCCTCCCCGGCCCCGGCCCTGGGCATCCTCGTCTACTACGGGGCGTTCTTCCTGCTGGCCGTCCCCCTGCTGGGCCTGCGGCGCCGGAGCCTGGCCGCCGGCGCGGCCGTCCTCGCGGTCGCCGGCCCCCTGCTCGTGCACACCCTGGGACCGGCCCTGCCGCAGCCCGCGGCGGTCAACCCGACCCTGGGCAGCCTGGCGGCGGACCCCGGGGCGTTCCTGGCGCAGGTACTGCTGACGGGCACCTACCCCGCCGTGCCGTACCTGAGCTACCTCTGCGCCGGGCTGCTCCTGGGCCGCCTGGACCTGCACGAGGTCCAGGTGCAGGTCCGGATCGTGCTGGTCGGCGTGCTCCTGGCCCTCGGCGCGTGGTTCACCTACTGGCTGCTGGTCCTCCAGGCCGGCGGCTACGACCAGCTGATGCGGCACACCCCCTGGCTGAACGAGGACCAGATCGACGAGATCCTGATCTGGGGCCCGAGCCCGGACCTGCCCACCTCCACCTGGTGGTGGCTGCTGACGGCCGGCCCGCACAGCAACACGCCGGTGACGCTGCTCATGGACCTGGGCACCGGCCTGGCCGTGCTGGGGGCCTTCCTGCTGCTCGCCCGGGCGAACCCGCTGTGGACCACCCTGGGCGCCATGGGCGGGCGCACCCTGACCCTGTACTCGGCCCACCTGCTCGCCCTGGCCACGACGGTCCACTACGACCACCCCGTGCCCTGGTTCGCCGTGCACCTGGCGGTGGCCGCCGGCTTCGCCGTGCTGTGGCAGAAGTGGTTCGGCCAGGGCCCGCTCGAGCGGGCGGTCGCGGCCGCGGTCCGCGGCACCCGCCGCCTGGTCCTGGGCGGACGTCCCCGTCCGGCCGCGACGACCCAGGCCCGCCCCCCGCGCTGAGCGCCCCCGGGCGTCCGGCCCCGGGCGGAGCGGGACGGAGCGGTCCGATCGGCGTGTTCCGTGCCACAGTGCGGTCCGGCGGGCTATGCTCCTCCCATGGCACGGTTCAGTCCTCTGGAATGGCCGGTCGTCCGGCAGCTGCGCTCGGGCGACCTGCTCGGTCGCGGCCCGGCCGTGACCTCCGAGCGCACCCGGGAGAAGGCCCCGCGCACCAGCACCGCGGACCGCGTGGTGCAGAGCGTGTGCCCGTACTGCGCGGTGGGCTGCGGGCAGCGGGTGTTCGTCAAGGACGAGAAGGTCGTCCAGATCGAGGGGGACCCGGACTCGCCGATCTCCCGCGGCCGCCTCTGCCCCAAGGGCTCGGCCAGCGAGCAGCTCGTCAACGCGCCCGGCCGGCAGACCCGGGTGCTCTACCGCGCGCCCCGGGCCACCGAGTGGCAGCACCTGGACCTGGACACCGCCGTCGACATGATCACCGACCGCGTCCTCGAGGCCCGCCGCAGCGGGTGGCAGGACGCCGACGAGCAGGGCCGGCCGCTGCGCCGCACGATGGGCCTCGCCGCACTGGGCGGCGCGACGCTGGACAACGAAGAGAACTACCTGATCAAGAAGCTCTTCACCGCCGCGGGAGCGATCCAGATCGAGAACCAGGCCCGTATTTGACACTCCGCCACGGTTCCCGGTCTGGGAGCCTCGTTCGGTCGCGGTGGCGCGACGCAGTCCCTGCAGGACATGGCCAATGCCGACTGCATCGTCATCCAGGGCTCCAACATGGCCGAGTGCCATCCCGTGGGCTACCAGTGGGTCACGGAGGCCAAGGCGCGCGGCGCCCGGATCATCCACGTCGACCCGCGCTTCACCCGCACCTCGGCCGTCGCTGACAAGCACGTCCCGATCCGGGCCGGCTCGGACATCGTCCTGCTCGGCGCGCTGATCAACCACGTGCTCGCCCACGACCTGTGGTTCGAGGAGTACGTGCGGGCGTACACCAACGCGGCCACGATCGTGAACGAGGACTACCGGGACGCCGAGGACCTCGACGGGCTGTTCTCCGGGTTCGACCCCGGGACCGGCCAGTACGACATGTCCACGTGGGCCTACGCCGAGAACGAGGACGGCTCCGGGAACGACGACGGCAAGGTGGACGCGCCCGAGGGCGACCCCGAGGACGGGGCCGAGGACGCGGAAGAGGCCGTGGAAGAGGCCGCCGGCCAGCAGCTCGGCAGCGGCGGCGCCCCCATGGAGCACGCCCGCATGCAGCGCGACGACACCCTGCAGGATCCCCGGACGGTGTTCCAGATCCTCAAGCGGCACTTCGCGCGCTACACCCCCGAGATGGTGCAGGAGGTGTGCGGCATCTCCCCGGAGGACTTCGCGTACCTGGCCCGCTCCGTCACCGAGAACTCCGGGCGCGATCGGACCACCTGCTTCGCCTACGCCGTCGGCTGGACCCAGCACAGTCTGGGCGCGCAGTTCATCCGCACCGCCTCGATCCTGCAGCTGCTGCTGGGCAACATGGGCCGCCCCGGCGGGGGCATCATGGCCCTGCGCGGGCACGCCAGCATCCAGGGCTCGACCGACATCCCCACGCTGTTCAACCTGCTGCCCGGCTACCTGCCGATGCCGGTGGCCGGCACCCACGACACGTTCGAGGACTACCTGGCCGCGATCGCGTCGAAGAAGCAGAAGGGCTACTGGGCCGAGGCCGACGCCTACACGACCAGCCTGCTCAAGGCCTGGTGGGGGGACGCCGCGACCGCGGACAACGACTGGGCCTACGACTACCTCCCGCGCCTCACCGGCGCCCACGGCACCTTCCAGACGCTGACGAAGATGCTCGAGGACGAGGTGGACGGCTACTTCCTGCTCGGCCAGAACCCCGCGGTGGGCTCCTCCAACGGACGGATGCAGCGGATGGCCATGTCGCACCTCAAGTGGCTGGTGGTGCGCGACCTCAACCTCATCGAGTCGGCGACCTGGTGGAAGGACGGCCCGGAGATCGCCTCGGGCGAGCTGCGCACCGAGGACATCGAGACCGAGGTGTTCTTCCTGCCCGCGGCCACGCACGTGGAGAAGTCGGGCACGTTCACCCAGACCCAGCGGCTGCTGCAGTGGCGCCACCAGGCCGTGGCGCCGCCGGGCGAGTGCCAGAGCGAGCTGCAGTTCTTCTTCGAGCTGGGCCGGCGGATCCGGGAGCAGCTGGCCGGCTCCGACGACGAGCGCGACCGCCCGCTGCTGGATCTCACCTGGGACTACCCCGTGGACGAGCACGGCGAGCCGGACCCCGAGGCGGTGCTGGCCGAGATCAACGGCCGTCACCTCACCGGCCCGGACGCCGGGAGACCGCTGTCGTCGTACACCGAGATGCGCGCGGACGGCTCGACCTCCGGCGGCTGCTGGATCTACACCGGGGTCTACGCCGACGGCGTCAACCGCGCCGCCCTGCGCCGGCCCGGCCAGGAGCAGGACGCCGCCGCGCTGGAGTGGGGCTGGGCGTGGCCGGCCAACCGCCGCCTGCTCTACAACCGCGCCTCGGCCGACCCCGAGGGCCGGCCCTGGAGCGAGCGCAAGAAGCTCGTGTGGTGGGACGAGGAGCAGGACCGGTGGGTCGGGGACGACGTGCCCGACTTCCCGCTCCACCTCGCCCCGGGCACCCGTCCGGACCCCGACGCCGGGGGCGCGGCCGCACTGGCCGGCGACGACCCGTTCATCATGCAGGCCGACGGCAAGGGCTGGCTCTACGCGCCCAAGGGTGTGCTGGACGGGCCGCTGCCCACGCACTACGAGCCGCAGGAGTCGCCGGTCGACAACGCCCTGTACACCCAGCAGCGCAACCCGTCCCGGGTGCTGTTCGCCCGCCCGGACAACCTCAGCGCCCCGAGCGCCGGGGAGCCGGGAGCGGACGTGTACCCCTACGTGTTCACCACCTACCGGCTCACCGAGCACCACACCGCCGGCGGCATGAGCCGGTGGCTGCCGTACCTCTCGGAGCTGCAGCCGGAGATGTTCTGCGAGGTCTCCCCCGAGCTCGCCGCCGAGTGCGGGCTGGAGCCCTACGGCTGGGCCACGATCGTCTCGCCGCGGGCGGCGATCGAGGCGCGGGTGCTCGTCACCGACCGGATGACCCCGCTGGTGGTGCGCGGACGGACCGTGCACCAGATCGGGCTGCCCTACCACTGGGGTGTGGGCGACGACGCGGTGGTCAGCGGCGACTCCGCCAACGACCTGCTGGGCCTCACGCTCGAGCCCAACGTGCAGATCCAGGACTCCAAGGTCGGCTCCTGCCACATCCGGCCGGGCCGCCGCCCGCAGGGCGCCGCGCTGCTCGAGCTCGTCGCGGACTACCAGGCGCGCGCGGGCGCCACCGTGGCGACCGGCAACACCCGGGTCGACCCGCCCACCGATCCGAGCACCGAACCCCTGAGGGAGAACTGATGGGCCAGCTGGCCGGACCGACCGACCCCACCGCCGACGCGCACTGGGAGCACCAGCACCCGCGGAAGGGCTTCTTCACCGACACCTCGATCTGCATCGGCTGCAAGGCCTGCGAGGTGGCCTGCAAGGAGTGGAACCAGAACCCCCAGGACGGGGACCTCCGGCTGCTGGAGTCCTCCTACGACAACACCGGCTCCCTGGGCGCGAGCACCTGGCGGCACGTGGCGTTCGTCGAGCAGGACAGCGAGCGCATCGAGGAGGCCCGGGAGTCCGGGCGCAAGCTCGTGAGCCTCGGCATGCCCAAGGTCGGGCCCCCCGAGACGCGCCCGCGGACGGCGGCGGAGGACACCACCCCGCCGGACACCGAGGAGTTCCGCTGGCTGATGTCCTCCGACGTCTGCAAGCACTGCACGCACGCCGGGTGCCTCGACGTGTGCCCCACGGGAGCGCTGTTCCGCACCGAGCACGGCACCGTGGTGGTGCAGGACGACGTGTGCAACGGGTGCGGCACCTGCGTGGCCGGCTGCCCGTTCGGCGTGATCGAGCGGCGCACCGACGGCACGGCCGCGCCGCGCACGAAGCGGGGCGAGCAGCCCGGGGCCCGGCCCGAGGTGCCGAACGTGGGCATCGCCCAGAAGTGCACCCTGTGCTACGACCGCATGGTGGACGACCAGACGCCCGCCTGCGCGCAGACCTGCCCCACCACCTCCATCAAGTACGGCGAGCACGACGACATGGTGGACCAGGCCCGGGAGCGGGTCGCGGAGCTGCACGCCCAGGGGCGCACCGAGGCGAGGCTCTACGGCGCCAACGAGCTCGACGGCGTGGGCGGCACCGGGTCGGTGTTCCTGCTGCTCGACGAGCCGGAGGTGTACGGGCTGCCGCCGGACCCGCGGGTGCCGACCGCCGACCTGCCCCAGATGTACCGGCGGGCCGGCCTGGCCGCGGCGGGCATGCTCGCCGCCGCCGCCGTGGCCTTCGCGGGAGGCCGTTCGTGAGCCTCTCCGAGTTCGACAGCTACCGTCCCCCCGAGCAGCCGCGCCGCCGGCGGCGCAGCGGCCCGCGCCGCCGAGGCCCCGGACAGGGCGGCGGGGGCGACGGCTCGCGCGAGACGCCGATGGTCCCGGAGGCGGAGTTCACGTCCTACTACGGGCGGCCGGTGGTCAAGCCGGCGCCGTGGGGCCACGAGGTCGCCGCGTACCTGTTCCTCGGCGGCGTGGCCGGCGGCTCGGCGCTGCTCGCCCTCGGCGGTCAGCTCACCGGCCGGGACGAGCTGCGCCGCAACGCCCGGCTGGGCTCGGTGGCCGCCCTCGGCGCCGGCGCGGTGGCCCTGGTCGCCGACCTCGGCCGGCCGGAGCGCTTCTTCAACATGCTGCGCACGTTCAAGGTGACGTCCCCCATGAGCGTGGGCTCCTGGATCCTCAGCGCGTTCGGCGCCGGCATGGGGACCGCGGCCGTGGCCGAGGTCGACCGGATGACCGGGGCGCGCCTGCCCCTGGGGCCGCTGCGCCCGGTGCTGCGCGCGGTGGAGGGACCGGCCGGGGTCGAGGCCGCCGTGTTCGCCGGGCCGCTGGCCGCCTACACCGCGGTCCTGCTCTCCGACACGGCGACCCCCACCTGGAACGACGCCCGCGAGCACCTGGCGTTCGTCTTCGTGAGCTCGGCGAGCCTCGCCTCGGGCGGTCTGGCGATGGTCACCACGTCGGTCGGCCAGGCCGGCCCCGCCCGCCGGCTCGCCGTGCTGGGCGTGGCCGGGGAGCTGGTCGCCACGAAGCTGATGGAGCGGCGGATGCACCCCGTGGCGGCCGAGCCGCTGCACCACGGACCGGCCGGGACCATGCTGCGGTGGAGCGAGCGGCTGGCGGTCGCCGGTGGCCTCGGCACGCTGCTGGGCGGACGGCACCGGGCGGTCGCCGCGGTGTCGGGCCTGGCGCTGCTGACCTCCTCCGCACTGACGCGGTTCGGCGTGCTGGAGGCCGGGATCCACTCGGCCCAGGACCCCCGCTACACGATCGAGCCGCAGAAGGCGCGCCTGGCCGCCCGGCGGGCCGCCGGCGTCGTCGACGACTCGATCACCACGGCCGGCTGAGCGCCCGGCGCCGCCCCGGGACGGCGCTCAGCGCACCTCGATGCCGGACCCGGCCACCGTGTGGCCGACCACCGGGTACCCGGGCAGCTCGCCGACGACGAGCAGCCCGCCGGAGGTCTGCGCGTCGGCCAGCAGCAGCAGGTCCTCCTCCGTGACGCCGGCCGCGGCGCGCAGGTGGGGGCGCACCCAGTCGAGGTTGCGGCGGGTGCCCCCGGAGACGAAGCCGTCCCGCAGCGCCTCCTGCGCCCCCTCGACCAGGGGCACCGCCGCCCGGTCGAGGACCGCGCCGACCCCGGAGGCACGGCACATCTTGTGCAGGTGCCCCAGCAGCCCGAACCCGGTGACGTCCGTGGCCGCCCGGGCCCCGGTCGCCAGCGCGGCCTCGGCGCCGTCCCGGTTGAGCCGGGTCATCGTGGCCACGGCCTCGGCGGAGACCTCACCGGTCGCCTTGTGCCGGTTGTTGAGCAGCCCCACGCCGATCGGCTTGGTGAGGGTCAGGGGCAGCCCGGGGGCGGCGGCGTCGTTGCGCAGCAGCCGGGCGGGATCGGCCACGCCCGTCACCGCCATGCCGTACTTCGGCTCCGGGTCGTCGATGGAGTGGCCCCCGATCACCGGGCACCCCGCCTCGGAGGCCACCGCCAGGCCGCCGCGCAGCACCTCGGTCAGCAGCTCCATCGGGAGCACCTCGCGCGGCCAGCCCACCAGGTTGATCGCCATGACCGGGCGCCCGCCCATGGCGTAGACGTCCGACAGGGCGTTCGCGGCGGCGATCCGGCCCCAGTCGTAGGCGTCGTCGACGACCGGGGTGAAGAAGTCGGCGGTGGAGAGCACCGCGAGGTCCTCGCGCACCAGGACGGCCGCGGCGTCGTCGCCGTCGTCGAGGCCGACCAGCACGCCGGCCCCCGCCTGCCCGGTGAGACCGCGGACCGCGTCCTCGAGCTCCCCGGGCGGGATCTTGCAGGCGCAGCCGCCGCCGTGGGCGAAGCCGGTCAGCCGGACCGCGCCGGTCTCGGGCAGGGGCGGATGCGGCGTGCGGGTCTGTTCCATGTCGACAGCCTAGTGGTGGGTGGCGGCGGTGCTAGGTTGGTCAGCGGAGGCGTCCGGGTCCTGGTGGGCCCCCCGGTCTTCAAAACCGGTGAGACCGAGCACCTCGGTCTGGCGGGTTCGATTCCCGTCCGCCTCCGCCAGCTTCTGTTTCCGCCAGCTTCTGTTTCCGCTGGCGTCTGCCTCCGTCACCGTCTGTCACGCGCCCGGCTCGCCGAGGAGGAACTGTGGCCCAGGACGATCCGCGTCGCCTGATCCCGCGCACCGACCAGCTCATGGGCCTGCCGGCCGTCCGCCGGGCCCGCGAGCGGCTGAGCGAGGAGGTCGTCCGCTCCCTGGTGCGCGAGACCCAGGAGCGGGCGCGGCGCGGCGAGCTCGCCCCCGATCAGGTCGAACCGGCGGTGCTGGGCGCGCTCGCCGCGCGCTCCGCGTCGACCCTGACCCCGGTGCTCAACGCCACCGGGGTGGTCGTGCACACCAACCTGGGCCGCGCGCCGCTGTCGGCGGCCGCGACCGAGGCGCTGGTCGCGGCGGCCGGGTACGTCGACGTGGAGCTGGACCTGCGCACCGGCACCCGGTCCCGCCGCGGCGCCGGGGCCCGGGCGGCCCTGCTCACCGCCTGCCCGCCCGCCGAGGACGCGCTGGCGGTCAACAACGGCGCGGCCGCGCTGGTGCTGGCCACCACGGCGCTGGCGGCCGGCCGCGAGGTGGTGATCAGCCGCGGCGAGCTCGTCGAGATCGGGGCCGGCTTCCGGCTGCCGGAGCTCATCGAGTCGACCGGCGCCCGGCTGCGCGAGGTGGGCACGACCAACCGGACGCACCTGCGCGACTACGCCGAGGCGATCGGCCCGGAGACCGGGTGCCTGCTCAAGGTGCACCCGAGCAACTTCCGGGTGGAGGGCTTCACCTCGGGCGTCGGGGCGGAGCAGCTGCGGCCGCTGGCGCGCGCCCACGGCGTGCCCCTGGTGGCCGACCTGGGCAGCGGGCTGCTGACCCCCGACCCGTACCTGCCGGAGGAGCCGGACGCCGCCTCCGCCCTGGCGGGCGGTGCGGACCTCGTCATCGCCAGCGGCGACAAGCTGCTCGGCGGTCCGCAGGCCGGACTGCTGCTCGGCCGCGCGGAGGTCGTCGCCCGGCTGGCCGGCCACCCCCTCGCCCGCGCGGTGCGCGCCGACAAGCTCGCGCTCGCCGCGCTGGAGGCCACGCTCGCCGGCGGGCCCACCCCCGTGGTCCAGGCGCTGCACGCGGACCCCGACCGGCTCCGCGCCCGCGCCGAGCGGCTCGCCGCGGCCGTCGGCGCGCCGGTGGTCCCCCACGACGGCCGGGTCGGCGGCGGCGGCGCTCCCGGTGTGCCGCTGCCGGGGTGGGCGGTCCGGCTGCCCGAGGCGGCGGCGGCGCCGCTGCGCGCCGGCCGTCCCGCCGTGCTCCCCCGGGTCCACGACCACGCCTGCCTGCTCGACCTGCGCTGCGTGCCCGAGCCCGACGACGACCGTCTGCTCGCCGCGGTGCGCACCGCCCTGACCGCCCTCGACGGGACGGACGACGGGACCGGGGGGACCCGGTGAGCGTGCACGTCGTCGCCACGGCCGGGCACGTCGACCACGGCAAGAGCACCCTGGTGCGGGCCCTCACCGGCATGGAGCCCGACCGGTGGGAGGAGGAGCGCCGCCGCGGGCTGACCATCGACCTGGGCTACGCCTGGACCACGCTGCCCTCCGGGCGGGACGTGGCCTTCGTGGACGTCCCCGGCCACGAGCGCTTCCTCGGCAACATGCTCGCCGGGCTCGGCCCGGCCCCGGTGGTGTGCTTCGTCGTCGCGGTCGACGAGGGCTGGCAGGCGCAGTCCGCGGACCACCGCGACGCGGTCGCGGCCCTGGGCATCGAGCGCGGCGTGGTGGTGCTCACCCGGGCGGACCGGGCGCCCGGGCGCGCCGAGGAGGTGCTCGCGCAGGTCCGGGCGGAGCTGGCCGGGACGGGCCTGCGCGACGCGCCCGCGGTCACCGTCTCGGCCCTCGAGGGCACGGGCCCGCCCGCGCCCGCCGGCGGGCGGCTGCGGCTGTGGGTGGACCGCTCCTTCACGATCACCGGGTCCGGCACGGTGGTGACCGGAACCCTGACCGCGGGCACCCTCCGGCAGGACGACCGGCTGGAGCTGCTCGGCTCCGGCGGGGCCCGGCCGGTGGCGGTGCGCGGGCTGCACAGCCGCAACCGGCCGGCCACGTCGCTGGAGCCCCACGCCCGGGTGGCCGTGAACCTGCGCGGGGTGCCGGCCGACGACGTGCACCGCGGCGACGCCCTGGTCACCCCCGGCGCGTGGCCGGTCACCGACGTCCTCGACGTCCGCCGCACCACCGGCTCCGCGTTCCCGCTCGTGGCCGAGCACCTCGTGGTGCACGCCGGCACCGCGGCGGTCCCGGCCCGGCTCAGCCCTTTCGACGACGACCACGCGCGGCTGGCCCTCGACCGCCCGCTGCCCCTCGTCCTCGGGGACCGCGTGGTGCTGCGCGATCCCGGCAGCCGCTCGGTGCTCGGCGGCGCCCTGGTCCTCGACGCCGACCCGCCCGCACTGCGGCGTCGCGGCGACCGGGCGCGCCGGGCCGCGCGCCTTGCCGGGCTGGACGCCGGCGGGGACGTGCGGGCCGAGGTGGCCCGGCGCGGCGCGGTGCCGGCCGAGCGCCTGCACCGGCTCGGCCTGCTGCCCGCCGCGGACGCCGCCGCGCCCGCGGGGGTGCGCGCGGTCGGCGGCTGGTGGGTGCACGCCCCCGTGCTCGACGACTGGCAGGAGCGGCTGCGCACCGCCGTGGAGGAGCTGCACGCCCGTGACCCCCTGGCGGCGGGCCTGTCCCGGGGTGCTGCCCGCGACCTGCTCGCGCTGCCCGACGCGGCCCTGGTCGACCCGGTGGTCCGCGGCGCCGGCCTGGCGCAGGAGGGCGGGCACATCCGCTCCCCGCAGCACCGGGGCGGCCTCGGCGCGCACGAGCCCGCCGTGCGCCGGCTGGAGCACCGGCTCGCGGCCGAGCCCTTCCGCGCCCCGGAGGCCGAGGACCTGACGGCGCTGCGCCTGGGCGTCCGCGAGCTCGCCGCCGCCGAGCGCGTCGGGCGGCTGCTCCGGATCGGGGAGGGCGTGGTGCTGCTCCCCACGGCCCCCGCCCTGGCCATGCGCGAGCTCGCCCGGCTGCCGCAGCCCTTCACCACGAGCCAGGCGCGCCAGGCGCTGGGCACCACGCGGCGCGTGGCGATCCCGCTGCTGGAGCACCTGGACGCGCGCGGCTGGACCCGGCGGCTGGACGCCGGGCACCGGACCGTGGCGCGCTGAGCCCGCGGTCCGGTCGGTCGGGTCGGGTTCTCCTAGGATCGGGAGCGGGCCCGTGACCTCGCCGTCGCCGTGGCTCCGTGCCGCCGTCCGTCGCGCCGCCGTCCGTCCTGCCATCGTCCGTCGTGCAGAAGGGGAACCGTCATGAGAACCGTCCGTCTGGGGAGCTCCGGCCTCGAGCTGAGCGCCGTGGTGCTGGGCATGATGAGCTACGGGGATCCCGCCAAGGGATCGCACGCGTGGAGCGTGGGCCTCGACGAGGCCCGCCCGTTCGTGCGCCGCGCCTACGAGGCCGGGATCACCACGTTCGACACGGCCAACGTCTACTCGCTGGGCTCCAGCGAGGAGATCACCGGCACGCTGCTCCGCGAGATCGCCCCGCGCGAGGAGCTCCAGATCGCCACCAAGGTGCACGGGCGGATGCGGGACGCGCGCAACGGCGGCGGTCTCAGCCGGGCCGCGATCATGCACGAGATCGACGCGTCGCTGCAGCGGCTGGGGACCGACTACGTCGACCTGTACCAGATCCACCGGTTCGACCCCCGCACCCCCGTCGAGGAGACCATGGAGGCCCTGCACGACGTCGTGAAGGCCGGCAAGGCCCGCTATCTCGGGGCCTCGAGCATGTGGGCGTGGCAGTTCGCGCAGCTGCAGCACACCGCCGAGCTGCACGGCTGGACGAAGTTCGTCTCGATGCAGGACCAGTACAACCTGCTCGAGCGCGAGGAGGAGCGGGAGATGCACCCGTTCTGCCGGGCGACCGGGGTGGGCGTGCTGCCGTGGAGCCCGCTCGCCCGCGGCCGTCTCGCGCGGCCCTGGGGCGCCGCAGGCTCCGGCACCCGGGAGAGCACCGACGCGTTCGGCCAGGGCCTCTACACGCAGGACGTGGCGGCGAACCGGGCGATCGTCGACGCGGTCGCGGCCGTGGCCGGCGAGCGCGGCGTGCCGATGGCCCAGGTGGCCCTCGCGTGGGTCGCCGGCCGGCCCGCCGTGACGGCGCCGATCGTCGGCGCGACCCGGGAGCAGCACGTCGACGACGCCGCGGCCGCCGTCGAGCTGGACCTGACGGACGAGGAGGTCCGCCGCTTCGAGGAGGCCTACACCCCCCGGAACCCCTCCGGGTTCTGAGCCGCCCGGCCCCGGGGCCGGCGCCCCGGCCGGTCGGCGCCCGGGTCGATCCGCCCCCGGCCCGGCCCGGATCGGGGGCGGGCCCTGCCGGGCCGGCCCGCGGCGGCGGCTATCCGCGCAGCGACCGCAGGTGCTCGACGGCCTGGGGCAGCACCTTCTTGAGGTCGCCCACGATCCCGAGGTCGGCGATCTCGAGGACGGGCGCCTGCTCGTCCTTGTTGACCGCCACGATCACCCGGGCGGTCTGCATGCCCGCCCGCTGCTGCACGGCCCCGGAGATCCCGCAGGAGACGTAGAGCTGCGGGGAGACGGTGCGGCCGGTCTGCCCCACCTGCGCCTCGGGGCCGATCCACCCGGCGTCCACCGCGGCGCGGGAGGCGCCGATCGCCCCGCCGAGGACGTCCGCGAGCTCCTCGAGCGGGCCGAAGTCCCCGCCCGTGCCGCGGCCGCCGGCCACGACCACGCGCGCCTCGCCCAGGGCCGGCCGCCCGGAGGCGGGCAGCTCGGTGCGGCCGACCACGCGGGCGGCGGGGACCGTGTCCTCGACCTCGTGGACGTGCACCGCCGGGCGGTCCGCCCCGGCCGGGAGCTCCGTCGGGAGCTCGGCCGGGAGCTCCACCGAGTTGGGCCGGACGGTGGCGACCAGCACCGGGCTCGTGGCCCGGCACCGGGTGGTCCAGCCGCCGGCGAGGACGGACTTGGTCGCCACCAGGTCCGTGTCCAGGCCCACCGCGTCGGTGATCACTCCCGCCTCGAGCCGCACGCCCAGGCGTGCGGCGACGTCCTTGGCCTCCGGGGTGTTGGGCAGCAGCACCGTCCGGGCGCCGCCGGCCCGGGCCGCGGCCGCCGCGAGCGCGACGGCGGGGGTGGTCAGCCGGTCGCCCGGGCCGGCCGCCGGGACGTGCACGGCGGCCACCCCGTGGCCGGCCAGCTCGTCGAGCAGCCCGTCCCCGGGGGCCGCGGGGAGCGCGGCATGCGCCTCGCCCAGGCTGCGCGCGAGCACGAGCAGCTCCCGGTCGCCGCGGCGCAGCCGCTCCGTGGTGTCCAGCACCACCAGGGTCGTGGTCATCAGGGTCCTCCTCCTGCCCGGGGACCCGGGCGAGACGTGATCGGGCGGGACGCGGTGGGGTCAGACGAGCTTCCGGGCCACGAGGAACTCGGCGAGGCGGATCCCGCCCTCGCCCTCGTCCACCACGACCTCCCCGGCGGTGCGCGGCGGGCGGGGCACGGCCTCGAGCACGCGGGTGAGGGAGCCGGCCAGGCCGACGTCGCCCGGGCCGAGCCCGAGGTCGGCGGCCGACCACGTGCGCACGGGCTTCTTCTTGGCCGCCATGATCGCCTTGAAGTTCGGGTAGCGCGGGGTGTTGGCCCGGTCGGTGACGGCCACGAGGGCCGGCAGCGGCGCGACGAGTTCGAGGACCTCGGTCCCGGTGTGCCGGGTGGCGGTGAGCGTGGCGCCGTCCTCGGCGAGGGCCAGCGAGCTCGCGAAGCCGACGTGGGCCAGGCCGAGCCGATCGGCCAGCTGACCGGGGACCAGGGAGGTCTCCCCGTCCGTGGACGCCATGCCGGTGAGCACGAGGTCCACCGGCCGGGACTCCTCCTCGGCGATCCGCTCGACCGCGGCGGCGAGCACCCGGGCGGTGACCCAGGCGTCCGAGCCGGCCAGGGCGTCGTCGAGCACGTGCACCCCGGCGTCGGCGCCCAGCTGGAGGGCGCGCTTGAGGGCGGCCGCGGCGTCCGCGGGGCCGACGGTGAGGGCGAGGACCCGGTGACCGGCCTCCGCCCCGCCGGAGGCCTCGACGAGCTGGAGGGCGGCCTCGAGCGCGTACTCGTCGAGCTCGGAGAGGATCCCGGGGCCGCGCTCGAGCACGGGCGGGTCGCCGCTGAGGACGCGCTCGCCCTGGGCGTCGGGGACGTGCTTGACGGGGACGACGAGGGTCAGGGGCCGGTTCATGGTCTCCTCCGGACGGGGTGGGCGGGACACGGGCACGGGGGCTCAGCCGCCGGCGCGGCGCACGAGCCGCTCGGCGTGGCGGAGCAGGGGCTCGTCGACCATCCGCCCGCGGAACGTGAAGACGCCGGCGGCGTCCCGGGCGGCCGCGAGCAGCTCCCGGGCGGCGGCGACCTCCTCCTCGGCGGGGCGGTAGGCGGCGCGGACGGTCTCCACCTGGCCGGGGTGGATGCAGGCGGTGGCCGCGAAGCCGGAGGCCACGGCGTCGAGGGCCTCCTCGCGCAGCCCGTCGAGGTCGGCGATGTCGAGGTGCACGGCGTCGACGGCGGGCTTGCCGGCGGCGCCGGCGGCCAGCAGCACCGCGGAGCGGGCGTGCCGGGCGACGTCCCGGTAGGCGCCGTCCGGGTGGCGGGACGAGCTGCCGCCCAGGGAGGCGACCAGGTCCTCGGCGCCCCACATCAGCGCCACCACGTTGGGGGCGCGGGCGATCCCGGCCGCGTGCACCACGCCCTCGGCGGTCTCGCACAGGGCGATCACCCGGTCCAGGCCCAGCTCCGCGGCGACGGCGAGCCGTTCGGCGGAGGCGGCCTTGGGCAGCATCACGGTGGTGTACGCGGTGTGCCGCAGGGCGACGAGGTCGTGGGCGAAGTCCTCGGTGTCCTGGGCGTTGACCCGCACGACGGTGCGGGCCGGGTCCAGGGGCGTGGCCACGAGGGCGTCCCGGGCGGCGGGCTTGTCCGGCCCGGCCACGGCGTCCTCGAGGTCGAGGATCACGGTGTCGGCCCGCGCGGCGGCCTTGGCGTAGCGGTCGGGGCGGTCGGCCGGGCAGAACAGCAGGGCCGGGCCGAGGGCGGGGTCGTCGGTCACGGGCGGCTCCTTCGGTCGGGTGGCGCGGCGGGCGCGGGAGGGGTCTCGGGCGCCGGGGTCACTGCGGGGCGGCGTCGCGGGACCACATGAGCACGGAGCGGGTGCACTCGGCGACCACCACGCCGTCCTGGTTGCGCCCGACGTGCTTGAGGCGCACGATGCCCTGTCCGGGCCGGGAGGAGGACGGGCGGGCGCCGAGGATCTCGGAGGACGAGTACAGGGTGTCCCCGTGGTGCAGCGGGTGCGGGAACCGCACCTCCTCGAAGCCGAGGTTGGCGACGATGGTGCCCTGGGTCAGCTGCGCCACGGAGGCCCCCACGAGGGTGGAGAGCGTGAACATCGAGTTCACCAGCCGCTGCCCGAAGGGCTGGCGCCCGGCCCACGCGGCGTCGAGGTGCAGGGACTGGGTGTTCATGGTGAGGGTGGTGAACAGGACGTTGTCCGCCTCGGTCACCGTGCGGCCCGGGGCGTGCTCGTAGACGGTGCCCTCCTCGAACTCCTCGAACCACAGCCCGCGCTGGCGGACCACCTTGCGCGGTGCGCTCACGGCCGCCCCCTCACAGTCCCAGCTCGCGGGCGACGAGCATCAGCTGCACCTCGGTGGTGCCCTCGCCGACCTCGAGGATCTTGGAGTCGCGGTAGTGGCGGGCCACCCGGGACTCGTTGATGAACCCGTAGCCGCCGAAGACCTGGGTGGCGTCCCGGGCGTTGTCCATCGCGGCCTCCCCGGCCACGAGCTTGGCGATCGCGGCCTGCGTCTTGAACGGCCGGCCGGCGAGCATCCGGGACGCGGCGTCGTAGTAGGCCAGGCGGGCGGTGTGCGCGCGGGCCTGCATGCGGGCGATCTTGAAGGAGATCGCCTGGTTCTCCCCGATGGGCCGGCCGAAGGAGGTGCGCTCGCCCGCGTAGCGCACCGACTCCTCGACGCAGCCCTGGGCCGCGCCGGCGGCCAGGGCCGCGATGGCGATGCGGCCCTCGTCGAGGATGGACAGGAAGTTGGCGTAGCCGCGCCCCTCCTCGCCCAGCAGGTGGTCCTCCGGGACCCGCACGTCCTGCAGGGACAGCGGGTGGGTGTCCGAGGCGTTCCAGCCGACCTTGTCGTAGGCCTTCTCGGCGCGGAAGCCGGGGGTGTCCGTGGGGACGATGATCGTGGAGATCTCCTTCTTGACCCGCCCGTCCGGCAGCTGCGTGGTGCCGGTGACCGCGGTGACGTTGACCAGGCGGGTGATGTCCGTGCCGGAGTTGGTGATGAACTCCTTGGCGCCGTCGACCACCCACTGCCCGTCCTGCCGCCTCGCGGTGGTTCGGGTGCCGCCGGCGTCGGAGCCGGCCTCCGGCTCGGTGAGCCCGAAGCCGGCGAGCGCCCGGCCCGTCGCGAGGTCGGGCAGCCACTGCTGCTTCTGCTCCTCGGTGCCGAAGCGGAAGATCGGCATGGCGCCCAGCGACACCCCGGCCTCGAGGGTGATGGCCACGGACTGGTCCACCCGGGCGATCTGCTCCAGCGCCAGGCACAGGGCGAAGTAGTCCCCGCCCATCCCGCCGTACTCCTCGGGGAAGGGCAGGCCGAACAGGCCCAGCTCGCCCATCTGCGCCACGATGTCGTAGGGGAACGCGTGGTCCCGGTCGTAGCGGGCCGAGACGGGGGCGATCACCTCGTCGGCGAACTCCCGGACGGTGTCGGAGAGGTCCTGGTACTCCTCGTCGAGCTCGAAGTTCATGCGCTGTGCTCCTGACTGGTCGGATCGGTGGCCGGCGGGGTCCCGGGCCCGGGCGCCGCCGGGTCGGCACCGGGTGCGGCGGCGGGGGCGTCGGGCACCACGCGGGCGAGCAGCTGGTGCAGCGTGACCTGCTCCCCGGCCCGCACGGACAGCTCGACGGTCCCGGCGGTGGGGGCGGTCAGCCGGTGCTCCATCTTCATGGCCTCGACGACCACCACGGTCTGCCCCTCCGCGACCCGCTCCCCCTCCGCCGCGGGGACCGCGACGACGGTGCCGGGCATGGGCGAGTGCAGCTCGGGCGCGGCGGGCCCCGCCGTGCGCTCCAGGGCCGCCAGCGCCCGCTCGAGCCGCTCCTCGCGGGTCAGCACGTGGAGCTCGACGGCGAACCCGTCCTCGCCCACCCAGACGCTGCCCGCCCCGGCCGCGACGTGGACGACGCGGGCGGCCCCGCCGGCCTCCAGCAGGTGCGCGGCCGTCCGGCCGGGCAGGGGCACCAGGCGCACGCCGTCGTCGACGACGGTGCGGCGGGGCTGCTCCAGCCCGTGGGCGAGGTCCACGGCGGGCCGGGCCCGGCCGGTGGGCCGCCAGCCCTCGGCGCGGGCCCAGGGCCCGGAACCGGGCTCGGGCCCGGACTCAGGCGCGCCGGCCCGGGCCCGCAGGAAGGCGGCCGCGGCGGCGAAGTGGGTCTCGTCCGGGGCGGCGAACTCCAGCTCCGGCAGGCGCCGCTCGATGAGGGTGGTGTCCAGCGCCCCGGCGCGCACGGCGGGATCGGCGAGCAGGGCGCGCAGGTACTCGGTGTTCGTGCCCACCCCCAGCACCACGGTGTCCGCCAGGGCGGAGTCCAGCCGGTCCAGGGCCTGCTCGCGGTCCTCGCCCCAGGCGATCACCTTGGCCAGCAGGGGGTCGTAGTCGGAGCCCACCGTGAGGCCCTGGGCCAGCGAGGAGTCCACGCGGATCCCGGGGCCGGAGGGCTCCTCGAGCGCCAGCACGGTGCCGGCGGTGGGCAGGAAGCCGCGCGCGGGGTCCTCGGCGTAGACCCGCGCCTCCACCGCGTGGCCGGTGAGCACCACGTCCTGCTGGGCCAGCGCGAGCGGCTCCCCCGCGGCGACGCGGAGCTGGTGCGCCACGAGATCCACGCCGGTGACCAGCTCGGTCACCGGGTGCTCGACCTGCAGGCGGGTGTTCATCTCCATGAAGAAGAACTCCTCCGGCCGGTCCGCGGCCACGAGGAACTCCACGGTCCCGGCGCCCGCGTAGCCCACCGAGCGGGCCACCTGGCAGGCGGCCTGCCCGATCCGCTCCCGGGTGGCGGGGTCCAGCAGCGGCGAGGGCGCCTCCTCGATCACCTTCTGGTGCCGGCGCTGCAGCGAGCACTCGCGCTCGCCCAGGTGCACCACGGTCCCGTGCGTGTCGGCGAGGACCTGGACCTCGATGTGCCGGGGGGACTCGATGAGCCGTTCCAGGAACAGGGTGTCGTCCCCGAACGCGGCGGCCGCGACCCGGCGGGCCGTGGCGAGGGCCTCGGGCAGCCGCTCGGGGGCCTCGACCACGTGCATGCCCTTGCCGCCGCCCCCGGCCGAGGGCTTGATCAGCAGCGGGTAGTCCATGCCGGCGGCGGCGGCCACCAGGGCGTCGTCGTCGAGGCCCGGGTCCGAGACCCCGGCCACGGTGGGCACCCCGGCGGCGGCCACGTGCCGCTTGGCGCGGATCTTGTCCCCCATGATCTCCAGGGCCTCGGCGCCGGGGCCGACGAAGGCGATGCCGGCCGCGGCGCACGCGCGGGCCAGGCCGGCGTTCTCGGAGAGGAACCCGTAGCCGGGGTGGACCGCCTGCGCCCCGGTGGCGCGGGCGGCCTCGACCACGGCGTCGATGCGCAGGTAGCTCTGCGCCGGGGCGGCCGGGCCCACGCACACGGCCACGTCGGCCTCGCGCACGTGCACCGCGTCGCGGTCGGCCTCGCTGTAGATCGCGACCGAGCGGATGCCCAGCGCCTTGAGGGTGCGCAGGATCCGGCGGGCGATCTCGCCGCGGTTGGCGACGAGGACGACGTCGAAGCGGCGCGGGGGCGTGCTGGGAGTCACGGGGCTCACATCCTGAAGAGGCCGAAGCCGGGCTCGGGCAGCGGGGCGCGGGAGCAGACCTCGAGGGCCAGCCCGAGCACCTCGCGGGTGTCGGAGGGGGCGATCACGCCGTCGTCCCACAGCCGGGCGGTGGAGTACCAGGGGTTGCCCTGCTCCTCGTACTGCCGGCGGATGGGCGCCATGAACGCCTCGCGCTCCTCCGCGCCCCAGTCCTGCCCGCGGGCGGCCAGCTGATCGGCCTTGACGGTGGCCAGCACCGAGGCGGCCTGGGCGCCGCCCATCACCGAGATCCGCGCCTGTGGCCACAGGAACAGGAACCGCGGGGAGTAGGCGCGCCCGCACATGGAGTAGTTGCCGGCCCCGAAGGACCCGCCGATCACCACGGTCAGCTTCGGGACCCGGGTGGTGGCCACGGCGGTGACCATCTTGGCGCCGTGCTTGGCGATGCCGCCGGCCTCGTAGTCGCGGCCCACCATGAAGCCGGTGATGTTCTGCAGGAACAGCAGCGGGATCCCCCGCTGGTCGCACAGCTCGACGAAGTGGGCGCCCTTCATCGCCGACTCGGCGAAGAGCACCCCGTTGTTGGCCACGACCCCCACCGGGTGGCCGTGCAGGTGGGCGAAGCCGGTGACGAGCGTGGTGCCGTACTCCGCCTTGAACTCGGCGAAGCGGGACCCGTCCACGAGCCGGGCGATCACCTCGTGCACGTCGTAGCCGGCGTTGGGGTCCACCGGGACCGCGCCGGGCAGCTCGTCCTCGGCCACGGCCGGGGGCTCCGCCGGCCGGACCGGCCAGGCGCGGGGGGCGGGCGGGGGCAGGGTCGTGACGATGTCGCGGACGATCTCCAGGGCGTGCTCGTCGTTCTCCGCGAGGTGGTCGACCACCCCCGAGACGGCCGCGTGCAGCTCGCCGCCGCCCAGCTCCTCCGCGGTGACCTCCTCGCCGGTGGCGGCCTTCACCAGCGGCGGACCGCCGAGGAAGATCGTGCCCTGTCCGCGCACGATCACGGTCTCGTCGCTCATCGCCGGCACGTAGGCGCCGCCGGCGGTGCACGAGCCCAGCACCGCGGCGATCTGGGCGACGCCGGCGGCCGAGAGGTTCGCCTGGTTGTAGAAGATCCGCCCGAAGTGCTCGCGGTCCGGGAAGACCTCGTCCTGCATCGGCAGGAACGCCCCGCCGGAGTCCACCAGGTAGACGCAGGGCAGCCGGTTCTCGAGGGCGATCTCCTGGGCGCGCAGGTGCTTCTTGACCGTCATGGGGTAGTACGTGCCGCCCTTGACCGTGGCGTCGTTGCACACGACCATCACCTGCCGGCCGTGCACGAGCCCGATGCCGGCGATCAGCCCGGCCGCGGGGCACTCGTCGTCGTACATCCCCTCGGCCGCCAGGGCGCCGACCTCCAGGAACGGGCTGCCGGGGTCGAGCAGGTGGTCCACCCGCTCGCGCGGCAGCAGCTTGCCGCGGCCCACGTGCCGCGCCCGCGAGGCCGCCGGCCCGCCCTGCGCCACCCGGTCCAGGCGCTGCCCGAGCTCCGCGACGAGCCGGTGCTGGGCGGCCGCGTTGGCGCCGAAGTCCGGGCTGCCCGGATCCACCTGGCTGCTCAGCGCGCGCATCCGTTCCTCCGTCCCGATCCGGCCCCGGGTCCGGGATGCCATTTCGGTTAGTCTCGACTAACTTGGTCGTCAGGTTAGTGGCGACTCACTAAAATGTCCAGGAACGCCCCGCCCCGTCGCCGGAAGAAGGACCGCATGCCGCAGACCGACCGCAGACCGAGCCCGCCGCCCACCACGGTGCGCGGGCAGGCGAAGGCCCGGCGCCGGCAGGACCTGCTCGCCGCCTCCGCCACGCTCTTCGCCGAGCGGGGCTTCGCCGGGGTCTCGATCGACGACATCGGCGCGGCCGCGGGCGTCAGCGGCCCCGCGGTCTACCGGCACTTCGCGAGCAAGCAGGCCGTCCTGGGCGCGGTGCTGCTCGAGGTCAGCCACGACCTGCTCGAGCGCGGCCGCGAGGTGGCCCGGCACGCCCCGGACCCGCAGCGGCGGCTGCGGGACCTGATCCGCTTCCAGGTCGACTTCGCCCTGCACCGCCCCGCCGTGATCGTGGTGCAGGACCGGGAGCTGCCCAACCTCACGGCCGAGGACCGCCGCACGGTGCGCGTGCTCCAGCGCGGCTACGTGACCCTGTGGGTCGAGGCCCTGCGCGAGTTCGCCCCCGCGCGCGAGGTCGCCGACCTCACCCTGCGCGCCCAGGCCGCCTTCGGGCTGATCAACTCCACCCCGCACTCCCTGCGGGCCGCGCAGCGGCTGCGCACCCCGCAGGAGGCGGAGCGGCTCGACGCCGCCCGGGCCGCCCTCGAGGAGATGGCCTGGGCCGCGCTGCGCACCGCGTTCCACCCGGACCCCACCGGCGACCCAGGCCCCACCGGCGACCCGGATCCCACCAGCACAGGAGGCACCCCGTGACCCCCACCCCGGCCGTCCAGCCCTTCTTCGAGGAGGAGCACGAGGAGTTCCGCGACGTCGCCCGCGAGTTCGTGGCGCGCGAGGTCGCCCCCCACTACGCGCAGTGGGACGCCGAGCACCTGATGCCGCGCAGCATGTGGCGCGCCGCCGGCGAGGCGGGCCTGCTCGGCCTCGCCGTGCCGGAGGAGCACGGCGGCATGGGCCTGACCGACTACCGGTTCCGCGCCGTGCTCGACGAGGAGCTGGTCCGCGGCGGAGCCCTCGGCGTGGCCCTGGCGCTGCACCTCGGCGACGACTGGGTGCTGCCCCACCTGCTGGCCCACGGCACCGCGGAGCAGCAGCAGCGGTGGCTGCCGCGGATCCTCACCGGAGAGCTGGTCACCTCGGTGGCCTGGACCGAGCCGGGCGCCGGGTCCGACCTGCGCGGGGTGCGCACGAGGGCCGTGCGCGACGGCGAGGACTGGGTGCTCAACGGCCAGAAGACCTTCATCGGCAACGGGATCAGCGGGGACGCCGCCCTGGTGCTGGCCCGCACGGACGGACGCGCCGAGCGCGCCGGGGAGGACAGCTTCAGCCTCTTCCTGGTGCACAAGGCGGACTCCCCCGGCTACGCGGTCGGCAAGCAGCTGGACAAGATGGGCGTGCGGGCCTCGGACACCGCCGAGCTGTTCTTCGAGGACGTCCGCGTCCCCGGTGCGAACCTGGTCGGCGCCGAGGGCGGTGGGCTGCGGCAGATCCAGCAGCTGCTGCCCCAGGGGCGGCTGGCGGTCGCCGTGGCCGCGAGCGCCGTGGCGCGCGCGACGCTGGAGTCCACCCTGGACTACACCCGGGAGCGCACGGCCTTCGGCTCCCGGGTGCTGGACTTCCAGCACTCCCGGTTCGAGGTCGCGGAGCTGACGGTCGAGGTGGAGGTCACCGAGGCCTACGTCCAGCGGGCCGTGCACGCCTTCAACGCCGGGACGCTCGACGTCGTCGGGGCCTCCAAGGCCAAGTACTGGGCGAGCGAGCGGGCCAAGGCCGTCACGGACCGGTGCCTGCAGCTGCACGGCGGCTACGGCTACATCCTCGACTACCCGGTGGCCCAGGCCTACCTCGCCTCCCGGCTGCTGACGATCTTCGGGGGCACGAGCGAGATCCTGCGGGAGACGATCGGGCGGGACGCGGCCTCCACCGGGTGACGTCCGCGGCCGACCGTCCCGGTGGCCGCGGACGGCAGCGACGACGCCGACCGCGCCCACCGACGTCCGGCCGCAGTCGGCGTCCTCTCGTCGGCGGCCCGCCGCAGGGACTCCCCCTCGGCGCCGACGCCCGCTGCGGAGGGGCCCGGCCTGTCGAAGATCGCGGACCGCAGCACCGCCCGCGCCCGGGGCGGGAACAACGCCGTAAAACGCTTCCGCATTGCGTATATAGGTGATATATCTGTTGACGACAACGACGCAGCAGCTTCACGGGCCCCAGGAGCCATGAACCCAGGGCGGACCGTGGCGATCCAGGACCGGATCCGGCGGCCGTGCTCCGGCGGCAGCTCTCCTGATCCGCAGCGACGCCGATCGGATCGGCGCCGATCAGCAGATCGCCCCACCCATCGACAACGCCGACGCCACACCTCACGCGCCGGGTCCGGCCGATCGTGGCCCCTGCCCGCCTCGGGCCCCGCAGGATCCAGCACCCAGCTCCCGCAACGACACGACCGACCTCCGACCCAGCGCAGCCTAGGTGTTGTGGGGCATGAGGTTCTTGCCACGGGTGTGCCGGTGAGATGAGGAACGGGCTCCTCGCCACAGGATGGAAGTTCCTACACCGTCCGTCCGCAGCAAGAGAGCCCGTTCATGCCCCACGTTAACGCACCCCTGACCCCGACCGGCCGGCTGCGCATGGTCCTGCGCCACCTCGACGACGGGATCCCCAAGGCCCACGTGGCCACCGAGTTCCGCGTCAGCCGACCCACGGTGGCCACGTGGGTGGCCCGCTACCTCGAATCCGGCGAAGCTGGGTTGGCCGACCGGCCCTCGACTCCCCGGCGCAGCCCTCAGCGCACCCCGGCGGCCGTCGTGGAGCTCATCGAGTCCCTCCGGCGAGACCGGAAATGGTCCGCCCGACGCATCCACCGCCACCTGCTCGGTCTCGGCCATGAAATGCACCTGCGCACGGTCGGTCGCTGGCTGGCCCGCCTGGGCATCTCCCGGCTGCGCGACCTCACCCCGGCGGGGGACGACCTGCGACGCCCACCCCAGCGGATCCGTGCCGCCTGGCCCGGGCACATGGTCCACCTGGATGTGAAGAAGGTCGGGCGGATCCCCGACGGCGGCGGCTGGCGCGCCCACGGCCGCGGCAGTACGGCGGCGAAGGCGGCCAAGCGCGGACCCGGGGCGAAGGTCGGCTACACCTACCTGCACTCGGCCGTGGACGGCTTCTCGAGGCTGGCCTACACCGAGGCTCTGGCCGATGAGAAGGCGGTGACGACGATCGGATTCTTCTGCCGAGCCCGGGCGTTCTTCGCCGCCCACGGCATCACCCGGCTGCACCGGGTGGTCACCGACAACGGCGCCAACTACAAGGCCCGCGACTTCACCCGCACCGTGGAGGCCCTCGCCGGCCGGCACCAGCGCATCCGCCCCTACACGCCCCGGCACAACGGGAAGGTCGAACGGTTCAACCGGCTGCTGGCCGACGAGGTGCTCTACGTCCGCCCCTACGCCAGCGAGCAGGCCCGCCGGGACGCCATCGCGGTCTGGGTGAATCACTTCAATTACCATCGGCCCCACACCGCCTGCGGCGATCAGCCCCCGGCCTCACGCACCCCGGCCCGAGTCAATAACGTCACGCCCTCTTACACCTAGGAGCACGATTCCGATGACCCATGTTCTTCCGTTCACCGAGATCGACCTGTCCGACCTCCCGGAGGTGGGGGGCAAGAACGCCTCCCTGGGCGAGCTGATCCGCAGTCTGAGCAGCGCCGGGGTGGAGGTGCCCGGCGGCTTCGCCACCACGGCCACGGCCTTCCGGGAGTTCCTGGCGGCTTCCGGGCTGGAGACGCGGATCGCCGAGGTCCTGGAGGGCCTCGACGCCGGCGACGTGAGCGCCCTGGCCGCCGCCGGCGGCCGGATCCGTGCGCTGATCCGGTCCGCGCCGCTGCCGTCCGCCCTGGAGGAGGCGATCCGCACCGCGTACGAGCAGCTGTCCGCCGCCCAGCCCGACGGGGTGGAGGTGTCCTGGGCGGTGCGCTCCAGCGCCACGGCGGAGGACCTGCCGGACGCTTCCTTCGCCGGCCAGCAGGAGACGTACTTGAACGTGCGGGGGGTGGAGAACGTCCTGGCCGCGGTCAAGGACGTCTTCGCGTCCCTGTACAACGACCGGGCGATCGCCTACCGGGTCCACCACGGCTTCACCCACGCCGAGGTGGCGCTGTCGGTGGGGGTGCAGAAGATGGTGCGTTCCGACGTGGGCGCCTCGGGGGTGATGTTCACCATGGACACCGAGTCCGGCTTCACCGACGCGGTGTTCATCACCTCCTCCTACGGGCTGGGCGAGGCCGTGGTGCAGGGGGCGGTGAACCCGGACGAGTTCTACGTCCACAAGCCGGCCCTGGCCGCCGGCCGCCCGGCCGTGCTCAAGCGCGGGCTGGGGGAGAAGGCCCTGCAGATGACCTACACGGCCTCCCGGGAGCTGGGGGCCACGGTGGGCTTCGTGCCCGTGCCGGCGAAGCTGCGGGCCCGCTTCAGCCTCACCGACGCGCAGGTCGAGCAGCTGGCCCGCTACGCGGTGGCCATCGAGGCCCACTACGGCCGCCCGATGGACATCGAGTGGGGCCTGGACGGGACCGACGGGCGCCTCTACATCCTCCAGGCCCGCCCGGAGACCGTCGTCTCCCGCCGGGCGGCCGGTGCGGTCTCCCGCTACCGGCTCGAGGGCCACGGCACGGTGCTGGCCCAGGGCCGGGCGATCGGCCAGCGCATCGGCGCCGGACAGGTCCGCGTCCTGGGCTCCCACCAGGAGATGGCCTCCTTCCAGGCCGGGGACGTGCTGGTGGCCTCGATGACGGACCCGGACTGGGAGCCGATCATGAAGAAGGCCGCCGCGATCGTCACCGACCGCGGCGGCCGCACCTGCCACGCGGCGATCATCGCCCGGGAGCTGGGCATCCCCGCCGTGGTCGGGGCCGGGGACGCCACCGCGGTGCTGGCCGACGGGGACCCGGTGACGGTCTCCTGCGCCGAGGGCGAGGCCGGCCTGGTCTATGCGGGCCTGCTGGACTACACCGTGGAGGAGACCTCCCTGGAGGCGATGCCGGCCGCGCCGCTGAAGATCATGATGAACGTCGGCACCCCCGAGCAGGCCTTCGCCTTCGCTCAGCTGCCGAACCACGGAGTGGGACTGGCCCGGCTGGAGTTCATCATCAACCGCCAGATCGGCATCCACCCGCTGGCGCTGCTGGCCCTGGAGCGCGACGAGGCGAGCCTGCCGGCCGAGGTGGCGGGACAGATCCGGGAGCGGATCGCCGCCTACGACGGGCCGCGGGAGTACTACGTGCAGCGCCTGGCCGAGGGCATCGCCACGATCGCGGCGGCCTTCGCCCCCGAACCGGTGATCATCCGGCTGTCGGACTTCAAGTCCAACGAGTACGCCAACCTGCTCGGCGGCCCGATCTTCGAGCCGGACGAGGAGAACCCCATGATCGGGTTCCGCGGCGCCTCCCGCTACCTCTCCCCGGCCTTCCGGGCGGCCTTCGAGCTCGAGTGCGCAGCGGTGCGGCACGCGCGCACCGCCATGGGCCTGACCAACATCAAGCTCATGGTCCCGTTCGTGCGCACCGTGGCCGAGGCCCGGGGCGTGGTGGAGCTGCTGGCCGCCAACGGGCTGGCGCGCGGGGAGGACGGCCTGGAGATCGTCATGATGTGCGAGCTGCCCGCCAACGCGCTGCTGGCCGAGGCGTTCCTGGAGCACTTCGACGGGTTCTCCATCGGCTCCAACGACCTCACCCAGCTCACCCTGGGCCTGGACCGCGACTCCGCCCTGGTCGCCTCCTCCTTCGACGAGCGCGACCCGGCGGTCAAGAAGCTGCTGGGCCTGGCCATCTCCGCCTGCCGGGCGCAGGGCAAGTACGTCGGGATCTGCGGACAGGGCCCCAGCGACCACCCCGACCTGGCCGTCTGGCTGCTGGAGCAGGGCATCGACTCGGTCTCCCTGAACCCCGACGCCGTCGTGGACACCTGGCTGTCCCTGGCCCGCACCGCACCCCAGCCCAGCACCTGAGACGTCCCGTCCCGGCGCCCCGCGCGCCGGGACGGGACCGCGGTGCGCACGACGAGAGACAGGTACGCAAGCGCATGACCGACACCTGCCCCGTGGCGTTCTTCGTCTCGGACAGCACCGGCATCACCGCCGAGACCCTGGGCAGCACCCTGATCACGCAGTTCCCGGACCAGCCCTTCGAGCGCCACACCGTGCCGTTCGTCGTCACCGTGGAGCGTGCCCGGCAGGTGGCGGCCCGCATCGACGCCGTGGCCGCCACCGGGCGGGTGCCGGTGGTGTTCTCCACCGTCGTCGACCCGGACATCCGTGGCGTCCTCGCCGGCAGCCGCGGCTTCTTCGTGGACCTGTTCGGCACCCACATCCCCCAGCTCGAGACCGCGCTGCACGCCACGGCCAGCCTGCAGCCGGGCAGAGCCCACGGCCTGGGCGACGCCATCCACTACCAGAGGCGGATGTCGGCGGTGGAGTACGCCATGGAGCACGACGACGGCCAGTCCATCCGGGCCCTCGAGCGGGCGGACCTGATCCTCATCGCCCCGTCGCGCTGCGGCAAGACCCCCACCAGCATGTACCTGGCCCTGCAGCACGGCATCCGCGCCGCCAACTTCCCCCTGGTGGACGAGGACTTCGAGCAGCACTCCCTGCCCGCACCCGTTGCGCCCTACGCCGGCAAGTGCTTCGGGCTCACCTCCTCCCCGATGCGGTTGAGCCAGGTCCGCCAGGAACGACGACCCGCAACGGTCTACGCCTCCCTCGCGCAGTGCTCGTACGAGCTGCGCAACGCCGAGGAGATGTACGTCCTGAACGGCATCCCGCACGTCAGCTCCGCCTCCATGTCCGTCGAGGAGATCTCGGCCATGATCCTGCAGCAGATGCAGTTCGACGAGACCGGCCACGAGGAGAGCCGCCGTCACCGGTGACGCCGAGGCCGTCGCGCCTTCCGCGGGGCGGGCTGTCCGGACGCGGGCGGACCGGGCGCGGCGGCGGGCGCACCCGGAGGGGGCACGCCGACGCCGTCCCTTGACAGGAGGGGTCCTCTCGCGGAGACTTTCCCCACCCATGACGTTGCGTAATGCGCTACGTGTTGCAGAGGGTGAGCAGGTCGGAGCTTCCGGCCGATGCTCCTCGGCCACCGATGGCAGTGGCCGCCACCCAGGCAGAGAGGAAGACGCGATGCGCCGAGTCGACCGCGCGGTGTCCCCGGACAGGAGTCGGAGGTGGCGCAGGCAGACAGCCCCCGCGCCGGTTCCCGTGGCCGGCCGGCCCCAGGAGGCAGCACGATGAGCGCCGGCTGCGTGTCCGGGCAGCTTCCGGTGCCGGGCGCGGGCCGCGAGGAGCAGGGACCGGCCGCCACCCCTCCGGGCGGTGCGGCCGACTCCGCCGGGCGGACCCGGGTCGAGCGCCTGGTGACCTCCGGGACCTTCTCCCTGGACGGAGGCACGTGGCAGGTGGAGAACAACGTGTGGATCGTCGGCGACGACGAGCAGTGCGTCGTCATCGACCCCGCCCACGACGCCGACGCCGTGACCGCGGCCGTGGGGGCCCGTGACACCCGCGCCGTCCTCCTGACCCACGGCCACGACGACCACATCCGCTCCGTGCTCGAGGTGGCCGAGGCCCTCCGCGCGCCCGTGCACCTGCATCCGGCGGACGCGATGCTCTGGGAACAGGTCCACCCGGGCACCGGCTTCGACACCGAGATCGCCGACGGCGACTGCATCACGGTGGCCGGCACACGCCTGGTGGCCCTCCACACCCCCGGGCACTCCCCCGGCTCGGTGTGCTTCTCCGCCCCGGAGCTCGGGGGACACGGAGTGCTGTTCTCCGGCGACACCCTGTTCCGGGGCGGACCCGGAGCCACCGGACGGTCCTACTCCGACTTCGGCACCATCATCGAGTCCATCCGCACCCGGCTGCTCACCCTCCCGCCGGCCACCGAGGTCCTCACCGGCCACGGGGACCCCACCACGATCGGCGCCGAGGCCCCCCACCTGCAGGAGTGGATCGACCGCGGCCACTGACGCCCCGGGGCCGGCGCGACCCGCGGCGGCCCCCGGGGCGCACATCACCACGTCACCCGCCCCTCACCCCCACACCCCGAGAGGTCGGCCGCACGCCGCCACGGCGGCTGCGTCCGGCCTCACGACGAAGGAGAATCGTGTCCCACCATCCGATCCGAGTGGCCGTGGCCGGTGTCGGCAACTGCGCCTCGTCCCTGATCCAGGGCGTGCACTTCTACGCCGACGCCGACCCGGGCGAGACCGTGCCCGGGCTGATGCACGTGGTCTTCGGCGACTACCACGTCTCCGACGTGCAGTTCGTGGCCGCCTTCGACGTCGACGCCGCCAAGGTCGGGGTCGATCTGTGCGAGGCGATCACCGCCGGGCAGAACAACACCATGGTCTTCGCCCCGGTCCCGCACACCGGGGTGACCGTCCAGCGCGGGCCGACCCTGGACGGGCTGGGGGCCTACTACCGGGAGATGGTCCAGGAGTCGGACGCCGAGCCGGTGGACGTCGCGCAGGCGCTGCGGGAGGCGCAGGTGGACGTGCTGGTGTCCTATCTGCCGGTGGGCTCCGAGGCCGCCGACCGGTTCTACGCCCAGGCCGCCCTGGACGCGGGGGTGGCCTTCGTCAACGCCCTGCCGGTGTTCATCGCCTCCACCGAGGAGTGGGCGGAGAAGTTCACGGCCGCGGGGGTGCCGATCGTGGGGGACGACATCAAGTCCCAGATCGGGGCGACGATCACCCACCGGGTGCTGGCCAAGCTCTTCGAGGACCGCGGCTACGTGCTGGACCGGACCTATCAGCTCAACGTGGGCGGGAACATGGACTTCATGAACATGCTCGAGCGCACCCGGCTGGAGTCCAAGAAGATCTCCAAGACCCAGGCGGTGACCTCCAACGTGGTGCGGGAGTTCGGCACCCAGGACGTGCACATCGGCCCCTCCGACCACGTGCCGTGGCTGGATGACCGCAAGTTCGCCTTCGTGCGGCTGGAGGGCCACGGCTTCGGCAACGCCCCGATCTCCTTGGAGTACAAGCTGGAGGTGTGGGACTCCCCGAACTCGGCCGGGGTGATCATCGACGCGATCCGGGCGGCGAAGATCGGCCTGGACCGCGGGATCGGCGGGCCGCTGACCTCGGCGGCGGCGTACTTCATGAAGTTCCCGCCCGAGCAGCAGGCCGACGACACCGCCCGGGCGAACCTGGAGGCCTTCATCCGCGGCGACCTCGAACGCTGAGCACCCCTCCCGGGCCCGCGGATCACCTCACGGAGCACCTCGCGGAGCACCGCCGCACCGGTGACATGAGGTCCTCCTCGAGCTCCGTCGGCGTGCACCCGCTCATGCCGTCGACGCCGCCTTCCTGGGCCAGTGTGCTTCGCGCCCTCGACGCCGGAAGGAGCCGGGGAACGGGCAGACGTCCTGCCCTGTGCAACGTGGGTCACAGTGCGCAACATTGTCCGGCGGGTCCGCCGTGCTGTCGGGAATCGCGGCCTCCCCGGGACGCGCGCAGGAAAAGTCGACCGGAATGCTTGACAGGCCAATGTGGGACGCATCACGCTGAACCTCACAATATGAAGCACGTTGCGCAGTACGCGGCAACGAGCCGAGAGGTCCACCCGCCCGGCGCCGCACTGCTGTTCCCGCACCCACTGATCTGAAAGGGGTCCTTCATGGAGTCCCTCGTCATTGTCGGAGCCTCGCTGGCCGGTCTGTCGGCCGCGCGGGCGGCTCGCAGCCTCGGGTTCGGCGGGCGTGTGGTGATCATCGGTGATGAGCTGCAGCGTCCCTACGACCGTCCGCCGCTGTCCAAGGACTTCCTGGCCGGGCGGATCGAGGTTGCGGATCTGACCCTGGAGACCGACACGGAGGCCCTGGACGCGGAGTGGATTCTCGGGACCCGGGCGGTCTCCTTCGATCCGTCCACCCGCACGGTCCACCTGGCCGACGGCACCACCGTGCACGCCCCCGCCCTGGTGATCGCCACCGGCGCCTCCCCCCGGACCCTGCCCCAGATCGCCGACGCGACCAACGTGGTGAGCCTGCGCACCATCGCCGATGCGCAGAAGCTGCGCGAGCTGGTGCGCGCGGGTGGCCGGATGGTGGTGATCGGGGCCGGGTTCATCGGCGCCGAGGTCGCCTCCACCGCCCACGCGCTGGGCATGGAGGTCACCGTGCTGGAGAAGTCCCCCACCCCGCTGTGCGGGCCGCTGGGGGCCCAGCTGGGCGCGGTCGTCGCCGGGCTGCACGAGGCCGCCGGGGTCGAGCTGATCTGCGGGGCCGACATCGCCGACTTCACCCGCACCGACAGATCCGTCAGCGCGGTGCACCTGGCCGACGGGCGGGTGCTGCCCGCCGATGTCGTGGTCGTGGGCATCGGGGCGATCCCCAACACCGGGTGGCTGGAAGGCTCCGGGATCGAGCTGGGCAACGGTGTGGTCTGCGACGCGGTCGGGGGCACCAGCCTCCCGGGGGTCGTCGCGGTCGGTGACTGCGCCGCCTGGTGGGAGCCGGTCACCGGGCGCCACCAGCGGGTGGAGCACTGGACGGGGGCCGCCCAGCGCCCGGGCGTGGCCGTGTCCGCGTTGCTGGGCGCCGACCCGGCGACCCTGCCGGCGGTGAAGCCTCCCTACTTCTGGTCCGACCAGTACGGCACCCGCCTGCAGTTCGCCGGCGACGCCTCCCGCGCCGATCGGGTGGCCTACGAGCACGGCGGCCCCGGCGAGGACTCCCTGCTGGCCGTCTACTACGCCGGGGAGGAACCGGTCGCGGTGCTGGGCTGGAACCAGATCAAGCTCTTCGGCCGCTGGCGCAAGACCCTGGAGAAGATCTCCGCTGCCGCCCGCACCCCTGCCCCGCCGCACGAGGCTGCCCAGTCCGTGGCCGCCGCTGTCGCCGCCGCGTCCCCGGCCGCCGCCGCCGCCACCGCCACCGCCGCCTCCCCGACCGCGGCGGTCGCCGCGGCCGGGGCATGAAACCGTTCCACCCGCCCCACCCGTTCCGCAGTACGTCGTAAGGAGTACGAATTGTCGACCAATGTTGTCTCGGAGTCCCTGATCTCCACCCTGCCCGGATCCAGCTACGTGGACGAGGCCGTCTTCCGCGCCGAGCAGGAACGGATCTTCGAGCAGATGTGGTTCTGCGCCGTGCGCGCGGCCGACCTCGACAAGCCCGGAGCCTTCCGCACCGTGCAGATCGGCCGGGAATCGATCATCATCACCCGCAACCGCAAGCACGGCATCCGCGCCTTCTACAACATCTGCCGCCACCGCGGCGTGAAACTGTGCATGGAGGACACCGGACAGGCCAACCGCTCCTTCCAGTGCCCCTACCACGCCTGGACCTACGACCTCGACGGCAAGCTCATCGCCGCCCCCAACCTCACCAAGATGCCCGACATCGACCGCCAGGAATACGGGCTGGTCACCATCCCGGTGCGCGAGTACCTCGGCTACGTCTGGGTCTGCCTGGCCGAGAACCCCCCCTCCTTCGAGGACGACGTGATGGGCGACATCGAAGAACGCCTCGGCGACACCCAGGCCATCGAGGGCTACGACATCGCCAACCTCGCCCTGGGCCGGCGGATCACCTACGACGTGAAGGCCAACTGGAAGCTCATCATCGAGAACTTCATGGAGTGCTACCACTGCGCCACCATCCACCCCGAACTCACCGAGGTCCTCCCCGAGTTCGCCGACGGCCTCGCCGCCCAGTACTTCGTCGGCCACGGCGCCGAGTTCGGCGAGAACGTCGCCGGCTTCACCGTCGACGGCTCCGAAGGCCTCGACAAGCTCCCCGGCGTCGACGAGGACCACGACCGCCGCTACTACGCGATCACCATCAAACCCACCGTGTTCGTCAACCTCGTCCCCGACCACGTGATCATCCACCGCATGTTCCCGATGGCCGCCGACCACACCATCGTCGAGTGCGACTGGCTCTACCTGCCCTCGGTCGTGGAATCCGGCAAGGACGTCTCCGCCTCCGTGGAACTGTTCCACCGCGTCAACCAGCAGGACTTCGACGCCTGCGAACGCTGCCAACCCGCCATGGCCTCCAAGATCTACGCCACCGGCGGCGTCCTCGTCCCCTCCGAACACCACATCGGCGCCTTCCACGACTGGATCACCGAAAAAGTCGGCGACACCCTCCCGACCCAGTCCGCGCTGCAGAGCCAAGGGGGAGTCCGTTGAGCCACGACGACCACCACATCGATCCTTCGTCCGCCACCGGGGCCACGACCCCGCCAGGGGAGCCGCCCGCGATGCCGCCGGTGGACGACACGACGATGCTGCACGAGGCGGAGGCCGAGGAGACGAAGATCCTCGGGGAGCTCCGAGAGGGCGTGATCGAACGGCGAGGGTCCTTCCCCGCGGCCCTGCACGGGCTGAAGGGCTTGGACAAGGGCATCATGGTCGTGACCGGCGCCCTGGTCGTCGCCTTCGTGATCTGGGGCTTCGTCGGCACCGAGAACCTGTCCGCCGTCTCGACGACGGCCCTGGGCTGGGTGCTGGAGAACACCGGGTGGATCTTCGTGCTGCTGTCCTCCCTGTTCGTGGTCTACGTCCTGTGGCTTGCCCTGGGCCGCTTCGGCACCATCCCGCTGGGCAAGGACGGGGAGCGGCCCGAGTTCAGGACCGCCTCGTGGATCTCGATGATGTTCGCCTGCGGCATGGGGATCGGCCTGATGTTCTACGGAGTGGCCGAGCCCCTGTTCCACTACATCTCCCCACCCCCGTCCACGGTGGACGCCAGCACCGCCGAAGCCATCGAGACCGCGATGGCCACGTCCCTGTTCCACTGGACCCTGCACCCGTGGGCCATGTACGCGGTGCTGGGCATCGCCATCGCCTACAGCACGTTCCGGCTGGGCCGCAAGAACCTGCTCTCGGAGGCGTTCGTGTCGCTCTTCGGGCGCCGTGCGGTCGACGGGATCGGGGGGAAGGTCATCAACATCCTCGCCATCTTCGCCACCCTCTTCGGCTCCGCCGCCTCGCTGGGGCTCGGCGCCCTGCAGATCGGCAGCGGCCTGCAGTTCAACGGGGTCGTGGGACAGGTCGCCACCCCGATGCTGGTGCTGATCATCGCGGTGCTCACGTTCTGCTTCGTGGCCTCGGCGGTGTCCGGGATCGAGCGCGGCATCCAGTTCCTGGCCAACACGAACATGGTGCTGGCCGTGCTCCTGGCCGTGGTGATCTTCGTGGTGGGTCCGACCCTGTTCATCCTCAACCTCATCCCCTCGGCGATCGGCTCCTACTTCCAGCAGCTGCCGGAGATGGCGGCCCGCACCGAGGCGGTCGGCGACGAGTCGATGCGGGCGTGGCTGTCCAGCTGGACGGTCTTCTACTGGGCGTGGTGGATCTCCTGGACCCCGTTCGTGGGCATGTTCATCGCCCGCATCAGCCGCGGCCGCACCATCCGCCAGTTCGTCACCGGGGTGCTGCTCGTACCCTCCCTGGTGTCCCTGCTGTGGTTCGCCGTGTTCGGCGGCACCGCCATCCACATCCAGCAGACCGCGGAGGCCACCCCCGACACCGGGGACGGGATCGCGACCCTCGTGGACGGCGTTCCCACCATCTCCTTCGACGGGGCCATCTACGACATGTTCAACGGCCTCGGCGCCCCGCAGTTCCTCACCGTCGGGCTGGCCGTGCTGGCGATGGTCCTGACCGCGATCTTCTTCGTCACCGGCGCCGACTCCGCGTCCATCGTGATGGGCTCGCTCAGCTCCCGCGGCAGCCTGGAGCCGTCCAAGCCCGTCGTGATCTTCTGGGGCGTGCTGATGGGCGGGGTCGCGGCCGTGATGCTGCTGGCCGGCGGGAACACGCCTGCCGAGGCGCTGGGCGGACTGCAGCGGATGACCATCGTGGCCGCCCTGCCGTTCGTGCTGGTGATGTTCCTGCTCTGCATCGCCCTGACCCGCGATCTGGCCGCCGACCCGATGTGGCTGCGCCAGCGCCTGTCGGACTCCGTCATGCGGCGCACCGTGCGGACGGCCGTGGACCGGTACGGGCACCAGAAGTTCACCCTGGCCACCCAGGAGAGCACGGATCCGCCCACGGCCCAGTTCCGGGCCGTGGACGCCACCGCCGCCGGTCAGCCGATCTACGCCCCCCAGAACGGGCAGAACGGGCACACCAGCCGGGGCCGGAAGAAGGAGAGCAACCCGTCCTGACCATGTGCCGGCCCGGGGCACCAGACCGGCCCGGCAGCTCCTCGCACGACTCCGGCCGCCGAGACCGCTCGGCGGCCGGAGTCGCGCCCGGAGCGTGACATCTGCTATTGGCTACCATGGAGTCATGTCCTCCTCCGATCCCAGACCTCTGATCGCGTCCGATGCCTCGAAGGAGCAGACCACCACCGACGGGGTGACCCCGGGCGGTGTCCAGTCCGTCGACCGCGCCATCACGGTGCTCGAGGTCCTCGCCCGCACCGGCGGCTCCACGGTGACCGAGGTGGCCGCGGAGCTGGGCGTGCACAAGTCCACGGCGTCCCGGCTGCTCGGTGCGCTGGAGGCCCGGGGCCTGGTGCACCACCCCAGCGACGGCAGCCGGTACGAGCTCGGCTTCGGCATCCTGCGGCTGGCCCACGCGATTCCCGGCCGTCTGAGCGTGGTCGCCGAGGCACGCGACGAGATCCGCCGCCTCGCGAGAACCCACTCCGAGACGGTCAACCTGGCGGTGCTGCGCGAGGGCCAGGCCGTCAACGTGGACCAGGAGATGGGCCCCTCCTCGATCGCGACCCACGACTGGATCGGCAGCCTGACCCCGTTGCACGCCACAGCCAGCGGGAAGGTCCTGCTGGCCGGCCTGTCGTCCGACGAGCGAGCCCGTGTCCTCCGCACCCGGGGGCTGCCGGCCCTCACCGCCCGCACGATCACGTCGCGGAAGCAGCTGGAGCGGCAGCTGATCGATGTGGCCGCGCAGGGCTACGCCACCGTGTGCGAGGAGTTCGAGATCGGGCTGAACTCCGTCGCCGTGCCCGTGCGCGACCATCTGGGCACGGTCATCGCCTCGATCAGCGTCTCGGGTCCGGCGTTCCGGTTCACCGAGGAGAAGATGACCGACCTCGTCGAGGAGCTCAGGGAGGCCGGCGAGCGGGTCAGCGGGCGCATGGGCTACGTGCCCGTCGACAAGCCCGAGTAGGAGGGCCCGCGCCGTCGTCGTCAGGACGCCGGGGCGGGACCGCTCACCGGGTAGTCGAGCACCACGGCCCCGCCCGTGGCGTAGTGGGGCACGTCCGCGCCGACGGCGGCGCCCTCCGGCGAGGCCAGGGCCGCGCGCATGGCCTCGGCGTCCTCGAAGTCGGCCTCGAACACCGCGAAGTACGGTGAGCGGCCGCCGGCGGCGTCGACCTCCACGCTGTAGCGCCAGTCCAGCAGCCCGGGCAGCTGCTGGACCAGGGGCAGGTGGGTGGACTCGTAGTAGCTCACGAACGCCGCCCGGTCCTCGGGCTCGGGGTAGAGAACGATCATCTTGTGCACGGGAGGGCCTCTCGGGTCACGGGTGGCTGCGGTGCCACCGCCTGACCAGTGACCCTAGGCCATCCCGGGCCACGAGGTGTCGGTGCACGCCGGTCGCGGACCGGGTGCACGGGCCGATCCGGCCCGCAGGTCTCGCCCCGGCCCCGTCCATCGGTCCCGCGCTCCGGCGGCGCCCCCGGGCTCAGGCGCGGAACGAGGCGATCATCGCCTGGACCTGCCGGTGCTCCTCCGTCGCGGCGTACGCCTCGGCCGCCGCAACGGTGGGGAAGTCGTGGACGGAGCTGAAGATGACCGTGCGGTACGTGATGCCGTTGGGCGCGACCACCCCGGTCTCGACCAGCCCCAGGCCGTACAGGACGTGCGGGAGCATGGTGGTGGGCGGTGGGACGTCGGCGTCGGTCAGCGAGGTCGTCAGCCGCACGTGGTCCTGCCAGCCGTTGATCTCGCGCAGCCGGGGTGAGCCGGTCAGGTCCATGGCCACGGAGCGCACCACGAACGGCCCGCTGCTGGACAGCGGCACGGTGCCCGGGACGTCGCCGAGGTGGACCACAGCCGGCTGGGTGCAGTCGGGCCCGCACTCGGCGCCCCAGGCGACGAGGACCGACAGCTGGCCGACCGGGGTCCCGTCCGGTCCGAGCACCGTCACCGTGCCGCCGACGTCCGAGAACTGCCCGTCCACCGTCCAGGTCGCGGGCAGCTCGAAGGCGAACGCCGCGTCGGCGGCCGTGCCCGCGTACGTCACCAGCTCCCCCGGAGCGGCCGGTCCACCCGTGGGGCTGCCGGCCGTGGGGGTCTCGACCGGGGTCGCCGAGGCCGTCGGGCCTCCGGTGGGCGCCTCCGTCCCCGGGTCGGCCGGGGACCCTGACGCCGCGGGACTCTCCGCCGGGCCGGTCGTGGGGCCCTCCGAGGCGGGGCCCGGACCCGCCGGGGACTCTGC
This sequence comes from Kocuria turfanensis, assembly GCF_001580365.1. NCBI lineage: Bacteria > Bacillati > Actinomycetota > Actinomycetes > Micrococcales > Micrococcaceae > Kocuria > Kocuria turfanensis. Next base: position 2,633,395 of record NZ_CP014480.1, on the reverse strand, counting down.
CGCGGTGGCCGTCACGCCGGCGGCCGGACCCGCGCCCTCCCCCGCCGGCTCCTCCCCCGCGGGGGCCCCGCAGGAGGCCAGGAGCAGGAGGGCCGCCGCGGCGCTCAGCGCCCGGGCCGGTCGTGGCGTTCTCGAGGACATCTGCCGAACCCCCGTTCGTGGAGCGCGTGCACCGCGGACGGTCTCGCCCGGCACGGCTCCGAGGACCGCAATCTACGCAGGCCCGGACACCGACGGCAACGGCTCGGCGGATGTCGTCGCCACATCGTTGTCGAATGCACATCCGGCACGGGCGCGACGACGACAAGGCCGGGCCCTGGGCGGTGTCGGGGCGGATCGGTACGCTCGGGGTCACGGCCCCGGCCCGGGCCCCTCGAGAGGGCAGGAGAACGACCATGGACCTGAACGGCGCACGGATCCTCGTGGTGGGCGCGACCGGCGTCCTGGGACAGCGGCTGTGCGAGCGGCTGAGCGAGCACACCGGCAATCTCGTGGTGACGGGCCGCTCCGCCGCCGACGCGGAGCAGCTGCGTGCCCGGCTCGGGGCACGCGCCGCCCACGCCCTGGACCTCGTGGACCACGACGCGGCCGCCGCGGTGGTGCGCACGGCGGCGGAGGAGCTCGGCGGGCTCGACGCCGTGGTGATCGCCACGGGCGTCGCCGCGTTCGGCCCGGCCGCCGAGGAGGACGAGGCGGTCGTGGAGGAGCTCTTCGAGGTCAACGCCCTCGGCCCGATGGCCGTGGTCCGCGCCGCGCTGCCGCACCTCGTGGACGGCGGCGCGGTGGCGGTCCTCACCGGCGTGGTCGCGGAGCTGCCGCTGGCCGGGATGGGCGCCTACGCCGCGAGCAAGGCCGCCATGGCCTCGTGGCTGGGCTCCCTGCGGCGGGAGCTGCGGTCCCGCCGGATCGCCGTGGTGGACGCCCGCCTGCCCCACATGGACACCGGCCTCGTGGACCGGGCGCTGGCCGGGCTCCCGCCCGCGCTGCCCCCCGGGCACAACATCGACGACGTCATCGCAGCCCTGGAGCGCGGTCTCGAGCGCGGGGCGCGCGAGGTCCGGATCGACTGACCCCCCCTCGTCACCCCGCCCCCTCATCACCCAGTCGTCCGCCACCCCCACCACCCACTCCGCACTCGGCCGTCGACGCCCCACCACCCCACCGCCGAGTCCCCCATGTGGCCGCCCAATCCCCCATCCCACGTCAATTCCCCCGGAACAATCAGGGGGAACCGACGCGGGACGGGGGACTCGGCGCATTGAGACCACGGGACTGGGGGACTCGGCGCATGCAGACCACAGGACCGGGAGGCTCGGCGGCTTCAGGTCACAGCACCAGGCGCGGCCAGTCCTTGGTGTCCCGCAGGAGCTGCCGGTCGTGGGTGGTCAGCACCACCGCGGCGGCCGTCGCGGCGAGCGCCGCGGTGAGCTCGTCCACCAGGGCCATCGAGAGGTGGTTCGTGGGCTCGTCCAGCAGCAGCAGGTGGGGCCGGGCGGCGAGCACTCGGGCGAGGTCCAGGCGCCGCCGCTGCCCGGCGGAGAGCTCGGCCGCCGGGCGCTGCCGGTCCCGGGCGTCGAGCAGCCCGAGCTCGGACAGCGGCAGCACCTCGGACTCGGCCAGCCGGCCGGCGAGCACGAGCCGGACGAGCTCCTGCTCGTACACCTCCTGCGCGGGCCGGGGGTCGGGCCGCGGGCCCTCCTGGTCGAGCAGGCCGATGCGCAGCCCGGGGGCGGCCGTGCGGGAGCCGGCGTCGGGCACCAGGTCACCGGCGAGGACCTGCAGCAGGGTGGACTTGCCGGCGCCGTTGGGGCCCCGGACCACCAGCCGGTCCCCGGAGCCCAGCCCCACGTCCACGGGCCGGGGCAGCCGCCCCGCCACCGTGACGCCCTGGGCCCGCACCAGCTCGGCGCCGGGCAGGGCCGGCAGCGCGGGCACGGACAGCGCCAGGGGCGGCTCCGGGACGTCCACGCGGTGCCGGTCGAGGTCCTCCTGCCGGCGGTGCACCGAGCGCACCAGCCCGGGGGCCCGGGTGGCGCGGGTGTGCTTGCCCGTGCCCTTCTCCGGTCGCCACCCGTCGACCAGCCGGGACCGGGCGCGGGCGAGGTCGGCGCCGAGCCGGGCGTGCTCGGCCAGCTGCTCCTGGTGGTCGCGCAGCCACCGCGAGCGCTCGGCGGTCCGCCCGGCCCGCCAGCCGGCCAGCCCGCCGCCGTACCAGCGCGGGCGGCCGTCCCGGCTGGGGTCGAGGTCCAGGACGGTGTCCACCACCTGGCCCAGCAGCTTGCGGCCGTGGCTGACCAGGACCACGCCGCCGCGGAACTCCCGCAGCGCCGCGCCCAGGTGCGCCAGTCCCGCGGCGTCGAGGTGGTTGGTGGGCTCGTCGAGCAGCAGGAGGTCGTGGACGGTGCCCAGCAGGCAGGCCAGGCGCACGCGGTAGCGCTGGCCCACGGAGAGGGTGGCGAGCACCCGGGAGCGGTCGGTCACCGCCCCCAGGGCCTGGAGGGCGAGGTCCACCCGCCGGTCGGCGTCCCAGGCGTCGAGGGCCTGGGCGTCCGCCAGGGCCCGGGCGTAGGCCTGGTCGGCGCCGGGGGCCCCGGCGGCCAGGGCGCGGGCGGCGTCCTGCACCTGGGCCACCGCGGCGTGCTCGGCGGCGAGCTCGAGGTCGAGGAGGTCGCCCACGGTGGCCTCGACGGGCACGGGCAGCTCCTGGTCCACCACCGCCAGCGTCCCGGTGCGGCGCACCGTGCCGGCGTCCGGGGCGAGGGCGCCGGAGAGCACGCCGAGCAGCGAGGTCTTGCCGCGGCCGTTCTCCCCCACCACCCCCAGCCGGGTGGTGGGGGTGACGGTGAGGTCGAGCCCGTCGAGCACGACCCGGGGGCCGCGGCGCAGGCGGACGCCCGTGGCGACCAGCTGGGCCTGCTCGCCCGCGGGCAGGGGAGGACGGTGGACGGGGGTGGCGGACATGCTTCCTCCGGGTGGCGGAGCCGCGCGGCCGGACGGGCCGGGCTCCTCAGGACGGGGACGGGTGGGCAGGGCGAGAGCCCGCCGCGGCGGGTGCGGCGGCGGGCACGCGGGACCCGTCAGCGGAAGAAGTGGTGGTGCCTGGTGCAGCCAGGATAGGCCCCCGATCAGTCCCGGGGCGAGGCCGCCGGCCCGTCGCGCAGCACCCCGGCCGTCAGCGCCGCGACGAGGGCGAAGACCGGCACCACCACGAGGGCGGCCCGCAGCCCCACGGCGTCGGAGAGCACCCCGATGGCCGGGGACAGGCTCAGGAAGCTGATCCGCATCAGCCAGCTGACCAGCGCCAGGCCCGTCCCGGTGCGCAGGCCCGGGATGTCGTCGGCGGCGTGGAAGGCGGCGGGCACGAGGGTCGCGCAGCCGAAGCCGGCCACCGCGAAGCCGGCCACCGCCACGGCCGGGACCGGGGCGAGGACCACCAGGAGCAGGCCGAGCGCGCTCAGGGCGGCGCCGGCCCGGGCCACGGCGACCCGGCCCCAGCGGTCGGTCAGGGGGTCCCCGAGCATCCGGCCCACGAACTGGGCGGCCATCAGCGCCACCAGGCCCAGCCCGGCGGTGGCCAGCGGGGCGCCGAGCTCGGCGTTGAGGTAGACCGCCGACCAGTTCATCCCCGCGTCCTCCACCATGACCCCGGCCATCGCGATCACGGCCACGGGCAGGAGGCTGACGACGACGATGCGCCCCGCCGACCGGTGCCCGGTCCCGGCGCGCCGCTGCTGCCGGTGGGGCGCGGCGTCCGCCGGGTCCCCGGTCTCCGGCTCCGCCGGGAGGTCCACCGTGCGCAGGGCCGTGCCCTCGGCTGGGGTCAGGGCGGAGCGCAGCGCCACCAGGGCGACCGCGCTCCAGACGAGCCCGCTCACCGGGAGGTGCCACCCGAGCGGGACGCCGAGGGCCAGCGCGGCGGCGCCCATCAGCCCGCCGAGCACCGCGCCCAGGCTCCAGAGGGCGTGCAGGGAGTTGATGATCGAGCGGCCCCGGGCCCGCTGCACCTCCATCCCCTGGGCGTTCTGGGCGGTGTCCACGTGGGCGTCCAGCGCCCCGCCCAGGAACATGGCCGCGAGGAACACGACCACCCCGGCCTGCGTTCCGGCGCCCAGGCCGGCGCCGGCCCCGGCGGCGGCCAGGCACACGGAGAGCAGCACGGTGCCCAGCGCCGCGACGTGCCCGGAGCCGAAGCGGCGGATGGCCCGGGCCGGGAGGGCGCCCACCAGGATCGCCCCGAGGGGGAACGCCACCACGAGGAACCCGTACAGGGTGTTGGAGAGGCCGAACGCCTCCTTGACCTCCGGCAGGCGGGGCAGGAGGTTCGCGTAGAGGGCGCCGTTGGTGAGGAAGAAGGCGGACACCGCGATCCGGGCGCGCCGGACCCGCGCGGGGTCGAAGGTGGTGGTCTGGAGGGTCACGCCCTGAACTCTATGGGCTGTCCGCCCCGGTGCGGCCACCATCCGGCCGGAAAGCCTTCTACCGTGGACCCATGAGCACCCCACCCATCATCAGCGCCCGGGGGCTGAGCAAGAGCTTCCGCGGGCCCGGCGGCCGGATCGTCGACGCGGTGCGCGACCTGACCATGGACGTGGCGCCCGGAACGCTGACCGCGTTCCTGGGGCCCAACGGGGCGGGCAAGTCCACGTCCCTGCGCATGCTCACCACGCTGCTGCGGCCCACCGGCGGCACCGCCACCGTCTGCGGGTTCGACGTCGCCCGGCAACCGGCGGAGGTGCGCGCCCGCATCGGCTACATCGGGCAGAAGAACGGGGCCGGGCAGTACCAGCGGGTGGGCGACGAGCTGCTCAGCCAGGGCGCGTTCTACGGGCTGGGCCGGGCGGAGACCCGGCGCCGCGTGGACGAGCTCGTGGAGGTGCTCGGCCTCGGGGAGCTCGTCCGCCGGCCCACCATGAAGCTCTCCGGCGGCCAGCGCCGGCGCGTGGACATCGCCCTGGGCCTGATCCCCGGCCCCCAGCTGCTCTTCCTCGACGAGCCCACGACCGGGCTGGACCCGCAGTCGCGGGCGAACCTGTGGGAGCACATCCTCGAGCTGCGCCGGCGCTACGGCTCCACCCTGTTCCTCACGACCCACTACCTGGACGAGGCGGACCAGTTCGCCGAGCGGGTCATGGTCGTGGACCGGGGCCGGATCATTGCCGACGACACCGCGTCCCGGCTGAAGAGCGACCTCGCCGGCGACCGGATCACCCTGACCGTGGACGCCGCCCCGGACGCGGCGACGGCGGTGGTCCGGGCCGCGGCCCGCGCCGCCGGGGCCGCCGCCGCCGAGCCGGAGGCGACCGCGTCCGGGGCGGGCACGCGCGTCGTCGTCGCCGTCGACCACGGCGAGCGCGTGCTGCCGGGCCTGCTGCGCGAGCTCGACCGCAACGGCCACCCGGCGCGGACCGCGGAGCTGGCCCGTCCCACCCTCGACGACGTCTTCCTGCGGCTCACCGGCCGGAGCCTGCGCGAGGAGGACCCGAGCCCGCCCGAGGCCGACCCGGCCGCCGAGGCCCCGAGCGTGGGAGCGACCCCGTGACCGCCGTTCCGCCTCCCCGCGAGCCGTCCGCCGGCGCCTCCGCCGGCGTCACCGGCGGCACCGCCCAGGCCCGCCCGGCCGGGGTGCTGCACGACTCCGTCAGCGTCTTCGTCCGCGAGCTGCGCCCGGTGGTCCGCGACCCCTTCAGCGTGGTCTTCTCGCTCGTGCAGCCGCTGATGTTCCTGGCCCTCTTCGGCCCGCTCCTGGGCGGGATGACCGGGCTGCCCCTCGACCAGGCGTTCCAGTGGTTCGTGCCGGGCATCGTGGTGATGATCGCGCTGTTCGGCACCGCGATGACCGGATCGAACCTGCTGTTCGAGATCCAGTCCGGGGCGCACGAACGGATGCTCGTGGCCCCGGTGACCCGCTCGTCCCTCATGGTGGGGCGGGCGTGCAAGGAGATGGTGCCGCTGGTGCTGCAGGCCCTGGTGCTCTGCGGGGTGGCCGCGCTCTTCGGCTTCCGCCCGTCCCTGCCCGGGATGATGGTCGGCCTGGCGATCCTCGCGGTCTTCGGGGTGGGGCTGGGCGCGCTGAGCTACGCCCTGGCCATCGTCTCCAGGAACCGGGACTGGATGTTCTGGACCGTGCAGCAGGGGCTGCTGTTCCCGCTCATGCTGCTCTCCGGGATGCTCCTGCCGCTCGAGGCCGGCCCGCGCTGGATGCAGGTGCTCTCCCGGTTCAACCCGCTCACCTACATGGTCGACGCCGAGCGGGCCCTGTTCAACGGCCGGTTCGCCGACCCCGCCGTGGCGGCGGGCGCGCTCGCGGCGGCCGCGCTGGCCGCCCTGGGGCTGGCCGTGGGGATCCGCGCGATGCGCCACAGCATCTGAGGCCCGCCGTGCGCGCGCCGGGACGGTCCCCCGGCGCCGTTCACAGCCACTTCTTCCACTTGAACACCCCGTAGAGCGCCACGCCCATGCCGAGCATGGCCAGCAGCGCGAACGGATAGCCCAGCGGCCACGCGAGCTCCGGCATGTGCTCGAAGTTCATGCCGTACACCGTGCCCACCAGGGTGGGGGCGAAGAGGATGGCCGCCCAGGAGGAGATCCGCTTGACCTCCTCGCTCTGCGCCAGGGCGGACTCGGTGAGCCGCTGCATCTCGTCGTTCTGCCGCTGCCCCACCAGGGTGGCGTGCACCGTGAGGGCGTTCTGCAGCAGCGCACGGAACGAGTCGGCGCGGTCCGCGGCGCGGATGGCGTGGTCCTGCACGTCCCGCAGCCGGGTCTGCAGCTCCGCGTCCAGGCCGTACTTCTCGGAGCCGCGCTGCAGGGCGTCGAGCATGTGCACCAGCGGGTGCACGGCGCGCTGGAACTCGATCACCTCGCGGGAGAGCTCGTAGATGCGGCGGGAGACGTCCTGGTCCGCGGCGAAGATCTCGTCCTCGATCTCGTCGATGTCGTTCTCCAGCCCCGCCAGGACGGGCAGGTAGCGGTCGACCACCTCGTCGAGGATCCCGTACAGCACCGCCTGCGGCCCCATCCGCAGCAGCTCCGGCGAGGTCTCCAGCCGGTGGCGCACCGCGGCCAGGTCGGGGGACTCGGCGTGCCGGACGGTGACCACGAAGTCGGCGCCCACGAAGACGTGCAGCTCCCCGAACTCCACCTTCTCCACGTCGTCCAGGTAGCGGGCCGGGCGCAGCACCACGAAGAGGGTGTCCCCGAAGCGCTCCAGCTTGGCGCGCTGGTGGCCCTTGAGGGCGTCCTCGACGGCGAGGGGGTGCAGGCCGAACTCCTGGGCCACGGACTGCACCTCGGCGGTCCCGGGGCGGTAGAGACCGATCCACGCCATGCCGCCGCGGGCGCGCAGGGCCGCGTAGGTCGCGTCGAGGTCGCGCGGGCTGGAGGTCCGCACCCCGCCCACGTACACCGCGTTGTCCACCAGCGTCACCGCGCACCGCCTTCCGTCCGTTCCGGGTCCCGCCCCATCATGGCAGGGTCCGGGCTCAGCCCTTCACGGCGCCGCCGGTGAGCCCGGAGACGATGTAGCGCTGCAGGAACAGGAACAGCACGACCACCGGGATCGCCGCCAGGATCGCCCCGGCGGTGAACACGCCCCAGTTCTCCCCGAACTGCACGGAGACGAACTGGTAGAGCCCCACGGCCAGCGTGTACTTCTCCGGGTCCTGCAGCACGATCTGGGCGAGCAGGAAGTCCGAGAAGGACGCGATGAAGGACAGCATCCCGACCACCACGAGGATGGGGGTGACCAGCGGCAGGATCATGGTCCAGTAGATCTGGGCGTGGGAGGCGCCGTCGAGCTCCGCGGCCTCGTCCAGGTCCCTGGGGATCGTGTTGAAGAAGCCGTACATGAGGAACGTGTTGGCCCCCAGCGCCCCGCCCAGGTAGACGGCGACCAGGCCCAGCCGGGAGTTCAGGCCCAGGACCGGGTAGACCTCGGAGATCGCGAACAGCAGCAGGAAGATGGCCACGAACGCCAGCAGCTGCGGGAACATCTGGATCACCAGCAGGGCCAGCAGCCCGCCCCGGCGGGAGCGGAAGCGGAAGCGGGAGAACGCGTAGGCCGCGGCCGCGCCCATCAGCACCGTGCCCACGGCCGTGCTGACCGAGACGAACAGCGAGTTCCCGAACCAGGTCAGGTAGGGGTTCTGCGGGTCGCTGAGCAGGTTGGCGTAGTTGGCCCCCGTGATGTCCGAGAACAGCTGGTTGGACCCCAGCAGGGACCCCGAGGCGGACAGCGACGCGGAGAAGGCGTAGACCAGCGGGAAGAGGGCGAAGACGCACGCGGCGACCGCGGCCAGGTGCTTCCACCCGCCGCGGGCGAAGCGCCGGCCCGCGGAGAGCTTCGGGCGCGGGGGCGTGGTGGGTGTGGTGGGTGTGGTGGGGATGGGCATGTCAGCTGATCTCCTCGAGAGCCTTGCTGCGGCGGAACGTCAGCGCGGAGACGACGGCCACCATGATGAAGATGAGGATGGACAGGGCCGAGGCCAGACCGTAGTCGTTGGTGCCCCCGGCGAACGCGATCTTGTAGACGAACGAGATGAGGATGTCCGTGGCGCCCACCCCGGTGGTGGACTCCAGGTCCTGCGGGCCGCCGCCGGTGAGCAGGTAGATCACGTTGAAGTTGTTGAAGTTCATGGCGAAGGACGCGATGAGCAGCGGACCCACGGCCACCATGAGCATCGGCAGGGTGATCGAGCCGAACTGGCGCACCGGGCCGGCCCCGTCCATCTCCGCCGACTCGTAGAGCTCCCCGGGGATGGCCTGCAGGGCCCCGGTGGTCACGAGGAACATGTACGGGAAGCCCAGCCACAGGTTGACCAGCAGCAGCGAGAGCTTGGCCAGCCAGGGGTTCTCCAACCAGGGCACCCCCGTCCCGCCCAGCAGGACCTCGTTGACGAAGCCGAAGTCCGTGTTGAGCAGGCCGGCCCAGATGAGGATGGACAGGAACGCGGGGAAGGCGTACGGCAGGAAGACGATCGCGCGGTAGACGTTGCGGAACCTCAGCTTCTCGTCGTTGAACAGGATCGCCAGGAGCAGGCCCAGGAAGAAGGTCAGCGCCACCGAGAGGACGGCGAAGGCGAAGGTCCACAGGGTCACGGCGACGAACGGCCCGCCCAGGACGGCCGGGTCGAAGATCGCCCCGAAGTTGTCCAGGCCCACGAACACCCGCCAGCCGGGGCGCAGGGCCTCGCCGTCGGGACCGGCGAACGCGCCCTCGCCGTTGTCGGCGTAGACGGTGCCGTCCGCGGCGACCATCGCGTCGGCGGCCTCGTCGTAGGTGAGCGTGGGCTCGTAGGCGTAGGCGGTGCGGCCGTCGTCGGTGCGCAGCGCACCGTCCTCGGCCTGCCCGCTCACCGGGACCCGCAGCTCCCCGAGCTCGTCCTGGGCGCCGACGACCTCCCCGTAGGAGAGCACCTCGTAGCCGGGCGCCTCGACGACGCGCCCGTCCGTGACCGCGGCCCCCTCGAGCGGGGCCAGTGGCCGGTCCGCCGCGCCCACGAGCACCCGGTCGTCCTGCACGGCGGCCAGCGCCAGCCCGTCGGGGCCCTCGAGCACCGTGACGGCGTACGCCTCCGAGCCCTCGACCCGCTGCTCGTACGTGGTGGTGAGCTGGGTGATCGCCGCGTCCTTGGTGGCGTTGTGCCCGTCCCCGTAGTTCGTGAACGCCGTGGCGGCGGTGTAGACCAGCACGAAGACCTGGAAGACCAGCAGGAAGACGAGCCCGGGGAACAGGTACTTGGCGGGCAGCAGCTTCCGGGCCGGCAGGAAGTACACGAGATCGGCGGCGAGGAGGGCCGCGACGAGGAACACCAGGATGCCCCAGCTGCCGGCGGCCCAGGCCGCCAGGATGCCGAAGAGGCCGATGGCGTTGATCAGCGCCATCAGGACCAGCTTGACCACGAAGCCCGGGCCGAACCCCCGGGAGTGGGCGTGCCGGCGCTCGCGGGGGGCGCCGGGCCCGGTGTCCCCGCCGGTCGTCCCGGCGGCGGCCGTCCCGTCCCGGGTGGTGGTGCTCGTGCTCATGAGATCTGTCCTTCGATGTTGTCGATCATGCGGTCCCACAGCTGCACGGGGTCCCCGCGCCCGTCCACGACGGCGTTCTCGGTGGTGCCCCAGAAGCTCCACACGGCGCCCATCTCGGGAATGGCCGGCATGGGCAGGCCCGACTCGGCGATCCGCGCGTAGGCCGAGCGCAGGGGGTCGCCCTGCATCCGGTCGACGGCCACCTGGCTGGCCGGCGGCCGGCCCGTGCTCTCGTACAGGGCCGTCTGGGCCTCGGGGCGGGTGAGGTAGTTGGCGGCGAAGTCCTGGGCGGCGACCGGGTTGGCGGCGTGGGCGTTGACGAAGAACGCCTGGACGCCCACGAACGGGCGGGACTGCTCGTCCCCGGCCGGGGGCACGGGCAGGACGCTCACGTCCATCCCGGCGGCCTCGACGTCGGTCAGCTCCCAGGGCCCGCCCAGGTGGAAGGCGGACTCCCCGGTGAGGAAGGACTCCTTGGCGATGTCCGGGCTCATGGACGTGCGCAGGTCCCCGGTCTCCCCGAGGTCCTGCAGGTAGCGGGCGAAGGCGTGCCCGTCCGCGCCGCCCATGGTCAGGGTGCCGGTGTACTCCCCCTCCTCGGTGCGCTCGAACACCTCGGCGCCGAAGGAGGTCTGCAGGGCGTACAGGTGGTACGGGTCCCCGGCCTCCGCGGACTGGCTGACCGTGAACGGGTACTCGATGCCCTGCTCGTCCATGAGCCGGTGGCCGACGGCCCGCAGCTCGTCGAAGCTGGCCGGGTCCTCGGTGGTGAGCGCGTTGTTGCGCAGCAGCGCCACGTTCTCGATCGCGTAGGGCACCCCGTAGCTGACGCCGTCGTAGACCACGGCGTCGCGGGCGTTCGCCGAGAAGTCCCCGGCGCGCTCGCCCAGCTCCACCGGGACCACCACGCCGTTGGAGGCCAGCTGGCCGAGGTTGTCGTGCGGCGAGACGATGATGTCCGGGGCCTGCCCCGTGGGCGACTGGGAGATGAAGTTGGAGATCGCCTGCGCGTTGACCTCCCGCTGGACGAACTCCACCTCCACCCCGGAGTCCGCGGTGAAGTCCGCGGCGATCTCGCGCAGGGCCGGGATCTCGTCGTCGCCGGCCTGGATCCTGATGCTGCCGGGCCCGCCGGCCAGACCGGCGACTCCGGCCGTGGGCGCGGAGGAGCACCCGGCGAGCAGGAGCACGGCCGCGGCCGCGACGGCCGTCCGGGGGATGCGTTTCATGGTGGGGGTTCCTCGGGGTCGGGCGCGATCGGGGCGTCCGGTCGGCGACGGGGCGGCGCGGGCCGGGAGCTGCCGGTCACCGGGGCTCCGGTGCGGCGCTCGCACCGCGCTGAGTGAGACAGGTCACTACTGTAAGCGATATCACGATCTCTGTCCACAGCACTCGGTCCCGCCACTGGCCAGCACAGAACGTGTGCAAGCGTTTCCACAACGGCGCTCCGGACCGTAAGATGCCTCACATGCTGACGACCTCAGGTGCGCTGCCGTCCCTGCGCCTCACCCCTCTCCACGACCGCGACCGGGAGCCGAAGTGGTGGCGCTCCTCGGTGATCTACCAGGTGTACCCGCGCTCCTTCCGGGACCTCGACGGGGACGGCCTCGGCGACCTCGCCGGCATCACCGCCGAGCTGGGGCAGCTGGCCGAGCTCGACATCGACGCCCTGTGGCTCTCGCCCTTCTACCCGTCCCCGCAGCGCGACGGCGGCTACGACGTGAGCGACTACTGCGACGTCGACCCCGCCCTCGGGACCCTGGCCGACTTCGACGCCCTGGTGGCCGCGGCGGACGCGCTGTCCGTGAAGGTGATCGTCGACCTGGTCCCCAACCACTGCTCCACCGAGCACGTGCTGTTCCAGCGGGCCCTGGCGGCGGGGCCGGGCAGCCCCGAGCGCGGACTGTTCGTCTTCCGGGACGGCCGGGGCGCGTCCGGGGAGCTGCCCCCGAACAACTGGCAGTCCCACTTCGGGGGCCCGGCCTGGACCCGGGTGACGGAGCCCGGCGGAGCCCCCGGACAGTGGTACCTGCACCTGTTCGACTCCTCCCAGCCGGACTTCGACTGGGACAGCGAGCTCGTCCGGCAGGAGTTCGAGCGGATCCTGCGCTTCTGGCTCGACCGCGGTGTCGCCGGCTTCCGGGTGGACGTGGCCCACGCGCTGATCAAGGCGAAGGGCCTGCCCGACTGGGGCGGGCGCGCCGACGGCGGCAGCGTCCCCGGCTACCCCTTCACCGACGCCCCGATGTTCGGCCAGCCGCAGATCCACGACATCTACCGCCGCTGGCGCGAGGTGCTGGCGGAGTACGACGGCGAGCGGATCCTCTGCGCCGAGGCCAGTGTGGAGCCGCTGAGCCGGCTGGCCGACTGGGTGCGCCCGGACCAGATGCACCAGACCTTCAACTTCTCCTACCTGGCCGCGCCCTGGGACACGGCGCAGCTGCGGCGGATCATCACCTCCTCCCTCGAGGCCTTCGACGCCGTCGGGGCCCCGACCACCTGGGTGCTGTCCAACCACGACGTGGTGCGCCACGCGACCCGTCTCGGTCTGGGCGGGAACCCGGCCCGGCCCGGCGACGGCATCGGCCCCGAGGACGAGCAGCCGGACCACGCCCGCGGTGCCCGGCGGGCGGACGCCGCCTCCCTGCTCATGCTCGGGCTGCCGGGCGGCGTCTACCTGTACCAGGGGGAGGAGCTCGGGCTGCCGGACCACACGGGCCTGCCCGCCGAGGTCCGCCAGGACCCCACCTACCACCGCACCGGCGGGGCGCGGCTCGGCCGCGACGGCTGCCGGGTGCCGCTGCCGTGGACCCGCTCCGGCGCGTCCCTGGGCTACAGTGCCAACGGCAGGTCCTGGCTCCCGCAGCCCGAGGGCTGGGCGGAGCTCTCGCGCGAGGCGCAGCGGGAGGACCCGGCCTCCACGCTGTCCCTCTACCGCGCCGCCCTGGCGCTGCGGCGGGCGCACGGGCTCGGGTCGGGCTCGCTGGCCTGGGTGGAGGACCTCGGCGGGCCGGGCTGCCTCGGCCTGGTCAACAACGACGTCCTGGTGATGCTGAACACCGGGGCCACCGCGGTGGAGCTGCCGGACCTGCCGGTGCTGCTGCGCAGCCGTCCCGGGACGTCCGCGCCCCACGTCCTGAACCCGGAGGAGTGCATATGGCTGCAGACGGAGGACCACGGCACGACGGGTCCGTGAGCCCCCCGCGGCTCCAGGACGTCGCCGCCCGGGCCGGGGTGTCCACGGCCACGGTCTCCCGCGCCCTCAGCGGCAAGGGCCACGTGTCCTCCCGGGCCCGGGCGCGGGTGCAGCAGGCCGCCCACGAGCTGGGCTTCGTGGTGTCCTACCACGCCTCCAGCCTGGCCAGCGGGCGCAGCCGCAACATCGGGGTGGTGCTGCCCTACGTGGACCGGTGGTACTTCTCCACGGTGCTCGAGGGCGTGGCCGGGGCGCTCATGGAAGCCGGGTACGACCTGTCCCTCTACAACTTCGAGGGCGACCGCTACCGGGAGACGGTGCTGACCGACTTCCTGCTGCGCAAGCGGCTCGACGCCGCCGTGGCGATCTCCCTGCACCTGAACCCGGCCGAGACGCGGCAGCTGTTCGCCGCCGGGATCCCCGTGCTCGGCGTGGGCGGGCCCCTGGTGGGCGCGCCCACCATCAGCATCGACGACCACGACGTCGGGCGCCGCGCGACCGAGCACCTGATCGCGCTCGGCCACCGCCGGATCGCCCACCTCGGCGGCGCCGAGGAGTTCGGCAGCCACTTCCCCATGTCCAGCGACCGCCGCGCCGGTTGGGAGGGGGCCATGGCCGCCGCCGGGCTGGCGGTCGACCCGGCCTGGTCCGTCGTCGCGGACTACACCTTCACCGACGCCTACCAGCGGGCCAAGAACCTGCTGGCCGACCCCGCCGACCGCCCCACCGCGATCTTCGCGGCCTCCGACGAGATGGCCGCCGGGACGATCCTGGCGGCGCGCGACCTCGGCCTGACCGTGCCCGGGGAGCTGTCCGTGATCGGCGTCGACGCCCACCCCATCGGGGAGGCCTTCGGGCTGACCACCATCGACCAGCACGCCCGGGAGCAGGGGGTGCACGCCGTCGAGCGGCTGCTGGAGCACCTGGGCGGGACGAACCGCGAGCCGGTGCACGAGGTGCTCCCGGCGCACTTCGTCGTGCGCTCCTCCACCGGTCCGGTCCCCGGCTCCGCCGGCCCCTGACCCCGGCCCGGCAACGCCCCGGCGGGTCCCCCGGGGCGCCGGGGCGCTCGGCCCGGACGGGCCGGGGGACGGTCAGGCCACCGTGAACGTCCGCTCGTGCCACCCGGAGGCCCCGTCCGGGGCCGGCGGGGGCCTGCTCGGCGGTCTGGACGGTCCCGTCCCGGTCCACCGCCCGCACCCGCGCGGTGTGCCGGCCGCCGGGCAGCCCGGTGCGCAGCACCCACTGCCGCCAGGTGTCGTCGGAGGGCACCTCGCCCAGGTCCGCCTCCTGCCAGGGTCCGCCGTCCACGCTGACCTGCACGGCGGCGATCCCGGTGTCCTGGGCCCAGGCCGTGCCGGCGAGGACGACCTCCCCGGCGTCCACGCGGTCCCCGTCCCGGGGCACCTCGATCCGGGAGGCGGTCTTGATCGGCCCGCGCGCCGACCAGCCGCGCGGGGTCCAGTAGCCCTCGTCGCGGTCGAAGCGGGTGACCTTCAGGTCCACCAGCCACTTGGTCGCGGAAACGTAGCCGTAGAGGCCGGAGACCACCATGCGCACCGGGTAGCCGTGCTCGAACGGCAGGGGCTCCCCGTTCATGGTCACCGCCAGCAGGGCGTCGCGGCCCGGGTCCAGCAGCGCCTCGAGCGGGGTCCCGGCGGTGAACCCGTCCTGGGAGGTGGACAGGACCATGTCCGCGCCCGGCTGCACGCCGGCCTCCGCCAGCAGCTCCTGGAGGGGCACGCCCGTCCACACCGCGTTGCCCACCAGGTCCCCGCCCACGGGGTTGGACACGCACGCCAGCGTCACGGCGCGCTCGAGCAGCGCCCGTCCGGTGAGGTCCTCGAAGCGCAGCGTCAGCTCCCGGTCGACCATGCCGTGGATCCGCAGCTCCCACTCGGCCACGTCGATCCGCGGGACGGCCAGGGCGGTGTCGATGCGGTAGAAGTCCTCGGCGGGGGTCAGCCACGGCTCCACGCCCGGGACCCCGAGGTCCGTGCCGGCGGGGATCGTCTCCGGCACCGCCGGGGCGGGGATCCGCAGCATCTCCCGCGCCGCGGGCACCCGGGCGGCCGCGGCGGAGGCCCAGCGCCCGGTGACCCCGGCGGCCGCGCCCAGCCCGGCCACGGCCGCGGAGACCCGGACGAAGCCCCGCCGGTCGAGGCTGCCCCGGGTGCCCTCCGGCGCCTCGGCCCGGCGGCCGAGGACGGTGAGGAACAGCGCCCCGGCGGCCGTGCCGACGACGACGGGGACCGTGTCCGCGGCGGACGCCCCCGCCCGGGTGAGCACCGCCAGCAGGCCGAGGAGCCCCAGGACGCCGAGCAGCACCGCGCCCATCGGGCGGTTGGCGCGCTGGGCGGCCCCGATGCCGGCGCCGACCGCCACGAGGCCGGCGGCCATGACGAGCAGGAGCACGAGCTTGTCCGCGGTGCCGAACAGGGCGATCGCCGCGTCCTTCACGGGGGCGGGGACGGTGTCCACGATCACCCCGCCCACGGCGGTGAGCGGCGCGCCGACCGCCCCGGTGACCCAGGCCAGCAGCTCCGCCAGCCCCACGGCGAGGGCCGTCGCGGCCACACCGGCCAGGACCCACGGGCCGGGCCCGGCGGGGCGTCGTCGTCCCGCTCCGGCGTCCGGGCGGGTGGAGGTGGTGGTCATGGGGCCAGGATCTCAGCCGGCCCTGTGCCCCGCCTGGGCGAGCGCCGCCGCGAACCGTTCGAGCGCCTCCTCGCCCACCACGTCCCCCGGCAGCAGCGGGACCTGCAGCAGCGGCAGGTCCGGCAGCGCCTCGCGCAGGGTCGCCACGTGCGTCTCCTCGAGGGCGCGACGCTCGGCGAGGAAGGCCCCGGCGTCGGCCGGGGAGCGCTTGTTGACCACCAGCGCCCCCACGTGCACCCCGGCGCGGACCAGCTGCCCGTGCAGCTCGACCGTCTCCAGCACGGGCAGCCGCTCGGCGGCCAGGACGATCACGAAGGCGCAGCGCCGGGGATCCACCAGGACCTCGCGCAGCGCCTCGAAGCGGGCGCGCCGGCGCAGCAGGACGCGCCGGATCTCGAGGTCGCGCTCCTCCCGGGGGTCCCGGGGGCGCTCGGTGCCCACGATGCTCTCGCCCGCGTCGTCGCGGTCCTCGAGCCCGCGCAGCGCGGCGCCGAACCGCTCCGCCCGGACCCGGCGCCGCAGCAGGCCCTCGGTCCAGGCGGACATGATCTCCGGCAGGGCCATGAGGCGGGCGGTGTGCCCGGAGGGCGCGGTGTCGAAGACCACGAGGTCGTAGTCCTCCAGGCCCGTCTCCACCAGCTCGGCGACCCGCTCCAGGACGGCGGACTCGTGGGTGCCGGGCGAGTCGCGGGCGAGCCGCATGTGCTTGTCGACCTCCCCGGCGAGGTGCTCGGGCATGAGCCGGCGGACGGTGGCGCCCACGGCGGCGAGGTGGTCCTCGGTCGTGGCGAGCGGGTCCACCTCGATCCCGTCGAGCAGGCCGCCGCCGGGAACCCGGACCAGCGGGGTGATCCGGTCCCCCACCGGGCGTTCCCAGAGGTGCCCGAGGTTGTGCGCGGGGTCGGTCGAGACCACGAGCACCCGGCGGCCGGCCCGGGCCTGGGCGAGGGCCGTGGCGGAGGCGACGGCGGTCTTGCCGACGCCGCCCTTGCCGCCCACGAACAGGACCCGGCGGGTCGCGGCGAGCTCTAGCAGCATGAGATGTGCTCCAGGGGCGAGCGCTCCATGCCCATCCGCCGGTGCCAGTCGTGGAACCGGTCGTAGACCACGGGGAGCAGCTCCACGGTGTAGTAGCTGGCGGGGTTGGGCACCCCGAGCGCCTCGGAGAGCACCAGCATCATGAACAGGTCCTCCTCGTCGCGCTGGGCGCGGGCGAAGGTCCGGCGGTAGGGGGCCGCGTAGAACTCGCGCAGGCCCGCCCCGAGGCGGGCCCGCGCGGTGCGCCACCGCTCCGGGAGGCTCACCGGCTCACAGGGAGCGGTCCCGCCCGGCCGTGCTGGGCAGCGGCTCCTCGTCGAGCTCCGGCGGGTTCTTCCGGGCCTGGGACATCGCGATCGCGGACTCGAAGATCACCCACACGGCCGCGATCAGGATGATCACGTCGAGCACGAGCAGGAACCAGTTCTCCGCGGCCCAGAACTGCCCCAGCTGCACGATCAGCGCGTAGACGGACATCACGAGCAGGAACACCAGCGGCACCAGCACGGGCAGGACCGGGCGGCCCTTGCGCAGCAGGATCACCGCGATCATGGACAGCGTCAGGCCGGCCAGCAGCTGGTTCGAGGTGCCGAACAGCGGCCAGATGAGCATGCCGCCGGAGCCGTCCGCACCGGCGCTGAAGGTCAGCCCCATGGCCACCGCGAGGACGATCAGGGTGGCGACCACCTTGCCGATGGTGACGCCCATGATGTGCCCGGCCTCCTGCACCACGAAGCGCTGCAGGCGGATGCCGGTGTCCATGGTGGTGGCCGCGAACAGCACGGCCATCGTCGCGAGGATGGTCGCGCTCAGCGACGGGGGGATGCCCAGGCCGGAGTTGACGACCGAGGCGCCGCCCTGGACGAACGCGGCCACGCCGCCCTGGCCGAACGCGCTGTACACGGCCTCCCAGTCGGCGATCGTGCGGAAGCCGGCGGTCGTGGCGATGATCGCGCCCAGCGCCAGCAGGCCCTCGCCGACGGCGCCGAAGTAGCCGACGAAGCGGGCGTCCGTCTCCTTGTCCAGCTGCTTGGAGGACGTCCCCGAGGCCACGATGCCGTGGAACCCGGAGATCGCACCGCACGCGATGGTCACGAACAGCAGGGGCACGATGCTGGGTGTGCCCGCGGGCACGGACTCGTTGAAGGCCGGGGCCACCACGGTCGGGGCGGAGATCAGCACCGCGCCGTAGAGGATGCCCAGGGCGATGAACAGCTGCAGGCCGTTGATGTAGTCGCGGGGCTGCAGGAGCATCCAGACGGGCAGCACGGACGCGATGCCCGCGTAGACGAAGAGCACCACGATCCAGAACGCGTTGGCCGGCAGGCCCAGGACCGTCTCCGGCAGGACCACCGGGAAGCGGTCGCCGAGCAGGATCAGGGCGTAGAGGGCCACGACGCCCACCACGGACACGACGGCGAGGTTCCACCGGTAGCGGTAGACCGCCTGGCCGATGAGCAGCGCCACGACGATGGCGCCCCACGTCGGGATCACCGAGGTGGGCGTGCCGACCAGCAGGTTGGAGATCACCACGGCGAACGCGGCGTTGACCATGAGCAGCACGAGGAAGATCACGACCAGGAACAGGTTCCGTCCCCGGTGGCCGATGTACTTCCCGGACAGCGACCCGATGGACTTGCCCTGGTGCCGGTTGGACGCCCACAGGGCCCCGAGGTCGTGGACGCCGGCGAAGAAGACGGTGCCGAGGGTCACCCAGAGGAAGGCGGGCACCCATCCCCAGATCACCGCGATGGCCGGCCCCACGATGGGCGCGGCCCCGGCCACGGAGGTGAAGTGGTGGCCCCACAGCACGTACTTGTTGGTGGGGACGTAGTCCACACCGTCGCCCAGCTCGTGGGCCGGGGTGACGAAGGAGTCCTGGAGCTTGTAGATCCGGCGGGCCACGAACTTCGAGTACAGGAGATACCCGAGGATCATCATGGCCACACCGACGACGGCGAGGACGATGGAGTTCATCTCGCTCCCTATCTCTGCGGAAGTGGCGGTGGATGTCTGCTGGGTCACAATGCTACCGCCGTCCCACCACCCCTCCAGGACGGGGCGCTATCCCGGCGCCATGAGCGCGAAGGACTCCCGGTCCGGGCCCGCCACCACCGCGAGCCGCCCGTAGGGGAAGTCGAACGGCTCCTCCACGACCGATCCGCCGGCGGCGCGCACGCGCTCCGCGGCCGCGTCGACGCCCTCCACCTGGAAGCACACGGACCAGACCGAGGGCGCGTCCTGCGCGGCGGGGTCCGTCCCGCCGATCCCGCCCGCCGGGCGGTCCCCCCGCGGCACCGTGAACGTGGCGTAGGGGACGCCCTCCCCGCCGGTCTCCTCGTAGTGGTAGCCGAACACCGTCGCGTAGAAGTCCCGGGTGGTGTGGTGGTCGGGCGTCGTGAGGTCGCACCACACCACGGCGCCGGGGACGTCGACGGCCGCGAAGCCGGTGTGCGCACCGGACTGCCACATCCCGAAGACGGCTCCGGCGGGGTCCCGCCAGAGGCCCATCCGGCCGAGCGCGCCGACCTCCGTGGGACCCGTCAGCTGCGTGCCCCCGGCGTCCAGGACCCGCTGCGCGCACAGCTCGAGCCGGTCCGCGGCCAGGTACACCTGCCACACGGGGGGCGCACCGGCCCGGTCCGGGTCCGCGGGCGACAGCCCGGCCACGGGCGCCCCGTCCACGAGGGCGTTGCAGTAGCCGCCGTGCTCGGGCTGCGGGTCGTCGTACTGCCAGCCGAGGACCTGCCGGTAGAACTCCTGCGTCCGGGCCAGGTCGGAGGCGACGAGGTCCGCCCAGCAGGGCGTTCCCGCAGGCCACGGTTCGGTGTGCTGCGTCATCATGGGCTCCTTCCGACACGGTCAGGGTACGCCGGGCCCCGCGCCCCCTGACCGCCCCGCCCGAGGATCGTTACCCACCCGTCCCCGTCGCTCCCCTCCCCCCTCCTCCCCCTCCTCCCCCTCGGGTCGCGAGGTTGCGGACGTCGGCCACCGCGCCCGGCCGCGTGGCCGACGTCCGCAACCTCGCGGCCTGTTCGGACCCGGCATCAGTGGGGCGGCCCTGTGGGGAGCCACTCCCCCCGACGCATCACGGCGCTCAGTTCGAGGTCCTGCCCGACGACCAGAAGATCCGCGAGCGCCCCCGCCCGGAGGCTCCCGACCTCGCCGGACAGGCCCAGGACACGGGCCGGGACCACGGTCGCCGAGCGCAGCGCATCGTCGAAGGACACTCCTGCGGCGACCGTTTGCCGGAGCACGTCGAGCATCGTGGCCGTGCCACCGGCGATCGAGCCGTTGGAGACCAGCGAAGCCACACCGTCCTGGACCCGCACCTCGGCCGCGCCCAACGTATACGTGCCGTCCGAGAGCCCGGTGGCGGCCATCGCGTCGGTCACCAGCGCGATGTTGTCCGCGCCCGCGAGCTGGAACGCCCACGCGACGATGAAGGGGTCCAGATGGGTGCCGTCCCCGATGAGCTCGACGACGGCCCGGCCCTCCGCCGCGGCGCGCAGACAGGCCGGCACCGGCCCGGGCGCGCGGTGATGGATCACGGGCATGGCGTTGAACAGGTGGGTGACCGTGGGCACCCGCGGCGCGCCGCCGCCGGGGACGGCGCTCAGCAGGGCCTCCAGGTGGCGCAGCGCCGCGTCGGTCGTCCCCGTGTCCGCGTCGGTGTGGCCCAGCGAGGGGACCACACCGCGGGCGACGAGCAGTTCGGCCAGCTCGCGGGAGCCGGGCAGCTCCGGGGCGAAGGTCATGGTGCGGAGCGTTCCCGCCGCGGCGTCGACGAGTTCGGCCGCCAGAGCGAGGTCCGGCTCCCGCATCCAGGCGGGATCCTGCGCCCCGCACCGAGCCGTGGACAGGAACGGGCCCTCGAGGTGGATGCCGGCGACCAGCCCCTCCTCGGTGAGCGCCGCCAGCCGTGGCGCGGCGCTCAGCAGGTCCTCGCGCGAGGCGGTGACCAGGCTCGCCACCAGCGTCGTCGTGCCCTGGCGGTGGAAGGAGCCGAGGGTGGCACGGATCGGTCCTTCCGCCGAGGAGGAGAAGTCCGCCCCGAAGCCGCCGTGGCAGTGCACGTCCACGAGCCCGGGCAGGACCGTCTGCCCGGGCGCCAGGACGCGGCGCTCCCCCGGGCCGCCGCCGGGGTGGCCCGATCGCGGCCCCGCGTAGTGGACGCGGCCGTCCTCGACGACTACGAGACCGTCCTCGTGCGCGGCGTACCCGGTGTGCACGCGGCCCGAGAGGACCGTTCTGCGCGGGGAGTCCTCGGCAGCCATGTGCCTCCTTGTGCTGGTGCGGACGTGGGACGTGGCCGGTCCTACCGGACCTGTCCGTTCGGGGACCGTGGGATCTCGAGGTCCACCACGATCGGCAGGTGGTCCGACGCCGATGTGGGCACCACGTGCGCGGCCCTCAGCCGCACGCCCTCCGACACCAGGACGTAGTCGATGCGCAGGCTCGCGTCCTCGACCGGGGCCCCGTCCGGGGCGAAGGTGTGGTCGTCGTCCTGGCCCAGGGCCGCGAAGGTGTCCGTGAACGCTGCGAAGAGGCCCTGCAGCTCCGGGGCGCCGGGCTCGGCGTTGAGGTCCCCGACGACCACCGCCGGGCGCCGGCTCTGCCCGGTGATCTCCACGATCTCCTGGGCCTGCAGCTCACGCTGCTCGGCGCGCTGGTGGTCGAGGTGGGTGCTGTAGAAGCCGACGTGGTGGCCCTTCACGTTGATCACCGCCTCCAGCAGGCCGCGCTGCTCGGTGGGCAGCTCCGGGTACTCGATGCTGGTCAGCAGGTGGTTCTCGGAGTCGATGATCGGGTACTCGCTGAGGATGGCGTTGCCGTACTGGCTGTTCCCGGCTCCGCCGTCGGAGCGGGCGAGGTCCAGATTCGGGCCGTACACGTAGTGCATGTCGAGGATGTCGGCCAGACGGGCGGTCTGGTCCTCGAAGTCGCTGCGGGAGGACCAGGCGTTGTCGACCTCCTGCAGTCCGATCACCTCGGCGCCCGACGCCTCGATGACGGCCGCGGTGCGCTCGAGGTCGAGCACGTCGCCGCTGTCCGCGCCGTGGTGGATGTTGAAGGACATGACGCGCAGGTCGGTGCTCCGGTCCGGGGCCTTGCCCGGGGCCGCCGCAGCGGGGGCCGCGCCGAGCACGCCGGCGGTCACCAGCAGTGCGGCCGCGGAGCCCGTGGCCATCAGTTCCTTGATCATGTCGTACTCCTCGTGGAGGGGGTGGATGTGGGTGTTTGGTGGTGCAGGAGGAAGCGACGGTCCACGGTCAGGAGGTCTGCCAGCGGTACGGGGTCGGCGATCTCCCCGACGAAACGCCCGTCCACGCTGTTCTGGAAGCCGAAGACGACCCACTGGCCGTCGCGCTGGCGGAACAGCTGGGCGGCGTAGACGCCCGGGAGGAAGAAGCTGGAGCTCCGTTCGAGCTCCCACGGCCCGAGCCGGCCGGCACCGGGTGCGATCCAGGTCCCCGTGCTCGTCTCCGAGAAGGGGATGCCGGGGGCCAGGTGCGGGAGGCAGGAGAAGATCAGCACGCCTTCGCCGTCCACGTTGTGGGACTGGATGACTTCCATCTCGCCGAAGCCCGCGGGTCGGCTCAGCGGGGGGCGGACGGACCAGTGCTCCAGGTCGTCGCTCACGGCGTGGCCGACCACTGCGCGGGCTGCCGGGTCTCCGGTGGCGGCCCGTGCGGTGACGAGCATCTGCCACCGGCGGGTGTCGTCGTCGTAGAAGACGAACGGGTCACGCCATGCTTCGTCGGACCAGGTGCCCTGCCCGAGCTTCTCGTACCAACGGGGGTCTGCCTCGAGCGGTCCTGCGGTGGTACGTTCCCAGACGAGCAGGTCGTCGGAGACGGCGGAGCCGATGCGCTGATGCAGTCCGCCCTCGGCGCGGCTGACGCCGGTGTAGAACAGGTGCCACCGGCCGTCGTGGCCGCGGACGGTGCTGCCCGTCCAGGTGGCAAGGTCGTCCCAGGACGGCTCGTCCCCAGCCACGAGGGCGTCGGGCAGCAGGGTCCACGTCCGCAGGTCCGGTGACATGGCGTGCCCGATCGAGGCCCGGTGGTGACGCTTGTCGGGATCCCGCAGGGCCCGGCTGGCCCGCAGGAAGAACAGGTGGTAGTCCTGCCCGTCGTCGGCCACCCAGCTGTCCCAGACCCAGTGGTCTGCGAGGCGGAACGTCATGCGTCCTCCTGTCGCAGCCGGTGCTTCGCCTCGGCCACGAAGCGGTAGTAGTCGATCAGGGCGAGGTCGCCGGCCGCCGCCTCGTCCATCACCACGGTGACGCTGCGGTGGAGCTGCAGCACGGACGCCGGGCACATGGCCGCCACCGGGCCCTCCACGGCGGCGGCCACGGCGGCGGCCTTGCGCTTCCCCTGGGCGACCAGGAGCACCTGCCGGGCCTCGAGGATGGTGCCGAGCCCCTGGGTGACGCAGTGGGAGGGGACGTCGGCGGGGTCGTCGAAGAACCGGGCGTTGTCGGCCCGGGTCCGGGCGGACAGCGCCTTGACCCGCGTGCGGGAGGACAGTGAGGAGGTCGGCTCGTTGAAGCCGATGTGGCCGTTGGCCCCGATGCCGAGGAGCTGGAGGTCGATCCCACCTGCTGCGCCGATGGCCTCCTCGTAGTCCCGGCAGGCCTGCTCGAGGTCCCGGCGGGAGCCGTCGGGCACCCGCACGCGGGAGGGCGGCAGGCCGAACGGGCCGGCGACCTCGCGGCCGAGGACCTCGGCATAGGCGGCCGGGTCAGACGCCGGCAGACCGACGTACTCGTCCA
This sequence comes from Kocuria turfanensis, assembly GCF_001580365.1. Taxonomy (NCBI): domain Bacteria; kingdom Bacillati; phylum Actinomycetota; class Actinomycetes; order Micrococcales; family Micrococcaceae; genus Kocuria; species Kocuria turfanensis. Next base: position 2,609,702 of record NZ_CP014480.1, on the reverse strand, counting down.
GCGCGAAGCACAGGAGCTTCGAGAGGTCCAGCGACCCCTCCGTCTGTCGGCGGGCCAGTTCGCGGTAGGTGCCGAGCGGGGACGAGCCCGTGGCCACACCGAGCACGGTGTCCGGCCGGTGCACCACCTGCTCGGCGACGAGGTCGGCCGCGCGGACGTCGACGTCGGCGGCCGTCGGCAGGACGATCACTTCCATGGGGACTCCTTCCGGTGATGGGCGGGACAGGCCGGTTCAGCCCTTGACGGCCGAACTGGCCACGCCCTCGATGAACCACCGCTGGAAGGCGAGGAACACGATGACGACGGGCACGACCAGCAGCACGCCGAAGGCCATCACCTGGCCCCAGGCCGGGGGCAGCTGGCCCGCGAAGACGCTGATCTGCAGCGGCAGTGGCCGCAGGTCGGGTTCGGAGATCATCAGGACCGGCCACAGGAACGAGCCCCACTGCGTGAGGAAGGTCAGCACCGCCACCGATGCGTAGGCGGGCTTGCTCATGGGCGCGATGATCTGCCAGAACACCCGCAGGGGTCCCGCCCCGTCCATCCGGGCGGCCTCGTCGATGCTGCGGGGGATGCCGGAGAAGAACGAGTAGAACAGGAAGATGGACAGCGCGTTGCCCACGAAGGGCACGATCTGGATCCACAGCGTGTTCCGGGCGTCGTTGTAGAGGTAGAACATCGGGACGGCCACGGCTTCGAACGGCACGATCAGCAGCAGCAGAATCCCGAGCAGCACCAGGTTCTTGCCCGCCCAGCGCAGCCGTGACAGCGCGAAGGCCGCCATCGAGTTGACCACCAGACCGAGCCCGACCACGGAGACGGTGACCGTGAAGGACACGAAGAAGAACCGCCACAGGTGCCCCGTGCTGTCCGAGGACAGGCTCGCGAAGACCCCGGTGTAGTTGTGCAGCCCCCACCTGCGGGGGTCGAACACCTCGAAGCCCGCCAGGGTCTTCGAGGCCGGGGCCAGAGAGGCAGCGGCCATGTAGGCTACCGGCGCCAGGAAGAGGACGCCGGTGACGACGAGCGCCGCGTAGCGGGCTGCGTCCGGCCGGCGCCGGCGCCCGGTGGAGGCAGCGGGTCCGTTCTGCGTCATGTCAGTCCTCCCGTTCGCGAGTGGCGCGGCGCTGGATCAGGGACAGGACCACCACGATCACGAAGAACACCACCGAGATGGCGCTCGCACGCCCGATGTTGTTCTCGTCGAAGGCGGAGGTCACGGCCTCGTACATCACGGTGCGGGTGGCGTCCTCGTTGAGCCCGCCGCCGGAGCGCGCCAGGACGTAGATCTGGTCGAACACGCGCAGGGACAGGATCATCGTGTACAGCGCCACGAAGACGAGGGTCGTGTTGATCCCGGGCAGGGTGACGTGCACGAACCGCTGCCACCCGTTGGCCCGGTCGAGGCGGGCCGCCTCGTAGAGATCGGCCGGCACCTGCTGCAGGGCCGCCAGCAGGATGACCATCTGGAAGCCGACGCCCTGCCAGATGGACAGGACGATGACCGAGGCCAGCGCCGTGAGCTCCGAGCCCAGCCAGTCCTGGGCACCGAAGTTCCCGCCCGAGAAGAACGCGAGGAGGGAGTTCAGCAGGCCGTCGTCCCCGCGGGCGAGGATCAGCCGCCAGATCAGCGCCACCAGAGCGATGGGGAAGACCACGGGGAGGAAGAAGACCGAGCGGAAGATCCCGATCCCGGGCACGCTCTTCTGCACGAGCATGGCCAGGGCGAGTGCCAGGGCGGTCTGCACCGGGACAACCACGGCCGCGAACACCAGGTTGTGGAGCAGGGCGCTGAGGAAGCGGCCGGACACGTCGGGGTCGGTGAAGATCCGGGCGTACTGGGTCAGCCCCATGAAGGCGGGGTCGCGCGGGTCTCCGAGTCGGACGTTGTAGAAGGAGAAACCGACGGCCGCGAAGAACGGGACCGCGACGAAGAGGACGAGCAACAGGACGGCGGGACCCGCCATCAGGGGCCCGGCCAGGTTGTCCCGCCGGAGTCCCCTCCGGGGCGCCGCTCCGCCCGGGCCCGCCGGGGCGGGCACGGGGGACGGTGGGGCCGCGAGGCCCGGTGTGGTGGTCATGGTGCACTCCTCGCACGTGCGCGGCGGGGCCGACGGGCGGCCCCGCCGCGTGGATCACTCGTCCTGGTAACCGTTGTTGTCCTCGAAGTCGGCGTCGATGGCCCGGGCCGCCCGGTCGAGCTCCTCCTGGGGGTCGGCCCCGCCCCAGATCGCCGCGAGCGCGCCGCCGTAGGAGCTCGTGACCGTGGGGTAGCCCGGGGTGATGGGCCGCGCCACCGCGATGCACTCCTGCGTCACGTTCTCCGAGCCGCAGGCCGAGGCCAGGTTGTCCGCGAACAGTTCCAGCGGGCCACCCGCGCCGTAGAGCTCGCTGCCCTCGAGGGCGCTCGTGGTGCCGGGCACCGCCGCGTTGGCCTCGACCATCCTGGCGATGCTCTCGTCGGAGTGCAGGAAGTCGAGGAAGGCCCCGGCCGCGGCCTGGTCTCCCCCGGCCGCCGGCGTCACACCCCACTGCCAGGACCCGTGGCCCGCCTTGGTGCCGTTGCCGAGGTCCGGCAGGGGCATGAGCACGAGGTCCTCACCGAGGGCCTCGCTGAACGTGGGGTACATCCAGTTGCCCGTCCACGTCAGCGCGACGTCCCCGTCGGGGAAGGCTGTGCCGCTGGTGTTCGGGTCCGTGTGCTCCTTCCAGGAGGCCCACTCCTCCATCGCCTCGACGTTCTCGGCGCTGTTGAGCACTCCCTCCGCGGCGCCGTCCCGGATCAGCGTGCCGCCGTTGGACCACAGGATCGGGCTGGTGGTGAAGGTGCCCCACTCGGCGGCGAAGCCGTTGGCCTCCCCCAGGTCGATCGCGTTGCCCGACGGGCTGGCCTCCGCCAGCTTCTGCAGGTTCTGCTCGAACTCCTCCGCCGTCCACGCCTCGTCGGCGGTTGCCGGAGCGTCCACACCGGCGGCGTCGAGCAGCTGCTGGTTGCCCCACAGCCCGAGACCGACGTCGAACATCCCGACGGCGTAGGTCTGGTCCTGGTACGTCCCGCTCTCCCGCACGCCCTCGATCCGGTTGTCGAGGGTCTCCTGCGCGACCACGCCGTCGAGGGGGACGAGCTTGCGGTCGTAGACGAAGGACGCCATCGTCGGGGCGTCCATCTCCATCACGTCGGGCAGGTCCTCCGCGGCGGTCGCCTGGACGGTGCTGGTGTAGTCCGCCTCCGGGATGAGGGTCAGCTCGACGCTGACGTCCTCCTGCGAACCGTTGTACTGCTCCACCAGAGCCTCGAGCGCCTCGGCCTCGGCCGCCTGACCACTGTGCGCCCAAACCTCGACGACGCCGTCACCCTCCGTGTCACCTGCGGCGCTCTCCCCGCCCCCCGCGCAGGCGGACAGCACCATGGTCATCGACAGACCGGCCCCCAGGACCACGGCCCGCGATCGACGCCTCGTTCGTGCACTCATGTGCATGTCCCCTTCCCTTCGCCGCACCGTTCACTTTTGTCACGGGTTGCGCTGCCCCCAGCTTGGACTAGACCAATTTGGGTGTCAATGGTCACACCCGGGCAGCCGGTCCCCGCAGTGCCGGGCGAGCCGCCCGATATGCTGGCCCGATGAGCGCGGAGCCGCGGACCGTCCCGAAGTACTACCTGCTCAAGGAGCAGATCCGGGCGCTCGTGCGAGACGCGGCCCCCGGCACGCTCATCCCCACGGAGCGTGCGCTCGCCGAGCAGTACGCCACCTCCCGGACCACGGTCCGCCAGGCCATCGGCGAGCTCGTGGCCGAGGGCGTCCTGGGCAGGGCCCAGGGCCGCGGGACCTTCGTGGCCCCGCCGCGGTTCACCTACGTGCGCCAGCTGACCTCGTTCAGCGACGACGCGGCCGCCCAGGGCCTCGCGAGCTCCTCGAGGGTCCTCGGCGTGAGCCGCACGGCCGCCGACGACGACGCCGCGGCCCGCCTCCGCGTGCCCACCGGCACCGAGCTGGCGCGGGTCGAGCGGATCCGGTTCATCAACGGCGAGCCCCTGGCGCACGAGATCGCCCTGCTCACCGGCCCCTTGCCCGACCTGGCGGAGCGCCTCGACCGGACCGGGTCCCTGTACACCGCGCTGCGGGAGGACTACGGCATCGAAATCGTCGAGGCGGAGGACACCGTGGAGACCCAGCTCGCCGGTCCCGACGACGTCCGGCTCCTGGACATCGAGATGGGAGCTCCCCTGCTGCTGATCCACCGACTCGGGTTCACGGCGGACGGCTCCCCCATGGAGTGGACCCGCTCGGTGTTCCGCGGCGACCGCTTCCGCTTCCTCGCCCGCATGCGGGGCCCCCGGAGCTGACCCGCGAGGTTGCGGACGTCGGCCACCGCGCCCGGCCGCGTGGCCGACGTCCGCAACCTCGCGGGGCCGGGGACGGGGCGGGGGTCCGGGGGCATGATGGGAGCGGACCGTCGTCGCCGAACGCCCGGGAGGCCTCCCATGACCACACTGCACGACTTCACCGCGACCACCCTGGACGGGCGCGAGCAGCCGCTGTCCGCCTACGCCGGGAAGGTGGTGCTCGTGGTCAACACGGCCAGCCAGTGCGGGTTCACGCCGCAGTACGAGGGCCTCGAGCAGCTGTGGCGCGACTTCAAGCAGGAGGGCTTCGTGGTGCTCGGATTCCCCTGCGACCAGTTCGGCCACCAGGAACCGGGCACCGAGGAGGAGATCGCCGACTTCTGCAGCCGCAACTACGGCGTCACGTTCCCGATGTTCGAGAAGGTCGACGTCAACGGCCCCGGCGCCCACCCGCTGTGGGCCTGGCTGCGCGGGGAGCGCAGCGGGGTCATGGGCGACGCCATCAAGTGGAACTTCACCAAGTTCCTGGTGGGCCGGGACGGCCGGGTGATCCGCCGCTTCGCCCCGCGCACCGCACCGGCCCAGCTGGCCGGCAGCATCGAGTCCGCCCTGGCCCACGACGAGGCGCCCGGCCACGTCGGGTGAGCGGGCGGCTCAGCGGGCCGCCATCTCCCGGAGCACGGCGGCCAGGGCGGCCAGGCCCCGCTCCAGCTCCTCCTCCGTGATCACCAGCGGCGGGCTCAGGCGCACGGTCGCGCCGTGGGTGTCCTTGGCGATCACCCCGTGCGCCACCAGCCGCTCGCAGCACTCGCGGCCGGTGCCCAGGCGCGGGTCGATGTCGATCCCGGCCCACAGTCCCCGCCCGCGCACGGCGGTGAGGCCCAGCGGGGCGAGCTCGGCGAGACCGGCGTGCAGCCTCTCCCCCCGCTCCCGCGCCGCCCGCTGGGGCTGCCCGGTGGACAGCAGGCCGACGACGGCGCGGCCCACGGCGCCGGCGAGCGGGTTGCCGCCGAAGGTGCTGCCGTGCTGGCCGGGCCGCAGCACCGACAGGACCTCTCCGCGGCCCACCACCGCGGAGACCGGCAGCACGCCTCCGCCCAGGGCCTTGCCCAGCAGGTAGAGGTCCGCCTCCACGCCCTCGTGCTCGCAGGCCAGCGTCCGGCCCGTGCGGCCCAGCCCGGACTGGATCTCGTCGGCGACGAGCAGGACGCCGCGCTCGGCGGTGCACCGCCGGACGCCCGCCAGGTAGCCCGGCGGCGGCACGATCACCCCGGCCTCGCCCTGGATCGGCTCCAGCAGCACCGCGACGGTGTCCTCCGTGAGCGCGGCCTCGAGCGCGGCGAGGTCCCCGAAGGGCACGGTGTCGAAGCCCGGGGTGTAGGGGCCGTAGTTGCGGTGCGCGTCGTCGTCGTCGGAGAAGCTGACGACCGTGGTGGTGCGGCCGTGGAAGTTGCCCGCCGCCACGACGATCCGCGCCCGCCCGGGGGCCACCCCCTTGCGCTCGTAGCCCCACTTCCGGGCGAGCTTGATCGCCGACTCGACGGCCTCGGCGCCGGTGTTCATCGGCAGCATCATGTCCTGGCCGAGCAGCTCGCACAGCTCCCGGGCGAAGGGCCCGAGCTGGTCGTTGTGCACGGCACGGCTGGTCAGGGTCACCCGCTCCAGCTGGGCCCGGGCGGCCGCCAGGACCGCCGGGTGGCCGTGCCCGAAGTTCAGCGCCGAGTAGCCGGCGAGGAAGTCCAGGTACTCCCGGCCCTCCACGTCCGTGAGGGTGGCACCGTGCGCCCGGGCGACGACGACCTCCAGCGGGGAGTAGGTCCGGGCCGTGTACCGATCGGCCGCGGCCACGAGCTCCTGCGAGGCGCTCGCCCGGCCGGCGAACTGGACGGGGGCGTGGTTCATGGGGGTGTCTCCCGGTCGCGTCCTGGTGTTTCCTTGAGCATGTGCGCTCCGGCCCGCCGGGACAACCCCCGGGGCCGCGCCGTCCGGGCCCGCCCCGGGCCCGCTGTGCCGATCCGACCGCCAGGAGGAACCGTGCTCGCCGACTTCGCACCCCAGGACGTCCCCGTCCCCGACGGCGTGGTCCACGCCCGCACGGGCGGCGACGGCCCACCCGTGCTGCTGCTGCACGGCTTCCCGCAGACGCACGCGATGTGGCACGCCCTGGCCCCCGTGCTCGCCGAGGAGTTCACCGTCGTCGCGGCCGACCTGCGCGGCTACGGCCGCTCCTGGACGGACAGCGAGGACTTCACCTTCCGGGCGATGGCCGCCGACCAGATCCGGCTCATGCGCGCCCTGGGGCACGAGCGGTTCCACGTCGTCGGGCACGACCGCGGCGCCCGGACCGCCCACCGGATGGCCTTCGACGCCCCCGAGGCGGTGCTCTCGGTCGCCCTGCTCGACATCCTGCCCACGCTGGAGGTGTGGCGGTCGATGGATGCCTGGCTGGTGCAGAAGTACTACCACTGGGCCTTCCTCGCCCAGGGCGGCGGGCTGCCGCAGACCCTGATCGGCCACGACCCCGTGTACTTCGTGCGCGCGACGCTGCAGGGCCTCAGCGGCACCGAGGTCGCGTTCCACCCCGCCGCGCTCGCCGCCTACGAGGAGGCCGCGCGCGACCCGTCCGTGGTCGACGCCTGGTGCCGCGACTACCGCGCCGCGGCCGGCCCCGACGTGGAGATCGACCGGGCCGACGAGGACGCCCGGCTCGAGACCCCCGCGCTGGTGCTGTGGGGCGCCCGCGGCCGGGTGGGCGCCCGGGAGGACCCGCTCGAGCTGTGGCGGCGCCACTTCCCCCGGGCCACGGGTCGCGCCGTGGACGCCGGCCACTTCCTCGCCGAGGAGCGCCCGGAGGAGGTCACCGCCGCGGTCCTGGCGCACCTGCGCGCCGCCCGGAGCCCGCTGCGGCGTCCGGCCTAGGGCGGACGCCGCCGGACGGCGATCGGCGCCGGCCCCGCCGGCGCGGGCGTGGAGGCCGCCCGCGTGGGGAACGTCCGCGGCGGGGTGCTGCTCGTGGCCTGCCGCGCGTACGACGACGCCGGGCACCGCCCCACCCGCTGACGTGGGTCCGGCCCCCCACCGATTCTTCAGCTCACTTACCTTTTCGGGCCGGACCCCGTAGCGTGGGACCAATGCGGTCCGCACCGGGCACGCCGACAGGCGTGCCGCGGACCCGCCCGGATCCCCTCCGGCGCACGGAGGGCGGCTCCCGGGAGGAACAACGGAAGGAGCAGCAGCATGCGCAAGATCCTCTTCATGGTCGGCACCGCCGTCTTCAGCCGCGTCATGGCGAAGCGGCGCGAGAACAAGGGCGGCCGCCGCTAGACGGCCGTGTCCGCCACGGCCCCGGCAGGGCGCCGCGGCAGGCGACGACGGAGGGGCCCGCCCGGCAGCATGCCGGGCGGGCCCCTCCGTCGCTGCCGCGCCGCTACTTCAGGGCGTTGGAGGCCCGCCGCTTGTTGAAGACGTCGAAGCCGACGGCGAGCAGCAGCACCAGGCCCTTGATGAACTGCTGGTAGTCGATCCCCACGCCCATGAGCGACATGCCGTTGTTGAGCACGCCCATGATCAGTCCGCCGGTGATGGCGCCGATGATGGTGCCCACGCCGCCGGTCACGGCGGCGCCGCCGATGAACGCCGCGGCGATCGCGTCCAGCTCGAAGAGGTTGCCGGCCCCGGGGCCGGCGGAGTTCAGGCGGCCGGTGAACACGAGGCCCGCCAGGGCGGCCAGCACCCCCATGTTGACGAACAGCAGGAAGTCGACGCGCTTGGTGTTCACGCCCGAGAGCTGGGCCGCCTGCAGGTTGCCGCCGCGGGCGTAGACGTGCCGGCCGAAGACGGTCCGGTTCATCACCGCACTGTAGGCGACCACCAGCACGCCGAGCACCACGAGCACGATCGGGGTGCCGCCTCGGGAGCTGGCGAGCAGGAAGGTCAGACCCAGGACGACGACGACGCCGAAGACCAGCCGGGTGAGGAACCAGGCGCGGGGCTCGTCGTCCAGGCCGAGCTTGGCCCGGGTGGCCCGGCCGCGCAGCTGGCTGACGACCAGCAGGGCGGTGGCGAACAGGCCCAGGCCCACCGTGGTCCAGTCCAGGATGTTGGTCTCGGGCGGGAACAGGCCCGGGAAGAGGGACCCGCCGCCGAGCTGGCGGTACTCCGTCGGGAACCCGGTGATGCGCTGGTTCTCCAGCACGATCTGGGTGAGGCCGCGGAAGACGAGCATGCCCGCGAGGGTGACGATGAAGGCCGGGATGCCGATGTAGGCCACCCAGAAGCCCTGCCAGGCCCCCACGAGGGCGCCGACCGCGAGGGACGCCACGAGGGCCACCCACCACGGCAGGCTCCAGTCCCGGATCATGATCCCGGACATGGCGCCCACGAACGCGGCCACGGAGCCCACCGAGAGGTCGATGTGGCCGGCCACGATGATCATGACCATCCCGATGGCCAGCAGCAGGATGTAGCTGTTCTGGACGATGATGTTGGAGACGTTGTCCGGCTGGAGCAGGGCGCCGCCCGTGAGCACCTGGAACAGCGTCACGATGACCAGCAGGGCCAGGAAGATGCCGATCTGGCGCAGCCGGCTGGTGAGGAACCGCCCGGCGTCGGCCACGGTCGAGGGCTTCTTCGGGCTCCTGGTGCTGAGGACCCGGTCCTCGTCGGCGAGGGTGGAAACCATGGTCAGTCCTTCTCCTTGGTCATGTGCTGCATGAGTCGTTCGGGGGTGGCCTCGGCGATGGGGACCTCGGCGGTGATCCGGCCCTCGGCGAGCGTGTAGATGCGGTCGCAGATCCCCAGGAGCTCCGGCAGCTCGGAGGAGATCACCAGGACGGCTTTGCCCTGCGCGGCCAGCTGGTTGATGATCGTGTAGATCTCGTACTTCGCGCCCACGTCGATGCCGCGCGTGGGCTCGTCGAGGATCAGCACGTCCGGGTCGGCGAACATCCACTTGGACAGCACGACCTTCTGCTGGTTGCCGCCGGAGAGCTTGCCGGTGACGGCCGCCACGGACGGCGCCTTGATGTTCATGCTCTTCCGGTAGCCCTGGGCGACGAGTGTCTCGCGGCCGCCGTCCACCCACCCCGCGGAAGCCAGCTTGGGCAGGGCGGCGGCGGAGATGTTCCGCTTGATGTCGTCGATGAGGTTGAGCCCGTAGCGCTTGCGGTCCTCCGTGGCGTAGGCGATCCCGTGCCGGATGGCCTCCTGCACGGTCCGGCAGCTGATCTCCCGGCCGTTCTTGTACAGGGTCCCGGTGATGCCGGACCCGTAGCTGCGCCCGAAGATGCTCATCGCCAGCTCGGTCCGCCCGGCGCCCATGAGCCCGGCGATCCCGACGATCTCGCCGGCCCGCACGGACAGGTGCGCGTCGTCCACGACCACCCGGGAGTGCTCCTGGGGGTGGTGCACCGTCCAGTGCTCCACGCGCAGCACCTCCTCCCCGATCTCGGGGGTCCGCTCCGGGTACCGGTTGGTGAGCTCACGGCCGACCATGCCCTTGATGATCCGGTCCTCGGTAACCGAGCCGTCGTGCAGGCTGAGGGTCTCGATGGTCCGGCCGTCGCGCAGAATGGTCACGGAGTCGGCGATCGCCCGGATCTCGTTGAGCTTGTGGCTGATGATGATGCAGGTGATCCCGTCCTCCCGCAGGCCCCGGACGAGTCCCAGCAGGTGCGCGGAGTCCTCGTCGTTGAGCGCGGCGGTGGGCTCGTCGAGGATCAGCAGCTTCACGTCCTTGGACAGCGCCTTGGCGATCTCCACGAGCTGCTGCTTGCCCACCCCGATGTCCCCGGCCCGGGTGACCGGGTTCAGGTCCAGGCCCACGCGCCGGAGCAGCTCGGCGGCCCGGACATTGGTCTCGTTCCAGTCGATGACCCCGCGGGTGGCGCGCTCGTTGCCCAGGAAGATGTTCTCGGCCACGGACAGGAACGGGGACAGCGCCAGCTCCTGGTGGATGATCACCACGCCGCTGCGCTCGCTGTCCTTGATGTCGCGGAAGGAGACGGTCTGCCCGTCCAGGACGATGTCGCCCTCGTAGGTGCCGTGCGGGTAGACGCCGGAGAGCACCTTCATGAGGGTGGACTTGCCGGCGCCGTTCTCCCCGCAGATCGCATGCACCTCACCGCGGGCGACGGCGAGGTTGACGTCCTGCAGCGCCTTGACGCCGGGGAAGGACTTGCTGATCCGGCGCATCTCGAGCACGTGCTCGCTCATGCGGGTCTCCTTGTCTGGGGCTGGAGTGGTGATGGAGCGGGAGTGGTGGCGGGCTGGGGTGACGACCGGCCGGGCGGAGGGGCCGCCCGGCCGGTCCGATGGTGCCTACTCGAGCTCGGAGGCCTCGTAGTAGCCGCTGTCCACGAGGACCTCCTGGTAGTTGTCCTTCGTGACGATCTGGGACTCCAGCAGGTAGGCGGGGACGACCTTCACGCCGTTGTCGTAGGTCTCCTCGTCGTTGACCTCCGGCTCCTCGCCCTTCATCAGGGAGTCGACCATCACGACCGCGCGCTCGCCGAGCTCGCGCACGTCCTTGAAGATCGTGGAGTACTGCTCGTCGTTGACGATCGACTTCACGGAGCCCACCTCGGCGTCCTGTCCGGTGACCACCGGCAGCTCGTCCTTGGCGTAGCCGCCGGAGCGCAGGGCGGAGATGATCCCGATCGACAGCCCGTCGTAGGGGGAGAGCACGCCGTCGAGCTGCTCGCCGCCGCCCACGGTGATGAGGTCCTCCATGCGGTCCTGGGCGGTGTCCGGCAGCCAGCGCAGGATGGCGGCCTGCTCGAACTCGGTCTGCCCGCTGGGCACGTTGAGGGTGCCGTCGTCCAGGTAGGGCTTGAGGGTGTCCATGGCGCCGTTCCAGAAGAAGGTGGCGTTGTTGTCGTCGGGGCTGCCGGCGAAGAGCTCCACGTTGAAGGGGCCCTTCTCCCCGGTCGGCTCGCCGTTCTCGTCGAGGATCCCCAGACCGGTGAGCAGGGAGGTGCCCTGCTGCACGCCCACCTCGTAGTTGTCGAAGGTCGTGTAGTAGTCCACGGTGTCGGACTCGTTGATGAGCCGGTCGTAGGCGATCACGGGGATGTCCTGGGACTCCGCGGTGTCGAGCACGCTGGTGAGCGTGGTGCCGTCGATCGAGGCGATCACCAGGGCCTTCGCCCCGCCGTTGATCATGTTCTCGATCTGGGAGATCTGGGTGGGGATGTCGTCGTTGGCGTACTGGAGGTCCACCTCGTAGCCGAGCTCCTCGAGCTCCGCCTTGACGTTCTCGCCGTCGGCGATCCAGCGCTCGGACTGCTGGGTGGGCATGGCCACCCCGATCCGGGCGCCCTCGTTGGAGCCCTCCTCCGCGCCGGCGCCGCGGCTGCCGCCGCAGGCGCTGAGGCCCAGGACGAGGGTCAGTGCGGTCACCCCGGTGAGGGTCCGCTGCAGGTGGGTCTTCGCGGTCATGGTCGTGCCTTTCGTCGGTCCGGTCCCCGGTGGCCGGAAGTCCGTGCTGGGCCCGTGCTGGGCCCGTGCTGTGCTCGTGGTGGGTCGGTGGAACGGAGGTGGTGTGTGCGTGGCGGAGCGGGTCAGAGCGTCTGGGCGAGGCGGTAGTACGCGGCGTTCCAGCGCACCTCGCGCTGGAACTCGCGCAGGGTGGTGGAGTCGTCGATGAGCAGCAGCTCGGTGCCGGTGATCTCCGCGAAGTCGCGGATCACGTCCGCGCCCACGGCGGTGCTGAGCACCGTGTGGTGGGCGGCCCCGGCGGTGAGCCAGGCCGCGGCCGAGGTCGCCAGGTCCGGCTGCGGGCGCCACACCGCCCGGGCCACCGGCAGGTGCGGCAGCGGGGCGTCCGGGGGCACGACGTCGACGGTGTTGGCCGTGAGCCGGAACCGGTCGCGCATGTCGGACATCGCCACGACCACGCCCGGGCCGGCGTCGGTGTCGAACACCAGGCGCACCGGGTCCTCCTTGCCGCCGATGCCCAGCGGGTGCACCTCGAGGGAGGGCCGCGCCGTGGTGAGGGTCGGGCAGATCTCCAGCATGTGGGCGCCGAGGATCTTCTCCTCGCCGGGGACCAGGTGGTAGGTGTAGTCCTCCATCAGGGAGGCGCCCCCGGGCAGCCCGGCGCCCATCACCTTCGCGGCCCGCACCAGCAGCGCCGTCTTCCAGTCGCCCTCCGCGCCGAAGCCGTAGCCGCGGGCCATGAGCCGCTGCACGGCCAGGCCCGGCAGCTGGCGCAGCCCGCCGAGGTCCTCGAAGTTCGTGGTGAAGGCGCCGAAGCCGCCCTCCTCGAGGAACTGGAGCAGCCCCAGCTCCTGCCGGGCCCCGCAGCGCAGGGACTCGTGGCGCTCGCCGCCGCGGCGCAGCTCGGGGGCCACGTCGTAGAGCTCCTCGTACTCGGCGACGAGCTCGTCCACGCGGTCCTCGGCCTGGGCGTCCACCACGGCCACGAGGTCGTTGACCCCCCAGGTGTTCACCGAGACCCCGAACCGCAGCTCGGCCTCCGTCTTGTCGCCCTCGGTCACGGCGACGTTGCGCATGTTGTCCCCGAAGCGGGCGATCCGCAGCCCCTGGACCGCGGCCCGGCCGGCGCAGGCGCGCTGCCAGGCGGCGATCTGGCCGGTGACCTCGGGGTTGGAGGCGTGGCCCACCACGGTCTTGCGCGGGACGTCGAGCCGGGTCTGGATGTAGCCGAACTCCCGGTCCCCGTGCGCGGCCTGGTTGAGGTTCATGAAGTCGAAGTCGATCTCGCCCCAGGGCAGCTCGACGTTGATCTGGGTGTGCAGGTGCAGCAGCGGCTTGCGCAGCGTGTCCAGGCCGGTGATCCACATCTTGGCGGGGCTGAAGGTGTGCATCCACGCGATCACGCCGATCACGTGGTCCTCGGCGTTGGCCTCCAGCGCGGTGCGGCGGATGGAGGCGGCGTCCTTGAGGGTGGGCTTCCACACCACGCGGACCGGCAGTCCGGCGTCGTCGAGCATCCCGACGATCGCGCGGGACTGCTCGGCCACCTGGCGGAGCGTCTCCTCGCCGTAGAGGTCCTGGCTGCCGGTGAGGAACCAGACCTCGTAGGGCTCAAGAGTGGTGCTGAGAGGGCTCAAGGGAGTGCGCTCCTGGGGTCGAGGGGGTGGTGGCGGGCTGCTGGCCGTAGACGTTCTGGTACCGGTCGAACAGGGAGTCGACGTGGCTGGGGTCGATGGGCAGCGGCTCGCCCAGCTGGCGGGACAGGTGCACGGTGCGCGCGACGTCCTCGAGCATGGCGGCGGCCTTGACGGCGTCGCGGGCGTCCTTGCCGATCGTGAAGGGGCCGTGGTTGCGCATCAGCACCGCGCGGGAGCGGTGCCCGGAGAGGGTCTCCACGATGCCGCGCCCGATCGAGTCGTCGCCGATGATCGCGAAGGGCCCCACGGGGATCTCCCCGCCGAACTCGTCCGCCATGGCCGTGAGGACGCAGGGGACGGGCTCGCCGCGGGCGGCCCACGCCGTGGCGTAGGGCGAGTGGGTGTGCACCACTCCCCCGACCTCGGGCATGTGCCGGTACACGTAGGCGTGGGCGGCGGTGTCGCTGGAGGGCGAGCGCTCCGCGCCCGGGGTGCCGGACACGGGGCGGCCGTCGAGGTCGCAGAGGATCTGGTTCTCGGGACCGAGCTCGTCGTAGCTCACGCCGCTGGGCTTGATGACGAACAGGTCGGTGCCGGGGACCCGCCCGGACACGTTGCCGGCGGTCCACACCACGAGGCCGTAGCGCACCAGTTCGGCGTGCAGGTCGGCGACCTCCTGCCGGGTCCGGGCCACGCGCTCCTCGAGCTCGGGCGTCAGGGTGTTCATGCGGAGACCTCCTGGGTGGATCGTGCGTGGCGGCGCAGCGCCTTGAGCCGGCGCATGACGTCGTTGCCGCCGCGGCCGAAGTGGTCGTGCAGCGCGGTGTACTCCGCGTAGAGCGCCGAGTAGGCCTCGGTGCGGGCGGGGTCCGGGGTGTACGCGGCGTGCTCCAGCCGGCCCATGGCCCCGGCGGCGGTCCGGACGTCGGGATAGGCGCCGGCGGCCACGGCGGCGTGGATCGCGGAGCCGAGGGCGGGGCCCTGGTCGCTGCCGATGACGGAGATGGGCATGCCCAGCACGTCCGCGTAGATCTGCATCAGGAACGCGTTCTTGATCAGTCCGCCGGCCGCCACGAACTCGGTGACGGGGATCCCCGAGGCCGCGAAGGTCTCGACGATGGTGCGGGTGCCGAAGGCGGTGGCCTCCAGCAGCGCCCGGTAGACCTCGTGGGGGCGGGTGGCGAGGGTGAGTCCCACGAGCAGCCCGGAGAGCTCGTGGTCCACGAGCACCGAGCGGTTGCCGGACTGCCAGTCCAGGGCCAGGAGCCCGTGGGCGCCCACCGGCTCGCGGCTCGCCTGCTCGGTGAGCAGCTCGTGCACGCTGAGCCCGCGGGCGGCGGCCTCCTCGCGCAGGGCGCCGGGCACGAAGTGGGCGGTGAACCAGCCGAAGATGTCCCCCACCCCGGACTGGCCGGCCTCGTAGCCGTAGAGCCCGTCGATGATCCCGCCGTCCACCACGCCGCACATGCCGGGGACCTCCCGCAGGGTGTCCGAGCTCATGACGTGGCAGGTGGAGGTGCCCATGATCGCGACCATCTGCCCCGGGTCGGTGGCCCGGGCGGCCGGGGCGCACACGTGGGCGTCGACGTTGCCGACGGCCACCGCGATGCCGGCCGGAAGACCCGTCCACGCGGCCGCCTCGGCGCTGAGCGTGCCGGCCGCGGCGCCGAGGGCGCCCACGGGGTGGTCGACCTTCTCCTCGGCGAAGCCGGCGAAGTCCGGGTTCAGCGCGGCCAGGAAGTCCCGGTCCGGGTACTGCCCGTCCTGCAGGATGCCCTTGTAGCCGGCCGAGCAGGCGTTGCGCACGTAGCTGCCGGTCAGCTGCCACACGATCCAGTCCGCGGCCTCCACCCAGTGGTCCATCCGGTGGTAGAGCTCCGGGTCCTCCTCGAGCAGCTGCAGGCCCTTGGCGAACTCCCACTCGCTGGAGATCAGCCCGCCGTAGCGGGGCAGCCAGCGCTCCCCCCGCCGGGCGGCGAGCTCGTTGATGCGGTCGGCCTGGGCCTGGGCGGCGTGGTGTCGCCACAGCTTCACGTAGGCGTGCGGGCGGTCCGCCAGCCCGGGCAGCTCGTTGAGGGGCGTGCCGTCGGCCACCACGGGGACCATGGTGCACGCGGTGAAGTCGGTGCCGATGCCCACCACGGCGGCGGGGTCCACCCCGGCGGCGCGCACCGCCGCGGGCACCGCCTGGCGCAGCACCTCGACGTAGTCGGCGGGCACCTGCAGGGCCCACTCGGGCGGCAGGGGCGCGCCGGTGGCGGCCAGCACGGTGTCCATCACGCCGTGCCGGTACTCGTGCACGGCGGAGCCCAGCTCGGCGCCGTCGTGCACCCGCACGACCACGGCGCGCCCGGAGAGGGTGCCGTAGTCGACGCCGACGACGTACGTGGGGATGGTGCTGCTCTGGCTCACGGTGGACCTCGTTGTCGCTCCGGCCGTCCGCTCCGGGTCCGGCGCTCGCTGGCCACCGGAACCGAATGTGAACGGTCACATCTGTATGTCCGGGACAACGTACCCCGCTGCGGAGTGAGGTGCACCACAGTGTCACATAACGGTTTGGTAACGACCAGCCCGGGGGCGTCAGGCGGGTGGCGGCGCCGTGGAGCGGCGCAGCACGAGCTCGGGCACCACGTCCCCGGGCTGGACGGGCTCGTCGCCGCGCAGCTCCGCCAGGAGCACCGTCAC
Organism: Kocuria turfanensis; assembly: GCF_001580365.1. NCBI lineage: Bacteria > Bacillati > Actinomycetota > Actinomycetes > Micrococcales > Micrococcaceae > Kocuria > Kocuria turfanensis. Next base: position 2,593,598 of record NZ_CP014480.1, on the reverse strand, counting down.
GCAGCGGCGGCCGAGCTCGGGGAAGTCCTGCCGGACGGTCGTCAGCGGCGGCAGGAAGTGCGCCGACTCGGGGACGTCGTCGAAGCCGACCACGCTGATGTCCCCGGGCACCTCCAACCCCACCTCGGCGAAGGCGTGCACCAGCCCGAGCGCGATGTGGTCGTTGCCGGAGACCACGCCGGTGAAGTCCCGGCGCTCCCGCACGGCCAGGCCCACGCGGTAGCCGGACTCCGCCGTCCACTCCCCCGCGGCGGCGAGGGCGGGCTCGAGCCCCCAGGCGGCCATCTCCTCGCGGTAGCCCTGGCGCCGGGCGTCGGTCTCGACCCAGCCCTCCGGGCCGGGCACGTGCAGCACCCGCCGGTGGCCCAGCTCGAGCAGGTGCCGGGTGGCCCGCCGGGCGCCGGCCAGCTGGTCCACGGACATCCGGTGGTCCGTGCCGTGCAGCGAGTGCACCGTGACGAAGGGGATCCGGATGGAGAGCTGCTCGATCACCTCCAGGGTGGCCGACTGCGGGGCCAGCAGCACCAGCCCCTCGACCGCGTGGTCCATCAGCCGGCCGAGCGCCGCCTCGATGGAGGACCGGTCCGCGTGGTCGATGTGCGCGGTGTCCACCACGTAGCCGGCCTCGGTGGCCGCGGTCTGGACCGCCTGCAGGCTCGCCGTGGGCCCGTACTCGGCACCCGAGGAGACCAGGGCCCCGATGATCCGGGACTCGCTCGTGACCAGGGCCCGCGCGGCCCGGTTGGGCCGGAAGCGCAGCTCCTCCATGGCCTGGAGCACCCGCCGGCGCGTGGAGTCCCGCAGGTTCGGATGACCGTTGAGCACCCGGGAGACCGTCTGGTGGGAGACCCCGGCCGCCCGTGCCACGTCCCGGATGTTGGGGGCGCGCTGAGGGCGCGCGGCACGCGCGCCGTCCTCGTCGATCATGGCCGAAACGGTACTCCACGGGCCGGCCGGGCACATCCGGGACTCTCCCGGAGGGCTCCTCGCAGGGCGGCCGCGGCGCGGATGCTTGCGCACGGAGGCCGCCGCACCGCATGGTTGACCCCGGTGCCACCCGATCGGCGGGGCGCCGTCCCCCGCGCAAGCGGGGACTCCCACCGAAGACGGAACGGACGACACGACGCATGGAACACCGCACACTGGGCAGAACCGGACGGACCGTCTCCACCGTGGGCCTGGGCACCTGGCAGCTGGGCGCCGACTGGGGCGAGGTCGAGCCGGCCGAGGCCACCGCCGTCCTGGAGGCGGCCGTGGAGTCCGGGGTGAACTTCTTCGACACCGCCGACGTCTACGGCGACGGGCGCAGCGAGCAGACGATCGGGGCGTTCCTGCAGGAGCACCCGGAGCTGGACGTCACCGTGGCCACGAAGATGGGCCGGCGCGTGGACCAGGTCCCCGAGAACTACGTCCTGGCCCACTTCCGGCAGTGGGTGGACCGCTCCCGGCGGAACCTGGGCACCGACACCCTCGACCTGGTCCAGCTGCACTGCCCGCCCACGCCGGTCTACAGCGACCAGGAGGTCTACGACGCGCTGGACACCCTCGTGGAGGAGGGCGCGATCCGCCACTACGGCGTGAGCGTGGAGCGCACCGACGAGGCCCTGGCCGCGATCGCGCGCGGGAACACCGCCACGGTGCAGATCATCCTCAACGCCTTCCGGCTCAAGCCGCTGGACGCCGTGCTGCCGGCGGCGCGGGAGGCCGGCGTCGGGATCATCGCCCGGGTGCCCCTGGCCTCGGGCCTGCTCTCCGGGAAGTACACGAAGGACACCCGGTTCGCGGAGGACGACCACCGCAACTACAACCGCACCGGCGGCGCCTTCGACGTCGGCGAGACATTCTCCGGGGTCGACTTCGAGCGCGGCCTCGAGGCGGTCCGGGAGTTCTCCGAGCTGCTGCCGGAGGGCACCCCCACCGCCCAGGCCGCCCTCGCGTGGGTGATCGCCCAGGACGGCGTCAGCACGGTGATCCCGGGGGCGCGCAGCGTGGAGCAGGCCCGCGCCAACGCCTCGGCCGCGGACACCGGGTCCCTGGGCCGTGACCTCGACGAGGGGGTCCGCCGGATCTACGACGCCCACTTCCGCGAGAGCGTCCACCCCCGCTGGTGACCGGGCCCGTCGTCGTCGTGCCCGGCCCCGGGGACGGACCCGACGACGACGCGGCGGGACCGGCCGCGGCACCGGGATAGCGTGGGCGGATGGGCTGGCACATCGGCACCTCCGGGTGGAGCTACGACCACTGGGAGCACGTCCTCTATCCGACGGGCACGCCCCGGGCCGGGCGCCTGGCGCGCTACGCCGAGGTCTTCTCCACCGTGGAGCTCAACGCGAGCTTCTACCGGTGGCCGCGCGAGAGCACCTTCGCCGGGTGGAACCGGCGCCTGCCGCCGGGCTTCCGGATGTCGGTGAAGGCGCCCCGCGGCCTGACGCACGCCAAGAGGCTCTACGCGCCGGAGACCTGGGCGCGGCGCATCGCCGCGTCCTGGCACGAGCTGCGGGACCGGCGGGGCGTGCTCTTGGTGCAGCTCGCCCCCACCCACGCCCGTGACGACGCCCGGCTGGACTGGTTCCTGGCCGCGCTGCCGGACTGGATCCAGGTGGCCGTGGAGTTCCGCCACGACAGCTGGGTGCACCCGGAGGTGTTCGCGCTCCTGCGCCGGCACGGCGCGGCCTACTGCGTCATGAGCGGGGCGGGGCTGCCCTGCGTCCTGGAGGCCACCGCCCCGGTGGTCTACGTCCGCTTCCACGGCCCGGACCACCACCACCTGTACGCCGGGTCCTACCCGGACGCGGACCTGGCGTGGTGGGCGGAGCGGATCCGCGAGTGGGACCGGGCCGGGCACGAGGTCTACGCCTACTTCAACAACGACGGCCACGGCCACGCCGTGCGCAACGCCCTGACCCTGCGCCAGCTCCTCGACGGCGGCTGAGGACGGCGGATGAGGACGGCGCTCGAGGACGGCCGGCGGGGTGCCCGACGGCGGCGGGACGCAGGTGAGCGCCGTCCCCGCCCTCGGTGCCCGGCCCCCGCACGGCGGCGCCGGGGCTATGCCACCACCTGCGGCTCGGCCGCGAGCTCGGACCGGAGGGCCGCCACGAAGGCGTCGACGTCCTCGGCCGTGGTGTCGAAGCTGCACACCCAGCGCACCTCGCCCGTCGCGGCGTCCCAGTCGTAGAACCGGAAGCGCCGGCGGAGGCGGTCGGCGACGCCGTCGGGCAGGACGGCGAAGACGGCGTTCACTTGGGTCTGCTGGGTGAAGGCGACGCCGGGCATCGACCCGTCGGCGATGCCCGCCTCGATGCCGTCGCGCAGGCGCCGGGCCATCGCGTTCGCATGGCCGGCGGTGCGCAGGTACAGGTCCCCGTCCAGGAGCGCCAGCAGCTGGGCCGAGACGAAGCGCATCTTCGACGCGAGCTGCATCTGGTGCTTCCGCAGGTAGACCAGCCCCTGGGACGCGGCCCGGTTCAGGACCACCACCGCCTCGGCGCCCAGCGCCCCGTTCTTGGTGCCGCCGAGGCTGAGCACGTCGACGCCGACGTCGGTGGTGAAGGCGCGCAGGGGCAGGCCGAGGGCGGCCGCCGCGTTCGAGAGCCGGGCCCCGTCCAGGTGGACGGACATGCCCTGCGCGTGCGCGTGGTCCGCGACGGCCCGGATCTCGTCCGGCGTGTACAGGGTGCCGAGCTCGGTGGACTGGGTGAGGTGGACGACGAGCGGCTGGGCGCGGTGCTCGTCCCCCCAGCCCCAGGCCTCCGCGGCGATCCCCTCGGGCGTGAGCTTGCCGTCCGCCGTGGGCACGGGCAGCAGCTTGAGGCCGGCGGACTTCTCGGGCGCACCGCCCTCGTCGACGTGGATGTGCGCCGTGTCCGCGCAGATCACGGCGCCCCAGCGCGGGAGCATCGACTGGAGGCCGACGACGTTGGCGCCCGTGCCGTTGAAGACCGGCCACACCGACGCGCCCTCGCCGAAGTGCCGCACGATCACCTCCTGCAGCTTCGCCGTGTAGACGTCCTCGCCGTAGGCGACCTGGTGGCCGCCGTTGGCCTCGGCCAGGGCGTCGAGCACCTCCGGGTGGACCCCGGAGTAGTTGTCGGAGGCGAATCCCCGCAGCTCCGTGTCGTGCAGCCTGGTCATGGGGTGCTTCGTCCTTCCTGCGCGAGTTCGATCGTCGAGTCGTTCAGTGCCGCGGCCTCGGCGTCCCACAGCCCGGCGTAGGCCGCGGCGAGACGATCCTCCAGGCCGGCCAGGGCCTGCACCCGGAAGATCACGGCCGCGGCACGCAGCGGGGCGCCGGCCTCGCGGGCCGACCTCGCGTATCCGTGGGCCACCGCCCGGGTCCACGCCTCGCCGGCGGCCTTGACCGCGGCGTAGTTGGCGCCGCCCGCCAGGGGGCGGGCGACCGCGGTCGAGGACACGATCGCCAGCCGGCCCGCCGGTGAGGCCCGCAGGTCCTCGTCGAAGGCCCGGCTCAGGTGCCGCAGCGCGGAGAACGAGGGCTCCAGCGCGCGGTAGTCGTCCTCCGTCTGCCCGGCGAGCCCGCCGCCGCCCCGCCAGCCGCCGACGAGGTGGAGGAGCCCGTCGATCGGCATCCCGTCGTGGCGCAGCCGGCGGGACAGCGCGAGCACCGCGTGCTCGTCCGCGAGGTCCAGCGCGTCCACGCGAGCCCCCAGGGCGGCGAGCGGCGCGAGCTTCCCGGCGCTGCGGCCCGTGGCGACGACGCGGGCCCCGGCGGCGGTCAGGGCACGCGTCGCCGCCAGACCGGAGGCGCTGGTCGCGCCGGCGATCAGCACGGTGCGGCCGGTCAGATCGGTCATCGCTCAGTCGTCCGAGGCACGGATGCCGGTCGTCGAGGCGATGACGCCCCGCATCTTCTTCTCGAGCGCCTCGAAGAACATCGACAGCGGGAACTCGTCGTCCAGCACCAGGTCCGTGTACCCCTTCGGCGGCCCGGCGAGGACCTCGCGCGGGAGCCCCTGCGCCCAGGCCGAGGCGGGGTGCGGGGTGACCACGGAGGCGACGAGCTCGTAGGCCTTCAGCCAGTGCACCGTCTTCGGGCGGTCGATCGACTCCCAGTACAGCTGGTCGATCGCGTCGCCGAGCTCGACCACCGCATCGGCGACCCGGTCCCAGTCGACGCTGAGCTCGACGTCGCGCCACCGCAGCACGTGCCGGCGGTGGAGCCAGGCGAACAGCAGCTGCCCGCCCAGCCCGTCGTAGTTGCGGACCCGCGACCCGGTGATGGCGAAGCGGAAGATCCGGTCGAAGATCACCGCGTACTGCACGAGCTTCCCGTGCCGGCGGGTCTGCTCCTCGAGCGCGGTGAGCTCCTCGCCGGCCGCCGTGCGCGCGGTGAGCGCGCGCTCGATGGTGACCGACTCGCGGAACGCCGTCAGGTCGCAGCGCAGCTCCTCCAGGGAGTACAGGAAGAACGGCATCCGCTGCTTGATCATGAAGGGGTCGAACGGCAGATCGCCGCGCATGTGCGTGCGGTCGTGGATCATGTCCCACATCACGAAGGTCTTCTCGGCCAGGTCCTGGTCGGCGAGCAGCGCCGCGGCCTCGCCGGGCAGGTCCAGCTGGGTGATGCCGGCGGCCGCGGTGACCACACGGCGGTAGCGGGCCGCCTCGCGGTCCTGGAAGATGGCTCCCCAGGTGAAGCGCGGGGTCTCCCGCACGGCGACCGTCTCGGGGAACAGCACCGCCGAGTTCGTGGCGTACCCCGGGGTGAAGTCGATCAGCCGCAGGGACACGAACAGGTCGTTGCCGTAGTGCCCGGCCTCGAGCGCGGCGATGAACTCGGGCCAGATCGCCTCGACGATCAGGGCCTCGACGTACCGGTGCGCCGAGCCGTTCTGGGTGTACATCGGGAACACGACGAGGTGCCGGAGGCCGTCGACCCGGTGCTGCTGCGGCTGGAACTCGACGAGGGAGTCCAGGAAGTCCGGTGCCCCGAACCCCCCGTCCGCCCAGCGGGCGAAGTCGGCCGGCAGGGCCGCCAGGTACGCCGCGTCGTGCGGGAACAGTGGAGCCAGTTCCGCGATCGACGCCACGATCCGCCCGACGAGCTCGCGCGCCGCCGGGTGGTCGGAGGCCTCCGGGACCGACCCGTCCGTGACCTGCAGGGCCTGCAGCGCGGTGGCCGCAGCCTTCAGCCGCAGCCACGCCGGGCCCGACTCCACGGCGCGGGCGTCCTCCACGACCTCAGGCTCTCCGATGATGGCCGGCACCGTCTGCAATGACGTGGACATGGAAACCCTCCTGTCGTCGAATCGGCGGAAAAATTACGGTGATACCGCTCACATGCAGGAAGATTCACATGCACTCGGGGGTCTGTCAACCCTCGCGTCCCGAGCAGCTGATAGCGTTCGGGCCATGGACGACCCTGTCGACGTACGGCTGGCCACCGAGGTGTCCCACGACCCGCGCGCCACCCTCGCCCAGCTCTCCGAACGGGTCGGCCTCTCGACCTCGGCCGTGCAGGCGCGCCTGCGGAAGCTGGAGAGCAGCGGTGTGATCGTCGGCTACCAGGCGATCCTCGACCCCGAGGCCGTCGGCAAGCCGCTGTCGGCGTTCATCGAGATCACCCCGCTCGATCCGCGTCAGCCCGACAACGCCCCCGAGCTCCTCCAGCCGCTCACGGCGATCGAGGCCTGCCACTCGGTGGCCGGGGACGCCGCCTACATGCTGTTCGTCAGGGTGGGCTCGCCCAAGGAGCTCGAGGCGCTCGTCAACGAGGTCCGCCACACGGCCTCCGTCAACACCCGCACCACCGTGGTGCTGCAGACCTTCTACGAGCACCGGCCGATGCTCCCCGCCGCCGAGGCCTGACGCCGGCGCCGGTGTCCTCGGCCGCGCGGGACCCCTGGACCGCGCGGCGGCGCCGCTCGGAGGCCGTCCGGACGGCGCCGCACCCCGCCGCCGGCGGGGGACTCCGGCGGATCAGGAGATCTGCAGCCCGCCGTTGATGTCGTAGGTCGCCGCGGTGATGTAGCCGGCGTCCTCGCCGACCAGGAAGGCGAGCAGGGCGGCCATGTCCCGCACGGTGCCCACCCGCCCCACGAGGATGTCCTTGGCCATTCCCGCCTTCCGCTCCTCGGTCAGCGTGCCGCCCATGATGTCGGTGTCCACGGGGCCGGGGGCGATGCAGTTCACCGTGATCCCGTGCTCGCCCATCTCGCGGGCCACGGCCCGGGTGAAGCCGATGATGGCGGCCTTGGAGGCGCTGTAGGCGGACTTGGAGTAGGTGCCGCCCCCGCGCTGGGCGGAGATCGAGGAGATGCTGACCACCCGGCCCAGCTTCCGCTCGATCATCCCGGCCAGGACCCGCTGGGTCACCAGGAACGTGCCGGTCATGTTGATCGCGAAGACCCGGTCCCAGGTCTCGCGGGTCTCGTCCATGAAGTCGGTGGGCGAGCTGATCCCGGCGCAGTTCACGAGGGCCACGATCGCGGGCAGCTCGGCCTCCACCCGGGCCACGGCCTCGTGCACGGAGGCCTCGTCGGACACGTCGGTGCGCAGCCCGAGCGCCGGCACGCCGTGCCGGTCGGCGATGTCCCGGGCGGCCTCGGCGGCCGCGTCGCCGTCGATGTCCAGGATGGCCACGCTCCAGCCCTGGCTCGCGAGCAGGTCCGCGGCGGCGCGGCCGATGCCCCGCTCGGAGGCGGCGCCGGTGAGCACGGCGGTGCGCTCGGCGGGGAAGGCAGGGGTCTCGGTCATGTCAGTCATCTCCTGTGCTGTGCTGGTCGGTCGGGTTCGGGTTCGGGGTCGGGTGGTCGGGTGCGGGGACCGCGCCGGCCGGGCGGCCGATGTAGTGCTCGTAGTCCTCGTAGGTCTGGTCGAGGTGCTCCTCCATCGCCGTGCGGGCGGCCGCGGGGTCGCGGGAGGCGATGGCCGCCAGGACCAGCCGGTGGTGCCGGATGGCGTGGCGCTGGACCTCCGGGAAGGCCGAGGTGGCCCGCCGCTCGGTGTAGAGCAGCTGGGAGAGCTGGCCCAGCAGCACGGGCACGAACGGGTTGCCGGAGGCGCGCAGCACGGCGTCGTGGAAGGCCATGTCCGCGGCGGTCACGGCGTCGAGGTCCTGGGCAGCGTGGGCCTGCTCCAGCTCCTGGACGGCGGCCTCCATGGCGGCGAGGTCCTCCTCGGTCACGTGCTGGGCGGCCAGCTCCGCCGATCCGGTCTCCACCATGCGCCGGACCTCCAGCAGCCGCAGGGCCACCTGGTTCGAGGCCACGCCGCGGGAGGCCGCCTTGAGGATGGCCTCCAGACCGGTCCACGCGTCCGGCGGGTTGACGAAGGTCCCGAGACCGCGCCGGACCTGGACGATGTTCTGCGCCTGCAGGGCCTTGAGCGCCTCCCGGACGGTGAGCCGGCTGACCTCGTGCTCCCTCGCGATCTGCGCCTCCGGCGGCAGGGCCTCGTGCGGGGCGACCTCGCCGCGCAGGATGCGCTCGAGCAGCTCCTCCGCGACCGACTCGACCAGCGACTTCCTAGCCATCGGCACGTCGCTCCGCAGCCGGCGCCCTCCGCTGCGCCGGGACCGGCACCGTCCGCGCGAGTGTGCCGGCGGCGCCGGGCGCCCGGACCAGGTCCGGCGCAGCGCTGCGGGTGCGCGCCGGCCGGCGGGGAACGGTGCGGCGGCCGGTGGTGCCGCCCCCGAGCACGAACGTCTCCGATGTCACAGCGGCCCTACCCCCTTGTCAGATGTCTTATCTGTGATTAGCCTCACATGAACCGTTCCGTCCGTCAATTCCCCGGCACCGGGCACCGCTGCCCGGGCGCCGCGCGTCCTCCACCGTCCGCAAGGAGCTGCATCACCGTGGATCTCCAACTCCTCCTGGCCCTGGTCCTGGGCATCGCCACCATCATCGTCCTGGTGCTGCGCACCCGCCTGGACGCCTTCGTGGCCCTCCTCATCGCCGCGCTGGTCACAGGTCTGGTCGCGGGCCAGCCCGTGCTCGAGATCGTCGCCGCCATCACCACCGGCTTCGGCAACACCCTGGCCTCCATCGGGATCGTGATCGGCCTCGGGGTGGGCATCGGCAAGATCCTCGAGGTCTCGGGCGCCGCCAACGCCCTGGCGCTGGCCTTCCTGCGCGTCTTCGGCCACGGCCGCGAGCCCTGGGCGATGGGCAGTGTGGGCGCCCTGGTCTCCATCCCGGTGTTCTGCGACTCCGGCTACGTGATCATGAACCCGCTGGCCCGCTCGATCGCCCGGGTGAAGCGCGCCGGCTACGTGACGCTCGCCCTCGCCCTGGGCTGCGGCATGACCCTGACCCACCACCTCGTGCCGCCCACCCCGGGCCCGCTGGCCGTGGCCGGCATCCTCGGGGCGGACCTCGGCGCGCTGATCCTCGGCGGCCTGGTCTTCACCGTGATCCTGCTGCCCGTGGTGGTCCTCTACGCGCGCTGGATCGGCCCCCAGCTCGAGCCGCGGGTCGAGGAGCACGTGCGCGAGGCTGTCTACGGCACCGTGGCCGCCGCCGGCGTGGGCGGGTCCGCCGCCGCCGGGACGGGCTCCTCGGGCGCCGGCACCTCGGACGCCGGGCTCCGGGACGGCCTGGACGAGGAGGCCCGGCAGCCGGTCACCGCCGATCCCGCCGTCGACCTCGGCGAGCCGCCGGCCGGGGCCAAGCCGCACCGGGTGGGCGCGTTCGTCGCGTCCCTGCCGCTGCTCATCCCGCTGGCGCTGATCATCCTCAACACCGTCACGGGCGCCATCGACCAGAACGCCCAGGGCGTCATCGGCGGCGACGAGTACGAACCCTCCGCCTGGGCCGTCCCCTTCGCGTTCATCGGCAACCCCGTCGTGGCCCTGATCATCGGCATGGTGCTGGCCCTCTACGTCCTGCTGCCCCGGTGGACGCCGCGCAACAAGGCGCACGGCTGGTTCGCCGAGGCCGCCGCCTCGGCCGGGCTCATCCTGCTCATCACGGGCGCCGGCGGCGCGCTGGGCCAGGTGCTCCGCAGCTCCGGGGTGGGCGACGCCCTGGCCGAGGCCATCGCCGCGACCCCGCTGCCCGCCTTCCTCGTGCCGTTCCTGATCGCCACGCTCGTGCGCATCGCCCAGGGCTCCGGCACGGTCGCCATGATCACCGCGGCCTCCGTGTCGGCGCCGCTGGTGACCACGCTGGGCATCGACCCCGTCGTCGCCGCCCTGGCATGCACCGCCGGGTCCATGGTCTTCAGCTACTTCAACGACTCCTACTTCTGGGTGGTCACCCGCTTCACGGGCCTGCAGGGCACGGACGCCCTGCGCGGCTGGTCCGGCATCACCACCGCGGTGTGGGCCGGATCCATCCCGCTGCTGTTCGTGGCGAACCTGATCCTCAGCTGATCCGCACGGACCCCGCCGGGGCGGCGCGCCGGGAGCGCGCCGCCCCGTACGCTGTCCGGAGATCCCCGCCTCCCGATCCGAAAGGACGCACCGTGCTCACCGACGCTTCACCGGCCACCGCCCGCCGGGCCCGCCTGGGCCTCGGCTTCCTCGGCGTGCTGCTGATCGGGGTGAACCTGCGGGTGGGCTTCGTGACCGTGGGCCCGCTGCTCGAGGAGATCAGCCGCGATCTGGGCATCTCCGCCGGGCAGGCCGGGCTCCTGACCGGCCTGCCGCTGGCCATGTTCGCGCTGTTCTCCCCGGTGGCGCCCGCGGTGGCGGCCCGGACGGGCCTGGACCGGGCACTGTGGCTGTCCCTGCTGCTGCTCGCGGCCGGGATCGTCGGCCGTTCCGCGCCGGTGCCCGGCGCGGTGTGGCTCGGCACCGCCCTGGTGGGCATCGGCATCGCGTTCCTCAACGTGCTGCTGCCCTCGCTGGTGAAGCGGGAGTTCCCGCAGCGGGTGAGCCAGGTGACCGGTCTCTACACGTCCGTGCAGGGTGCGGTGGCGGCGGCCGGCTCCGCCCTGGTGGTGCCCATCGCCCACGCCGGGGCGGGCGGGTGGCGCCTGGCCCTGGCGGTGTGGGCGGTGCTCGCCGTGCTCGCGCTGGTGCTCCTGCTTCCATGGCTGCGGCAGCGGACCGCCGCCGGCCCGCACGAGACGGCAGCGGACCGCTTCCGCTCGCCCTGGCGCTCCGCGCTGGGCTGGCAGGTCACCCTGTTCATGGGCCTGCAGTCGGTGGCGTTCTACGTCTACATGGCCTGGCTGCCGAGCATCGAGCGCAGCCACGGCGTCTCGGCGACCACCGCCGGCACGCACATGGCCCTGTTCCTGCTGGTCGGCATGGCGGCCAGCCTCAGCTCCGGGGCGCTGATGCACCGGTTCGGCGACCAGCGGGCCGTGGCGTTCGGCGGGGCCGCGCTGGCGCTGGCCTCCTACGCGGGCCTGGCCGCCGCCCCGGCCCTGGTGCTGCTGTGGGTGGTGCTCGGGGCCGCCGGCTGCGGCAGCCTCATCGTCGTGGCCCTGTCCCTGTTCAGCCTGCGCTCGAGCAGCCATCAGCAGGCCGCGGCGCTGTCCGGGATGGCCCAGTCCGTGGGCTACGGGCTGGCCGCGGTCGGGCCCGCCGTCTTCGGCGTCCTCTACGACGCCGGTGGGCGGTGGGAACCGCCGCTGCTGATCATGGCGGGCCTGATGGTGGTGCTGTGCGGCGTCGCGCTGCTGGTGGGTCGGGACCGCGTCATCCCTCCGCCCGCCTGAGGCGCGGCCGGACAGCGCAACGCCGCCCGGCCGAGCGGCGGGGCGGCGTTGCGCTCAGGACCCGGTCATGCGGATCAGGCCATGTGCGGCTGGGCGAACCACTGCTTGACCGGGGCCTTGAACGCGGTCACGAGCCACAGGACGTTGACCACGATGAGCAGCAGGCCCAGGATCAGCAGGACGATGCCCACGCCGCCGTACATCAGGGCGCCGAAGAGCCCGATGCCACTGGTGACGATGCTGAGGATCGACAGGACGATGCCCAGGATCCGGGCCCAGTTCTTGCCCTTCTTCAGGAACACGTAGATCAGCGCGTAGAGACCCAGTGCGATGAGCAGCATCACGATCGAGGTGACCATCGCGGTGCTCTGGGTCTGGGCGATCTGGTCGGCGGACAGGCCCAGCTGCTCGTAGGTCTGGGTCATGTCCGCGGTGGAGCTCGCGTACAGTCCGACGAGCTGGTTGAGCAGATAGAGCCCCGCCGAGGCGAGGGTGAGGGTCAGGAGCCGGCCCAGCTCGGGCGGGGCCGCTGCGGGCCGGCCGGCGCCGTACTGGTCGCCGCCCGCCGCGTTGTAGCTGGGCGGACCGGAGGGCTTGCCGGGCCGGTCGGGATACGGATTGCTCACGGGGATCTCCTTCGGTGGGTACGGGCAGAGCACGCTCTCCCATCCTCCCCGGGAATTCGCGAATGCACCTCCGCCGCGCGGCCGAGGCGTGCCCCCACTTCTGCGCCGGCCCTCCCCCGCGAGAGGCAGCACTGCTCAGGCGAGGAGCCGCGCGTAGACCACGTAGTTGTCGTCGAACAGCCCGGTGGCCGGGTCGTAGCCGTCGCAGGTGATCAGGCGCAGCTCCGCCCCTGGGGTGTCCCCGTAGACGTCCTGGGTGGGAAACGCGTTCTTGGCGTACTGCTCCCCGCGCTCGACGGCGAAGACGGCCGTGCTGCCGTCCTCCCGCACCACCTCGATCCGGTCCCCGGGGACCAGGCCGCGCAGACCGGCGAACACCCCCGGCCCGCCGTCGGTGGCGTTGACGTGGCCCAGCAGCACCGCCGGGCCGCGCTCGCCCGGTGCGGGCGAGCCGGTGTACCAGGACGCGGGGGCGCCGGGATGGGTCGGCGGCACCTCGAGCGAGCCGTCGGGGCGCAGACCCAGGTGCAGCAGCTCGGAGACGCTGCCCGCCGACGGGATCCGGACCGACACGGGCGCGGAGGCCGCCAGGACCACCGGCCCCGTGGCCGGGGCGGGAGTGGCCGCGGCACCGGGTGCCGGCGCTGCCGAGGGTTCGGCGGCCGGACTCGGTGACGACCTCACCGGGGCTGCGGTCGGAGCCCCCGGTGAGGAGCGCGGGGAGGAGGTCGCGGACGCCGTCGGCGACGGCGCCGTGGACGGTGCCGGCGTCTCGGCCGAGCAGCCGCTCAGCAGGAGGAGGGCGACCGCCGCAGGGGCCAGGCGGCCCCTGCGGCGGTCGGTGGTCGGATCCGTCACGGGGATCGGCTCCTGGTGCGCCGGACGGGCCCGCGCTACGCCCGAACGGTGCTGCGCCGGCGCACCACCACCGCGGCACCGGCGGCCAGGGCCAGGCCGCCGCCGAGGACGAGTCCGCCCGTCCCGGAGCCGTCCTGCACGGCCGCACCGGTGTCGGCGCCGCCCACGGGCACCTCGTCCATCTGGGTGTACGGGTCGACGCCGGGCACCTCGCCGGGCTGGGCGTCGGGGCCGGGGCCCGCGCCGGGGATCCAGTCGATGACGGTGTGGCTGTACCCGCCCTGGTCGTTCTCCACGGGGATGCGCGTGGGGTCGTAGGTCCAGTCGGCGCTCTCGCACACGACCCCGTCGCCGTCGTCGTCGACGAGGCTCGCGCTGTAGCTGACCGAGCCGACGGGGATGTTGTGGACGCCGTACTGGGCGGCCGTGGCGCAGTCGGTGAAGACCATCGGATCACCCGGCGCGGCCGTCGCCGGTGCCGCCGTCAGGGCCGAGAACCCGATGGCCATCAGCAGGGCCGCACCAGCTGTGTTCTTGTTCATGGAGTCCCCACAATCTCGGAGAGGAAGAGTTTGCAAAGGCATCGTAGGCAGGTGGGGAGTGCGGCGTCACGTGTCAAATCGTGACCCGCTTCCGGGCGCGTCGCGACAGTGAAGATTCCGCCGCGGCATTCCGGATGTGGGGCCTGACCGGGCCCTGTGTGACGCTCCCCGCGCGTGTGGATGACGCACGTCCCGCGCCACCCGCCGCGCCGGCATCCCCCCGTCCCGGGACAGAGACCCCGGAACAGGGGCCACGGAGCAGGAGCCCCGAGCCCGCTCAGGCCCCGGCGTCCGGACGCTCGTGCCCGGCCAGGGCCAGCCGGCTCGCGGCGGCCTCGTCCACCACGATCGTGGTGCGGCGGTGGAACTGCAGCACCGACGCCGGGCACCGGGCCGCCACCGGCCCCTCCACCGCCGCGGCCACGGCCTGGGCCTTGCGCTCGCCCTGGGCGACGAGGAGCAGCTGCCGGGCCTCCAGGATCGTGCCCAGCCCCTGGGTGAGGCAGTGCGTGGGCACGTCGTCGGGAGCGTCGAAGAACCGGGCGTTGTCGGCGCGGGTCTGCGCGGACAGCGCCAGGACCCGGGTGCGGGAGCTCAGGGCCGAGAGGGGTTCGTTGAAGCCGATGTGGCCGTTGGTGCCGATGCCGAGGATCTGCAGGTCGATTCCGCCGGCCACGGCGATCGACTGCTCGTAGTCCTGGGCCGCACCTTCCAGGTCCGCACGGACGCCGTCCGGCACGTGGACCCGCTCGGCCGACAGCCCGAAGGGGTCCGCGACCTCCCGCCGCAGGTACGCGGCGTAGCTGTGCGGGTCGTGGCCGGGCAGACCGACGTACTCGTCGAGGGCGAAGCACTCGAGGCGGGACAGGTCCAGCCCCTCCTCCCTGCGGCGGCGGGCCAGTTCCCGGTAGATCCCCACCGGGGAGGAGCCCGTGGCCACGCCGAGCACCAGGGCGGGCTGCGCAGCGATCCGATCGGCGACGACGCCGGCCGCGTGCGCCGCGACGTCCGCGGCGGTGGGCAGGACGACCACGTCCACTGCGGGCCTCCTTCGCTCGGCGGGACCTCCATTGTCCCCCGGAGCGCGGACCGCCCGCCGGGCGTCTCGCAGGATCAGCCGACGAGCTGGGCGTAGACCACGTAGTTGTCGTCGAACTCCCCGGTGGCCGGGTCGTAGCCGTCGCAGGTGATCAGCCGCAGCTCGGGGCCGTCGGTGTTGCCGTAGACGGACAGCGTGGGGAAGGCGTCCTTCGCGTACTGCTCCCCGCGCTCGACGGCGAAGACCGCCGTGCTGCCGTCCTCCCGCACCACCTCGATGCGGTCCCCGGGCGCCAGGTCCCGCAGACCGGCGAACACCCCGGGCCCGCCGTCGGTGGCGTTGACGTGGCCCAGCAGCACCGCCGGCCCCACCTTCCCCGGGGCGGGCGAGCCGGTGTACCAGGCGGCCGGCGCGCCCGGGTCTCCCGGAAGAACCTCCAGGGAACCGTTGTCGCGCAGGCCGAGGTGGAGCAGCTCCGAGTCGGTGCCGGTGGCCGGGATGCGGACCGACACGGGTGCGGAGACGGACGTGCCCCCCGGATCGGCTGCGGCAGCCGGTGCGGTGGACGCCGCAGGCGTCGGTGCGGCAGACGCCGAGGGCGTCGGAGCCGTGGTCGCCGGGGCCGTGGTCACCGACGGGGTCGGCGCGGACGACCGGCCGACGGATGCGCTGGCCGAGGGCATCTCCTCCAGCTGCGCGGGGTCGGGGCCGGCGCAGCCCGTCAACAGAAGGACAGCGACCGCCGCGGAGGCCAGGAGGCCCCTGCGGCGGTCGCTGGACGAGCTCTTCACGGACGACAACCTATCCGATCGGCTCGATGTGCCGGGCGGTCTCAGGCCCGGACGGTGCGACGACGTGCGACCACGGCAGCACCGGCGGCCGCGGCCAGGGCCAGGCCGCCGCCGAGGGCGACGCCGCCGGCCTGGGAGTCGTCCTCGACGACGACACCGGTGTCGGCCGCACCCGCGGGCACCTGGCCCGTCGCTGCCGGCAGCGGACGCCGCGGCCCCCGGACGCCGGATCCGGTCGGTGTGCGCATGCGGCCGGGGCCTGTCCCGCAGCTCCCGGGGTCACCGCTCGAGGGTCCGCCTCGGTGGCACGCCGTAGGCCGCCCGGTAGGCACCGGCGAAGCGGCCCGGATGGGAGAAGCCCCAGCGCGCGGCGGTCTCCCGCACGGTGTCCCCGCGCGCGGGGTCGCCGGCGAGCAGGTCGGCGTGGGCGGCGGCCAGCCGGGTGGTGCGCAGGTAGGCGGCGGGGGTGAGGCTTCGTGGGTGGTTGGCGCGGAAGGCGCGCACCAGGGCCTCGGTGGTGGTGCCGGCGGCGCGGGCGGCGTCCTCGACGGTGATGGGCAGGGAGGCGTGGCCGTCGAAGAAGGCCACCGCGATGCGGTAGACGCGGGTCTGGGCCTCCATGGACAGGATCCGCTCCCGCCGGTCCCCCACCAGGGGAAAGCACTCGAGCATCGCCACGGCCAGGTGGCGGCTCAGCTGCGCGCGCACCAGGGGCTCGGCGAAGGCCGCGGAGTCCACCGTGTCACGGGCCATGCCGGCCAGGTCGGTCCAGTACTGTCCCAGCCGGTCGGTGATCGGTCGTGCGGAGGCGAACGCCACGGAAGTCTCGGTGCCGTAGACGGTGTCGGCCACCCCTTGCAGCAGCGGGCGGGTGAGGTTGATGGTGGTCGCCTCCAGGGCGTCCCCGACCACCAGGGTGGGGTGACCCGGGCGGAACAGCACCGGGGATCCGAGGCCGGTACCGGCCTCCGCGCCGGTGGACCACTCGTAGCGGGTCGCGCGGCCGTCGGTCACGCCGAAGACCTCGGTGTCGCCCCAGGAGCAGAACGCTCCGTCCATGCCCAGCCGCACCACCGACAGGTGCTCGTCGCCGTCGTGGCGGTGCCGGTAGCGGAACTCCGGACGGGCCGGGGCGAACGAGAAGGGCACGCGCACCTCGGCGAACAGGGATGCGACGGCATCCGGCTCCCTGACCGTGGCCACGCGGTGGATCGGTGCGCTCATCCGAGTTCTCCCCATCGACTCGCTGCGTGCGGGTTCGACGCCCGGGCACTGCCCCCCACCGGACCCCCCTCCAGTCTACGGACAGGACGCGCTGTGGACCGGGACCGATCTGGGTAGCCTGGGAGCATGGGTTCACCGCAGGGATGGTCGGTCCTGAGGACTCGGGATCCGGAGGATGGCCGCGCGGCGATGGAACGGGCCTACCGCCGCCTGCGCCTGCCGCAGCCGGTGGCAGGGTTCGAGATGTCGCTGTCGATCACCGCCCTCGGGCCGCTGACCGCCCAGCGGCTGCGGCTGATCGGCTGGGACAGCTGCGGCGCCAACGACAACACGGGGCTGCTGCGCATCGGTAGCGTGGCCCACGGCCGCTTCCTCGTCCGGTCCGACCGCACCGAGGTCACCGGCGGACCCGCCTTCCTCTTCCCCACGGGCGGCTATGAGGCCCGGTGGGAGAGCCTGGGACTGAGCACCCTGACCGTGGAGACCGCGGTCGTGGAGGACTACGCCCGGGCGCTGACCGGCCGCCCCGACTTCCGGCTGCGGTTCACCGGGCACCACCCCCGCACCGAGGCGCACGCGAAGTACTGGCAGGCCACGGCGGGACAGGTCGTCCGGCACGTGCTGAGCGGCGACGTCGCCGCGGTCAGCCCGCTGCTCCTCGACCAGAGCCTGCGCAGCCTGACCACCGCCGTGCTGCAGACCTTCCCCAGCACCTTCCTGGAGGCCGGGAACGACCCGGAGCCGCCGGGGGCGGCCCAGCCGGCGGCCCTGCGCCGGGCGGTCGCCTTCATCGATGCCCACCTGGCCGAGCCCATCGGCCTGCCCGAGATCGCCGCGGCGGCCCGGCTGAGCCCGCGGGGCCTGCAGGCGGCCTTCCGCCGCCACCTCGACACCACGCCGCTGGGCTACCTGCGCACGGCCCGGATCGACGCGGCCCGCCGCGATCTGCTCGCCGCCGGCCGCGCCCCCGGCACCACCGTGACCGCGGTGGCCACCCGCTGGGGCTTCGCCCATCCCGGCCGCTTCGCCGCCGCCTACCGCGACCAGTACGGGGAGGCGCCCGGGGACACCCTGCGCCGCTGACCCGGCCGTCCCGTGCGAGGTCCGACCCGGCGGCCGGCGGCACGCTTCCCTCGACGGCGCGCGGACCGGCGACCTAGCGAGCCCCGCCGGTGTCACCAAGTCCGCGGACCACGTGCGCGACGACGGCGCCGAACCCCGGCGCGGCGCCCGCCGGACCGGCCGTCAGCGCGGTCGCGTACAGGGCGGCCCAGGCGGCGGCGCGGCGCCGCACGTCGGCGTCGTAGCGCCCGGTGCCGTCGTCGAGCGCCCGGAAGGCGGCGCGCTGCGGGGCGTCGAGGACCAGCCACGCGGCGGCGAGATCCGAGGCCGGGTCACCGGCGCAGACGTCGCCGAAGTCGATGAGCCCGGCCAGCCGTCCGGCGCGGTGCACGAGGTTCCAGGGGTGCGGGTCGCCGTGCAGCCAGACCGGCGGCCGGGACCAGGGCGCGGCCCGCGCCCCGTCCTCGACGACGCCCCGGAGCCGCTCGGCGGTCCCCGGCCCGAGCGCGGCCGCCGTGGCCGGCCAGGGGGCGGGCACGGTGCGGAGCCGGTCGGCGAGGGGCACGCCCCGGTAGGGGTTGCGCGGGGCCTCCGGCGGCGCGGGCACGTGCAGGGCGCTCAGCGCCCGGGCCAGGTCGGTGGCGAGCCGGTCGCGGCCGGTCACGGGCAGCAGCGCGACGGCCTCCCCCTCGACCCACCGCGTGAGCAGCCAGGGCCAGGGGTATCCGGCGCCGGGCCGGCCGGGGAACACCGGCACCGGCGCCTCGACCCCGAGGTCGCCCAGCGGGGCGCTCACGGTGGCCGTCCACCGCCGCTCGTGCCCCAGGCAGGGCACGGCGGCCTGCCGGCCCGGCAGGCGCACCGCGTGGGCGGGCCCGAGCCGGAACATCGCGTTGTCCCAGCCCTGGGTGGCCGGAACCGGCGGCAGGTCGGCCAGCGCCCGCAGCGGGGCGGGCAGCTGCTCCCGCAGGAGGCGGCGCACCAGCGTCGTCGTCGGACGGAGCTCGGGGGCGGACACGCCCCCAGGGTACGGCGGGGGCTCCGCACCCGGGCGGGGCCTCCTGGGTGCGGAGCCCCCGCCGGCGGTCAGGGCTGGGCGGGCAGCACGTACCGGCCGGTCCGGTCGGTGGCCAGGGCGAGGGAGGAGATGTACTGCTTCTCCCCGTGCGGACCGGGCTCGGCGGAGAGCAGCATGTCCGGGCGCTCGAACTCGAGGCCGCTGACGTGGCAGGTGAGCTTGGCGTCGGAGGGGTTGCCGTCGGCGTCGAACATCGGCAGGTCGATCCCGTCGTCGGTGCGCCGCAGGTAGTACTTCCCGCGGGTGGCCACGGCGAGCAGGGGCGGGCAGACCAGGGCCAGGCCGATCGCGAACATCGGCGAGAACGGCTGCACGCCGGCGCCGAAGGCCCCGAAGAACACGGCGATCGAGATGCCGGCGGAGAGCAGCATCGAGACGAAGCCGACCGGGTTGACGGCGTGGAGCATGCCGCGGCGGAATTCGGGGACCTTCGGGGAGAGCTTGAGCAGGTACTTGTTGACGGCGATGTCCGTGGCGACCGTGACCACCCAGGCCATCGCGCAGTTGGCGTAGAAGCCGAGGATCGTGTTGAGGAAGTCGAACATGTTCGCCTCCATCAGCACCAGGGCGATGGCGAGGTTGACCAGGACGAAGACCATGCGGCCCGGGTAGTGCCGGGTGAGGCGGGTGAAGCTGTTGGTCCACGCCAGGGAGCCGGAGTAGGCGTTGGTGACGTTGATCTTCAGCTGCGAGACCACCACGAGGATCAGGGCGAGGGTGAGCGCCAGCCAGGTCGGCATCATCTCCTCGTAGACGCCGAGGAACTGGTGCACGGGCTCGTCCGCGGTGGCGGAGGCGGCCGGGTCGAGCTTGGCCAGCAGCCAGACCGTGATGAACAGACCGGTGGCCTGCTTGAGGGCGCCGAAGACCACCCAGCCGGGCCCGCCCAGGACCACGGCGGTCCACCACGCGCGCCGGTTGGCGGCGGTCTTGGGCGGCATGAAGCGCAGGTAGTCGATCTGCTCGGCGATCTGCGCCATCAGGGACAGGCACACGCCGGCCGCGAGCATGACCGCGGCGATGCTGACCCCGCCGTCGCCGCTCTCGCCCTGGTAGGCGAAGAAGGTCTCGACCGAGCCCGGGTTGGTGAGCACGAGGAAGGCGAGCGGGAAGACCATGAGCAGCAGCCACAGCGGGGTGGTCCACACCTGCAGCTTGGCCAGGGTGTTCATCCCGTAGATCACCAGGGGGATCACGACGAGCGTGGAGATCGCGTACCCGATCGCCTGCGGGATGCCCAGCACCAGCTCGAGGCCCTGGGCCATGATCGAGCCCTCCAGGGCGAAGAAGATGAAGGTGAAGGTGGCGAAGATGATGTTGGTGACCACGGACCCGTAGTAGCCGAAGCCCGAGCCGCGGGTGATCAGGTCCAGGTCGATGTTGTACCGGGCCGCGTAGTAGGCCAGGGGCAGGCCGGTGGTGAAGATGATGACCGCGGCCACGAGGATGCCGAGCAGGGCGTTGGCCGTGCCGTGCGCCATGCCGATGCTGGCGCCGATGGAGAAGTCGGCGAGGTAGGCGATGCCGCCCAGGGCGCTGGTGGCCACCACGCCGGGGCCCCACTTGCGGTAGGAGCGCGGGGCGAAGCGCAGCGTGTAGTCCTCGAGGGACTCCCTGGTGGCCTGGCTGACGTCGCGGTCGGGGGCGCCGGGGGCGTGCGCCCCGGCCGGGGCGGGTGCGCCCGCGGCGGGATCGGCGGGTGGCGGGAGGAGCTTCTCGGACATGGCGGCTTCCTTCGGTCGAGGGGTCTCGCCTGCGAACCTAGGGAGGCCGTGAGGCCGGGCCGTGTCATCGCTGTTTCACGGTCGTAAATGCGGTGGCGTGCTCGGGTGCCCGGCCGGCCCCGGTGTGTCACACCGGGGCCGGCACTGGCCGGGAGACCCCGGGTGGGCCACACTGAAGCCCCACGTCAGGGCGGCCGGGGAGCCGCCCCACCGCGGCACGGGAGCAGCATGGACACCTCCGATCCACCGGGACAGGGCCGCGACGGCCTGTACAACCTGCTGGTGCAGATCCTGGGTCTGCTGAATCCCGGCGCCTGGCTCCCGGCGGTCTTCGGCCTGGGCGGTCTCACGCTGCTGCTGGAGTTCCGGGAGATGCACGCGGTGGACCTGCCCCGGGCGCTGCGGACCGTGCTGGACGCCGTGGTCGCGCTGTCCCAGTCCGCGGTGACCGCAGCGCTCGTCGTGCTCCCCACGCTGGCGGTCGCGGCCATGATCACGCAGCCGTTCTCGCACGTGGCCACGCGGTTCCTGCAGGGCCACTGGGCGCCGCGGCCGGGGCTGCTGGCGCTGCACCGGATGCTCGTCCGGCGGCAGATCACCCGGAAGCGGCGGATCGAGGCCCGGCGGAAGGATCAGGTGAGGGCCCTTCAGGAGTGGGCGGGCACCCCGGAAGAGGCCGCCTCCGGGAGGTCGGAGTGGCGCACGCGGGCCACCCCGGAGGAGCTGGCCACGGTGGAGCACTGGCTGGAGGAGGAGTCGGCCTACCCGGCGGAGACGCGCATGTTGTCGACGAAGCTGGGCAACATCCTGCGCCGGACCGAGGACCGGATCAGTGCTGCGGGGCCGGCCATCGGGATCGTGCGCCGCCCGGCCACGGTCCCCTCCGCCGTCGACGCCGAGCTGGACCAGGCCCGCACCCTGCTGGAGATGTACTGCACCCTGGTCTTCGTCGCGGCCCTGCTCGCCCTGGTCACCCCCGTGGCCCTGACCGGTCCCCTGCGCTCCGCGGCGCCGGCCGTGACGGTGCTCGTGCTCGTCTTCGCGGGGATCTCCGCGCTCAGCTACCAGGCGGCCATCGCCAGCGCCCGGCGGTACTGCTTCCTGCTGGAGGCGGTCGCCGGGGCGGCCCCGCCGGACGGGGGCGCGGACCCGGAGGGCGGCTGAGCGGGCGCTGCACCCCGCCGAGGGCGTCGGTTCAGCCCAGTCGCCCCAGCAGGTCCCGGAGGGTGGCGAGCTCGTCGTCGGCCAGCCCGGCGAGCGCCAGGGCCTCTGCCTCCTGCAGCGGCGGCCACAGCTGCTCGTGCAGCTCCCGCCCGCGGTCGGCGGCGTGCACCCGCAGCCGCCGGCGGTCGGCGGGGTCCACGTTGCGGTAGACGAGGGCGCGGGCCACCAGCCGGTCGACGAGCCGGGTGAGCGTGGGGGCGGTGGTGCGGGTGGCCTCGCTCAGCGGCCCCATGGACTGGGCGCCGTCCACGCACAGCGTCTGCAGCACCCGCCAGCCGTCGAGGGTCAGCTCGTGGGGCGCCAGGACCTGCTCGAGGGCGTGACGGGTGGCTGTGGCGGCCCGGTCCAGGAGGTCGATGCTGAGGGTCGTCGGGGCGGTCGCTTCTCGACGCATGGTCCGGCCTTTCCGCGAGGAGGGCCCCGGGTCCGCCGGCTCCCGGTCCGGCGGGGAGCCGGGGCGGAGCGCGGTGGACGGGGCCGCTGACTGCGTTCTCATGGTACTGCCGAGGCCGTCGCGCCCGTGGGTGCCGCCCGGGCGTCGTCATCATTTCCCTCCCGGGGCGGCGGTGGGCATAGTGGTGCCCACCGCTCGGACCGCTCCCTGCCGGGAGCGGCGCGCTCCGGCATTCCCAGGAGTAGAAGGTGCTATGCGGAACGACGATGTGCGCATCGGCCTGGTCATCCCGTTGCAGGGTTCCACGGGGATCTTCGGCCCCTCGTGCGAGGCGGTCGCCGACACCGCCGTCCGGGAGATCAACGCCGAGGGGCTGCTGGGCCGGAGGGTCGTCCTCGAGGTCGTCGACGGCGGCGCCCCGGTCCCGGAGATCACCGCCCGCGTCGGCCGTCTCCTCGAGCGCGGAGCGATCGACGCCCTGACCGGCTGGCACATCTCCGCGGTGCGGGAGGCCCTCGCCCCGCTGACCGCCGGGCGGATCCCGTACGCGTACACCTCGCTCTACGAGGGCGGGGAGCGCCGGCCCGGCGTGTTCTGCACCGGTGAGACCCCGGAGCACCAGGTGGGCCCGGCCCTGCGGTGGTTGCGGGACCGGCGCAGGGCCCACCGCTGGTTCATCGTCGGGGACGACTACGTCTGGCCGCGGGTGTCGGCGCGGGTGACCGAGCGCTTCGCCCACGAGCTCGACCTCGAGCTGGTGGGCGCGGCCTTCGTCCCGCTCGGCACCGGGGACTTCTCCGGGACGCTGGACGCCGTCGCCCGCAGCGGCGCCGACGGCGTGCTGCTCTACCTCGTCGGACAGGACGCGGTGCAGTTCCACCGCATGTTCGCCGCCCGCGGGCTCGACGACCGCCTGCTGCGCTACACGCCGCTGATGGAGGAGAACATGCTGCTGGCCAGCGGCTGCGAGGCCACGCGGGACCTGTTCGTCAGCGCCTCCTACTTCCGGTCCCTGGCCACCGCCTCGGCGCTGCAGCTGTGCACCTCCTACGTGGCCGACCACGGACCCGACGCACCGCCGCTGAACGAGATGGCCGAGTCCTGCTACGAGGGGCTGCTGATGCTGCAGTCCCTGGCCCACCGGGCCGGCAGCTTCGAGGTGCCCCGCCTGATGGCGGCCGCCCAGGGCTTCGGCTACGACGGACCCCGGGGCGCCATGACCATGGCACAGCACCGGACCGACCAGCCGATCCACCTCGCCGTCCCGGACGGCTTCGACTTCGAGGTGATCGAGACCCTGTGCCGGGGCGGGCCGCCGAAACCTTAGTCCCCGATCGCCCGGACCGCTGACTCCCCCGATGTTTCCACCTGAAATAGACGTCACCTGGAAACATTGGGAGGTAGCGATGGCCACGTACGTGTTCCGATGCGCCGAGTGCTCGGACTTCGAAGTCGTCCAGCCCATGTCCGCGGTGAGACCCACGCACCCGTGCCCGGGGTGCGGCGGCCCCTCCCGGCGGGTGTTCACCCCACCGGCGCTGCGCACCACGCCTGCCGGGCTGCATCGCGCGGCCGAGGCCGCGGAGGCCAGCGCGGAGGCGCCGCAGGTGGTGCACTCCCTGCCCGGCGGGGCGCCGAGGCCGCGAAGCCGGCGGTGGAGCCCGTTCACCGGAGCCGCTCCCGTCGCCGCGGACCGCAGGCCCGCGGGTCCGCACCAGCCGCTCCCGAAGCCGTGACCCATGGCTGCCGTCGGTCTGCTCTACGTCGGTGCGGTCCTGTTCGTCAACGGGGTGCTGCTGCTGGGGCGGATCAGCCCCCGGGCCGCGGCTCCGCTGAACCTCTTCGTGGGTGCCCTGCAGGTGCTCACCCCCACCTACCTGATCGTCTTCGCCGCCGGTGACCCCGCCCAGATCGCCTTGGCCGCGGGGCTGTACTTCTTCGGCTTCACCTACCTGTGGGTGGGCATCAACGCGATCACCGGGTGGCCCAACCACGGGCTGGGCTGGTTCTCGCTCGTCGTGGCCGTCAGCGCCGTGGGCTTCGCCGTGTACACGTGGGTCGAGCTGGCGGACCGCGCGTTCACCGCGCTGTGGATGATGTGGGCCGTCCTCTGGTTCGCCTTCTTCGTCCTCATGGCCTTCGACCGGGCGGACCTGGGCCCGGCCGTGGGGGTCCTGGCCATCGGCAACGCCGTGGTCACCACCGGCGTCCCCGGTTTCGTCCTCCTCTCCGGGTGGTGGCAGGACTCCACCGCCCTCGCCCTGGCCATCGCCGTCATCGGCGTGCTGCTCCTGGTGCTGTGCCTGCCCCTGGGCCGGGCCCTGGCCGCCCGCGGCACCTCCTCCGAGTCCGGGTCGGCGTCCACGCCGGCCACCTGAATGAAAGGACAGTCCCATGCCTGAAGTGATCTTCAGCATCGACCAGAGCAAGTCCATGTGGGACCAGGCGGTCCCCGGCCACAACCGGTGGCACCCGGAGGTCCCCGCGGCGGTGACCGTCAAGCCGGGCTCGGACATCCGCGTGGAGTGCCGGGAGTGGACCGACGGCCAGATCGGCAACAACGACTCCGCCAACGACGTCCGCGACGTCGACCTGTCCAAGTGCCACGTGCTCTCCGGGCCCATCGCCGTGGAGGGCGCCCAGCCCGGGGACCTGCTCGTCGTCGACATCCTGGACATCGGCCCGGTGCCCCAGACGGTCGGTGACAACTGCGGGGAGGGCTGGGGCTACTCCGGGATCTTCGCCAAGATCAACGGCGGCGGCTTCCTCACCGACTACTTCCCGGACGCCTACAAGGCGATCTGGGACTTCCAGGGCCAGCAGTGCTCCTCCCGCCACGTCCCCGGGGTGCGGTACACCGGGATCACCCACCCCGGCCTCTTCGGCACCGCCCCCTCGGCGGACCTGCTGGCGCGGTGGAACAAGCGCGAGCAGGCGCTCATCGACACGGACCCGGACCGGGTGCCGCCGCTGGCCCTGCCGCCGCTGCAGGACAACACCCTGGGCGGGACCGCGCAGGGCGACCTCCTGGACCGGATCGCCCGTGAGGGCGCCCGCACGGTGCCGCCGCGCGAGCACGGCGGCAACCACGACATCAAGAACTTCACCCGGGGCAGCCGCGTCTTCTACCCCGTCTTCGTCGACGGCGCGAACCTCTCCGGCGGCGACCTGCACTTCTCCCAGGGCGACGGCGAGATCAACTTCTGCGGCGCCATCGAGATGGGCGGGTTCATCGACTTCCACGTCGACCTGATCAAGGGCGGCATGGAGACCTACGGGATCCACAACAACCCGGTCTTCATCCCCGGCCGCGTGGAACCGCGCTACTCGGAGTTCCTGACGTTCATCGGGATCTCCGTGGACCACCGGGACGACACGAACCTCTACCTGGACGCCACCCAGGCCTACCGCAACGCCTGTCTCAACGCCATCGAGTACCTCAAGAAGTGGGGCTACACCGGCGAACAGGCCTACCTCATCCTCGGCACCTCGCCCATCGAGGGCCGGATCGGCGGCGTCGTCGACATCCCCAACGCCGCCTGCTCCGTCTTCCTGCCCACGGAGATCTTCGACGTGGACATCCGCCCCGGCGGGGACGGGCCGGTGCACCGGGACCGCGGCCAGGTGGCCGTCACCTCCTGAGCCGTTGCCGCCCGGCACGGCCCCGCCCGGGAGGGACCCGGGCGGGGCCGTCCCGGGCGGCGCGCCGCGCCACGGGCCCGACACCTGCGCATCACTGTTGTCCCTGCCCGTTCCCCCGGGCGCATCGCATCCCTAGGCTGTGACCATGGCCACACCACAGACCCGCACCCGGCCCACCGTCAACTCCGACATGGGCGAGGGCATCGGCCTGCACCGCTTCGGCAACGACCCGGAGCTGCTGCAGGTGGTGGACCTCGCCAACGTCGCCTGCGGCTTCCACGCCGGGGACCCGGACATCATGTCCGCCACGGTCGCCGGCGCCGTGGCCCACGGCGTGCGGATCGGGGCGCACCCCTCCCTCCCGGACCAGTGGGGCTTCGGCCGCCGCGCCATGGTGCTCACCCCGGAGGAGGTCGAGTCCCTGGTCCGCTACCAGGTGGGCGCCCTGACCGGCTTCCTGCTCCAGCACGGCGCGGAGCTGCACCACCTCAAGCCGCACGGCTCGCTCTACGGCATGGTCGCCAAGGACCCCGCGCTCATGGAGTCCGTGGCCGCGGTCGCCGCCGACTACGGGGTGGCGGTGCTCGGGATGGCCGGCACCGCCCACGAGGCGGTGTGCGCCGAGCGCGGCGTGCCGTTCGTGGCCGAGCTCTACGTGGACCTGGACTACAACGCCGAGGGCGGGCTGATCATCCAGCGCACCCCGCACACCACCGACCCGCGGGCCGCCGCCGAACGGGTGGCGCAGGCCCTGGAGCAGGGCACCGTGCGCGCCGAGGACGGCACGGAGCTGCCCATGCGCTTCGAGTCCGTCTGCGTGCACTCGGACGCCCCCGGGGCGCCGGCGGTCGCCCGCGCCGTGCGGGAGGCGATCGACGCCCGCGTCCCCGCCGGCTGACCCGGCGGGCGGGCCAGGAGACCACCAGCAGGAACCAGCCGCAGCACCGACCGAAAGGACCGACATGGCCGAGATCCAGTCCCCGCTCCCCGGCGTCTTCTACCGCCGCCCCTCCCCCGACAAGGACCCCTTCGTGCAGGACGGCGACCGGGTCGAGGCCGGTCAGGTCATCGGCCTCATCGAGGTGATGAAGCAGTTCTCGGAGGTCCAGACCGAGTCCGCCGGCACCCTGGAGGGCTTCCGGATCGATGACGGGGACATGGTCCATCCCGGGGACGTCATCGCCGTCGTCGCGGAGAGCTGAGCCGTGGCGATCTCCACGCTGCTGGTGGCCAACCGGGGCGAGATCGCGGTCCGGATCCTCCGCTCCGCCCGCAGCGCGGGCCTGCGCACGGTCCTGGCCGTCAGCGAGGCCGACCAGGACTCGATGGCGGCGGGCCTCGCCGACGCGGTCGCCGTCGTCGGGCCCGCCCCGGCCCAGAAGTCCTACCTGAACGCGGAGGCGCTCGTGGACGCGGCCCGGGAGCACGGCTGCGACGCGGTGCACCCCGGCTACGGCTTCCTCTCCGAGAACGCCGCGTTCGCCCGCCGCGTCCAGGAGGCGGGGCTGACCTGGGTGGGCCCCTCCCCCGAGGTCATCGACCTCATGGGCCACAAGACCCGCGCCCTGGAGGCCGCGATCGCCGCCGGGGTGCCCGTGCTCGCCGGGTCCAACGGCCCCCTGGAGGGCGACGACGACGCCGTCCTGGCGCTGGCCCGGGAGGTCGGGTACCCGCTGGTGATCAAGGCCTCGGCCGGCGGCGGCGGGCGCGGCATCCGCCTGGTGCGGGCCGAGGAGGACCTGCTGCGCACCGTGGACACCGCCCGGTCCGAGGCCGGGGCGAGCTTCGGGGACACCACGGTGTACCTGGAGCGCTTCGTCGAGCGGGCCCGGCACGTGGAGGTCCAGGTGCTCGGGGACGGCGAGACGTTCCTGCACCTGGGCGACCGCGACTGCTCCCTGCAGCGCCGCTCGCAGAAGATCGTCGAGGAGGCCCCCGCCCCGGACCTGCCGGACGCGGTCCGCGAGCGCATGAGGGACTCCGCCGTGGACCTGGCCCGGCTCTGCCGCTACACCGGGGTGGGGACGGTGGAGTACCTCTACGACCCCGTCCGGCACGAGGCGGCGTTCATCGAGATGAACACCCGCCTGCAGGTGGAGCACCCGGTCACGGAGTTCGTCACCGGCGTGGACCTCGTGGCCGAGCAGCTGCGGATCGCCTCGACCGGGCGGACGCAGCTGCGGCAGGAGGACATCACCTTCACCGGCCACTCCGTGGAGTGCCGGATCAATGCCGAGGACCCGGAGAGGAACTTCCTGCCCAGCCCCGGGACCATCAGCCGGCTCGACTGGCCCGAGGGCGAGCACTACCGCGTGGACAGCGGGGTGCGCGCCGGGGACACCGTGGCCCCGTACTACGACTCGCTGCTGGCCAAGCTGATCGTGCACGCCGAGGACCGCGGCACCGCCGTGCAGCGGATGGGCGCGGCCCTCGCCGCCACGCACATCGAGGGGGTCCGGACCACCGTGCCGCTGCTGCAGCGGCTCGTGCTGGACCCGGTGTTCGCGGCCGTGGAGCACCACACCACCTGGATCGAGACCGAGCTGCTCGGCGGACCGCCCAGCGGAGGGAGCACACCGTGACCGAGACCCTGCACCTGCCCACCGCCCGCTACACCTGGGGCGGGGACGAGTTCCTGTTCGTGGAGTTCGACGAGGCGATGAACCTCACCGCCAACTACCTGGCCACCACGGTGGCCCAGGGCCTCACCGGGCTCGAGCTCGAGGGCGTGGTGGACGTCTGCCCCGCCAACGCCTCCCTGCTGGTGCGCTTCGACCCCGACGTCCTCGCCCCGGAGGAACTCAAGCGCCGCGCCCAGGAGCTCGAGAGCCAGGCCCGCACCTCCACCCAGCACCGGGCGCAGACCCGGATCATCGAGGTCCCGGTCTGGTACCAGGACCCCTACACCGCCGAGGTCGTCCAGCGCTTCCGCGAGGGCTACCACCAGGACCCCTCCGGCACCGACCTCGACTACGCCGCCCACGTCAACGGCCTGTCCGACGCCGCCGAGTTCATCCGCCGCCACCACGGGTCCCCGTGGCTGGTGTCCATGGTGGGGTTCGTGGCCGGGCTGCCGTTCATGTACCAGCTGGTCCCCCGGGAGCGGCAGCTGGAGGTGCCCAAGTACCTCAGCCCCCGCACGGACACGCCCCCGCTGACCGTGGGCCACGGCGGGTGCTTCGCCTGCATCTACTCCGTGCGCGGCGCCGGCGGCTACCAGATGTTCGGCATCGCCGCCGCCCCCATCTACGACCCGGCCCAGGAGCTGCCCGACTTCCGGGACTTCCTCATCCTCTTCCGGCCCGGGGACCTCGTGAAGTTCCGGCCGGTCGACGAGGCCGAGTACCGGTCCATCCAGGAGCAGGTCGAGGCCGGCACCTGGCGGTTCAAGCAGGCGCCCGTGACCTTCGACGTCGAAGCCGCGCTCGCCGACCCCGACACCTACAACCGCACTCTCCTGGAGGCCCTCGATGGCGCTGAGAATTGAGCAGCCCGGGCTGCTGACCACCGTCCAGGACCAGGGGCGGTTCGGCTACTACAACGTAGGCATCCCGCAGGGCGGGGCCATGGACCAGGAGTCCGCCCAGGCCGCCAACAAGCTCGTGGGCAACTCCGCCGAGGAGGCCGTGCTGGAGTGCACCTACATGGGCCCCTCCTTCACGGTGGACGCCCCGACGACGATCGCGGTGGCCGGCGCCGACGTGCCCCTGCTGGTCAACGGGCAGGAGCGCCCGCCCTGGACGCGGATCGAGCTGGCCGAGGGCGACGCCGTGAAGTTCGGGGTGATCCGCGGCGGCGCCCGGTTCTACCTGGCGATCCGCGGCGGCATCGACGTGCCGCAGGTGCTCGGCTCCCGCTCCACCTACGCGATCGGGCGGCTGGGCGGGCTCCACGGCCGGAAGCTGGAGGCCGGGGACGTGGTGCCCGTGGGCGAGCCGACCGGTCTGCTGCCTTCGATCGAGGAGATTCCCGCGTCCCACCGGCCCGCGTCCGGCGGGCCGCTGGAGCTGCGGATCGTGTGGGGGCTCTACGACCACCTGCTCACCGACGAGGGCCGGCGCCGGCTGGTCGAGGAGGAGTGGAAGCTCACCCCGGTGGCCGACCGCATGGGCCTGCGCTTCGAGGGCCCCGGCGTGGAGTGGATCGAGCGGGAGCAGCCCTTCGGGGCCGGCTCGGACCCCTCCAACATCGTCGACGCCGGCTACGCCGTGGGCTCGATCCAGATCCCCGGCGGCACCCAGCCGATCGTGCTGCACCGGGACGCGGTCTCCGGCGGCGGCTACGCGATGGTGGGCACGGTGATCTCCGCGGACATGGACCTGCTGGCCCGGGCCACCCCCGGCACTGTCACCCGGTTCCGGGCGGTGGACCTGGAGGAGGCCCACGCGGCCCGACGGGAGCGGGCCCAGCGGCTCGAGGAGCTCTGGGCGCTGTAGCCGCGGCGGCGCCGTCATCGCCTGGGCCGCCGCCTCCCGCGCTGCTGGCTCCCGGGCCGCTGGCTCCCGGGCCGTCATGAACCGGTCGCGCCGCTGTCGCGTCCGGGGTCCCGCCTACCCTGATGTCTTAAGCGAACTCGGAGGGGGAGGCGCGGGATGGCGAGCAGCGACAGCAACACCGGCGGGGCCACGGGGGTCGGCTGCCTGGCCCTGATCGTGCTGGGGATCCTCGGCTGGATCTACTCCTTCGTGGTCGAGCACTGGGAGTTCTTCGTCGGCGCCGCCGTGGTCCTCGGCTCGCTCACCGTGGTCGTGCTGGTCACCAGGACCCTGTTCCGCAGCACGGTGGGCCGGAAGCGGGCCGCGGCGGCGGCCGCGGAGAAGACCCGGCGGGGCCGGAACGCCGTGCTCGAGGAGTCCCGGCGCGCCGGCCGGAACGACATGCGCACCGCCTGGCTGGAGTGGCAGATCCGCCCCGGGACCACCGCACCGCAGAGCGCCGACGCCGCGTCCGTCGTCGAGCGGCTGGCCGTGATCCCCAAGCCCGGGTGGAACCTGACCCAGCTGCGGATGCACGGGCGCGCCGTCTGGGCCCGGCGCGGCGGAACCGCCGGTCGCTCGTCGCGCGCGGACGTCGAGGCCCGCCTGGACCGGGTGGCCGCCATGATCTCCGACCTCACCGACGAGGAGTTCGACACCCGCCGCGGGCAGACGAACGAGCAGTACCTCTACCACCCGGACCGCGAGGTCCGCGCGGCCTACCTGGAGGGCGGCGCCCAGGGCGTGGAGACCATCATGGGCACCATCACCGCCGCCCGGGCCCAGGCCCGCGAGGACGCCGCCACCCGCGCCTCCGCAGAGTCCCTGGCCCAGCAGCGCAACGCCGCGCTGCGGGCCCTGCGGGAGACCCGGCAGGCCACCGAGAACCGGGACGCCCACGCCGCCTGGGACGAGGAGGCCCGCCGCGCCGGGGAGTGACCGCTCCGGGTGAGCACGCCCAGATCGGCCCCACCGGCCCCGGTCCCCCGGCGCCGGTGACGACTACACTGGGTGCTCAGGACTCGTGGTTCTCGGGGGGACCCACCATGAAGAACACCCAGGGCAGCAGCAGCGCGACCGTGTGGCTCGTCCTGCTCGCCGTGATCGTCTTCCTCGGCCTGTTCCGCTTCCTGATCCTCGGCGGAGTGGTCATCATCGCCCTGGCCCTGCTCGGCCTGCTCGTCTGGCTGAGCGCGGGGTTCATCCGGAGCCAGCTCCGGGCGGCCCAGGAGATCGGGGTCCCGGATACCGGGGCCGGCCCGCCGCCGGTCGTGAACCGGCGGACCGGGCAGCGGGCGGTGGAGGACGCCCGGGCGACCGGCGCGTCCAACATGCGCACGGCGTGGATCTCCTGGCACCTGCGCTCCCTGCCCCCGCAGGACGGCAACCGGGATCCCCGGCTCCTCGCCGGGACGCTGGCCGTGGTCCCGCAGGCGGAGTGGAACGCGGACCGGCTGCGGCAGCACGGGCGGGCCCTGTGGTCGCTGCGCACCAGCGCCCGGGTGCACCACCTGCTCGAGCAGCTGGACGCCTGTCTGGACCGCACGGTGGCCATGATCTCCGACCGCACCGACGACGAGTTCGACACCAGCCTCGGCCAGGTCAACGACCAGTACCTCTACCACCCGGACCGGCAGGTCCGCACCGCCTACCTGGAGGGCGGCGCCCTGGGCGTGGAGGCCATCATGGACGCCGTGACCGCCGCCCGGGCCCAGGCCCGCGAGGACGCCGCGACCAGGGCTGCCGCGGAGTCCCTGGCCCAGCAGCGCAACGCCGCGCTGCGGGCTCTGCGGGAGACCTACGCCCCCACCGAGAACCGGGACGCCCACGCCGCCTGGGACGAGCAGGCCCGCAAGATCGAGGAGTGAGCCCCCGGCGTCACGCCAGCGGAACCTGCAGGCACCGCTCCTCCTCGAGCCAGCGGCACCGGGTCCCCAGCGCGGCGCTGCGCTGCTCCATCCGGGCGGCGATCGCCCGCGCCTCCCGACCCGCCCGCATCACCCGGCAGTCCGCGATCACGGTGGGGACCAGGCGGAGCTCCCGGGGACGGCCGTCCCGGACGTCGAGCAGGAAGACGAACGACTGGTCGTTGCGCTCCTCGGGGTCGACCGCGTAGTCGTCGACGAAGTCCCCGGCGCTGTGGACCACCGGCCGCCCGCGCACGACCTCGACCCCGCGGAAGATGTGCGCGGAGTGCCCGACGACGACGTCGGCCCCCGCCTCCACCAGTGCGTGGGCGAAGGCGCGGTGCTCCTCCGGCACCTCCACGCCCCAGTTGGGCCCCCAGTGGGCGGAGACGACGAGGAGGCCGGTGCGCCGGCGGGTCTCCCGGACGAGCTCCAGCAGCTGCTGCCCACGAGCATCCCCGAGCCGGACGGGCACGTGGAAGATCCCCGGGGCGCCGGGCCCGGCCGCCCAGCGCGGTTCGTTGTCCGTGAAGGCGAGGACCCCGACCGTGGTTCCGGCCGCGGTGAGGAGCGCCGGCTCGCGGGCCGCCGCGGCGTCCGGCCCCGCCCCGGTGTGCCGGATGCCGTGGGCGTCGAGCAGGGGCAGCATGTCCTGCAGCGCGGGGACGCCGACGTCGAGCACGTGGTTGTTGGCCAGGGAGACGACGTCGAGGTGCGCCGCCTCGAGGCTGGCGATGTTCTTGCGGTCGGAGCGGAAGTGGAAGGTCTTGCGCGGCCACGGCGTCCCGCCGTCGGCGAGCACGCACTCGAGGTTCGCGAACCGCAGGTCCGCCTGCTCGAACAGGGGCAGCACGTCGCCCCACGGATAGGCCGGGTCCTCCCGCCGGAGCCGCTCGTTGACCAGGCGGCCCAGCATGACGTCGCCGACCATCGCGATCCGCATGACCCACCCCCTCGGTCTGCTCCCATGGTGCGCCGGCGCCCCGGCGGGGACAAGGCGCGCGGAGGCCTCGCAGGGAACTCGTGGGGGCTACGCGCGGCCCTGGCGCAGGTGCTCCCGCAGGCCCGGGATGGCGAAGCGGACCAGCCCGTAGCCGGCCGGCTCGATCAGCCCGGCGTCGATCAGCCGGGTCCGGTAGTTGCCCACGGTGTTCGGCCGGGCCCCGATCCGGGCGCCGATGTCCCCGGCGGTGGACGGCCCGTCGTCCTCGGCCATGGCCCGCAGGACGTCCAGGTCCCGCGGGGAGGCCGTGGAGAGCGCCGCCTCGATGACCACGCGCTCGTTCCGGCGGCGGGCGGCGGCGACCGCCTGGTCCACCATCGCATCGGTGAGCACGGGCGAGACCTTCTCGGCCTCCTGCCACAGGAAGTATCCCACCAGCTGGATCAGGAAGGGGTAGCCGCCGGTGGCCTCGGCGGCACGGCGGGCCTGGCCCTCGGTGAGCGTGAACCCGCCCGCCGCGAAGGTCTCCGCGTAGGAGCGCTGGACCTCGTCGACGGCGGCGGCGTGCAGGTCGATCCGGTCGGCCCGGCGCAGGAACGTGGCCACCCCCTCGTTGAGCAGGTCCGAGACCGCCGCCGGCAGGCCGGCGAAGAGCAGGGCGACGGGCAGGTCCGCGCGGATGAAGTGCTGCACGTCCGCGGCCAGCTGGGCGATCTCCTGCCGGTCGGCGGCGTGGATCTCGTCCACGGTGATGACCAGGCCGGTCCGCTGCTCCTCCAGCAGGTGCAGCAGGCGCAGGCCCTCCTCGCGCCACTCCAGCTGCTGCTGGGGCGGCAACTGGGTGGTGAAGCCGAAGCCCGCCGCGGTGACGGCGGTGAGCCGCCGGCCCTGGGGCCCGCTGCCGAGCTCCTCGGCCAGCCGGCGCATGGCGTGGCCGATGCGGCCCAGAAAGCCCTTCGTGGCCGTCTCGGAGACCACGGCCCAGCCCTGGGTGCGGGCCAGGTCCTCGGCCGCGCCCAGCATCACGGTCTTGCCCACGCCCCGGGCGCCCGTGAAGATGGTGAGCAGTCCGGGCGCCCCGGAGCGCAGGCGCAGCCCGTAGGCGAACTCGTCCAGGACCCCGGCCCGGCCGATGAGCTCGGGCGGCGACGCCCCGGCGGTGGGCCGGAAGGGGTTGTCCACGGCGCCCCCTGTGTATGTCGGTGAATGGTGTGAATCTTGTGAATCCGGTGCGTCCAGCGTACTCCGCCGGGACCCGGTGTGAGGCGCCGCCCTCATCGCCGCTACATCGGGTCCCGGCGCGTCCCTCCCGCGGAGCCGCTGTGGTCACCGGGGGTGGTGGGACTCCTCGAGCCCGAAGACCGGGGTGGGAAGGCCCTCCATCCGGGCCTTGAGCTGCAGGGCGAGGTACTTGGAGTAGTGCCGGCTCTGGTGCAGGTTTCCGCCGTGGATCCAGAGGTTCTCCACGTTGGTGGGCTTCCACATGTTCCGCAGCTCCCCCTCCCAGGGCCCGGGGTCCCGGGTCGTGTCCGAGCCGTAGCCCCAGCACTTGCCCACGCGGTCGGCGACCTCCGGGGAGATGAGGTCGGCGAGCCACTCGTTCATGGACCCGTAGCCGGTGGCGTGGACGACCAGGTCCGCCGGCAACTCGGTCCCGTCGTCGAGGACCACCGCGTCCTGCGTGAGGTGGTCGACCTGCCCGGAGGCCAGCCGGACCCGGCCGTCGATGATCAGCTGGGAGGCGCCCACGTCGATGTAGTAGCCGGAGCCGCGGCGCAGGTACTTCAGGAACAGCCCGGAGCCGTCCTCGCCGAAGTCGAGGTCGAAGCCGGCCGCCTCGAGCGCCTCGTAGAAGTCCCGGTCCCGCTCGGCCATCTCCTGGAACGCGGGCCGCTGCACGTCCGGCAGGACGCGGTAGGGCCAGGAGGCGAAGAGCATGTCCGCCTGCTCCGTGGTGATGCCGGCCTCGAGGGCCTCCTCGGAGTAGAGCGGCTTGAGGACGAGGTCCATGAGGGAATCGCTGCGGGAGATGTGGGTCGAGGAGCGCTGGACCATGGTGACCTCGGCCCCGTGCTCCCAGAGGTCGGCGCAGATGTCGTGGGCGGAGTTGTTGGAGCCGATGACCACGGCCCGTTTGCCCGCCCAGTCGTCGCCCCCGGCGTGGGCGGAGGAGTGGTGCTGCGCGCCCCGGAAGGTCTCGGCGCCGGGGAACTCCGGGATCCGCGGGTACCCGGAGACCCCCAGCGCGAAGACCAGCTGGGTGGGGTGCAGCACGATCTCCTCGCCGTCGCGGTCCACGACGACGGTCCAGGTCCCGGCCTGCTCGTTCCACTCGGCCGACCGGCACTCCGTCCTGGCCCAGTAGTTGAGCTCCATGATGTCGGCGTAGTGCATCAGCCAGTCCGCGACCTTGTCCTTGGCGGGGAACACCGGCCAGTCGTCGGGGAACGGCAGGTAGGGCATGTGGTCGTACCAGACCGGGTCGTGCAGGTGCAGGGACTTGTAGCGGTTGCGCCAGGCGTCGCCGGCCTTCTCGTGCTTGTCCACCACGATCGTGGGGATGCCCAGGCGGCCCAGCCGGGCGGCCAGGCCGATCCCGCCCTGCCCGCCGCCGACCACGAGGCAGTACGGTTGCTCGCTGCGGCCCAGGGCCTCCTCCCGCGCTCGGCGCCGCTCCAGCCAGGTGGTGCGCTCCCGGGTGATCTCGTGGACGACGCCGCGGTCCCGCCGGGGGCCCTTCTTCTCCTCGAAGCCGCGCAGGTCCTGCAGCGTGGTGAGCAGGGTCCACGCCTTGCCGTCGCGCAGGCGCAGGTAGCCCCATCCGGAGCCGGCGGCGGTCTCGAAGCGCACCCAGCACTCCGTGACGCCGTCCGCCGTGGTCGGTTCGCCCTCGACCTCCCACCCGGAGGGCCGGACGTGCGGCAGGGTCTGCGCGAGCATCCGGCAGATCTGCTCGCGGCCCTCCAGGGTCTTGAGGTTCCAGGTGAAGGCCAGGAAGTCGCGCCAGAAGCCGTCCTCCTCGAACAGTCCCGCAGCCGCGTCCGCGTTCCCGGCGGTGAGGGCGTGCTCCAGGGACGCCAGCCAGGTACGGGCGGTCTCTGTTCCGGCGCGCACTCCGGTGTCGATGTCGGTCATGGTTCCTCCTCCATGTACGCCGGACGCCCGGTGGCATAGGGTCCGGTGTGATGCGTGTCACCACTGTGGAGCCGCGGGGGTTTCCGCGACGTTGCATCAGGACGCACGCGGAGGGCGGGCACCGAGGACGGAGGAGTGCGCTGTGGACAGCTGCGGATCGGCCGGAGCACCGGAACGGGTGCGTTCCGCCTGGGAGCGGTGCGCCGCCCGGGGCATGTCCCGGGACCTGGACGGCCCGCGGGAGGTGCTCCCGGACCACGAGGTGGAGCACCAGCGGGCGCTCTCCCCGCTGGGAGCGCACGTCGATGTCGTCGCCGATCTGCTGGGCGTCGCCCGCGACGCCGCCGAGGCCCGGGTCGCGGTCCTCGCGGGACCGGACGGCACGGTGCTGTGGCGGCGCGGAGGGCGCTCGCCGCTGGGGCGCGCCGACCGGCTCGGGTTCGTCGAGGGCGCCGGCTGGGACGAGCACGGCGTGGGCACCAACGCGATCGCCCAGGCGCTGCGCACCGGAGCCCCGGAGGAGCTGCGGGGAACGGAGCACTTCGCCCGCTCCCACAGCGCCTGGGACTGCACGTCCGCCCCGGTGCGGCACCCGGGCAGCGGTGAGGTGCTCGGCGTCATCGACCTCTCCGGCCCCCGGGGCACCGCCACCCCGGACACCCGGGGCCTGGTGCGCTCGGCCGCGCGCGTCGTCGAGACGCTGCTCGCCGCCCAGGCGCCCTCGCCGCCGCACGCCGCCCGCGGCACCGGCACCCCGTCCCTGGAGCTGCGCCTGCTGGCCGAGCCGGCCACGGCCCGCGTGGGCGGCGGGGACTGGTTCCCCCTGCCGACGCGCTCGGCGGAGATCCTGGCGCTGCTCAGTCTGCGCGAGCGCGGGTGGAGCGCCGAGGAGATGGCCTACGAGCTCTACGGCGAGCGCGGCACCCCGGGCACGGTCCGCACGGAGATCCACCGTGTGCGCCGCAGGATCGGCGCGGTGATCACCACCGGCCCGTACCGCTTCGCCGACCCGACGGCGGTCACCAGCGACGTCTCGCGACTCCGGAGCGCCCTCGAGCAGGGCGACGTGGCCCGGGCCCTGAACATCTACCGGCAGCCGCTGCTGCGGTCCTCGGACCTGCTCACCATCGAGGAGTGGCGCTCCGAGCTGGACCGGGAGACCGCGGCGGCCGTGCGGCGCAGCGGCGACCCCCGGATCGAGGCCCGCTGGTCACACACCGAGATGGGACAGACCTACCGGCACGGGTGAAGCGGGGCGGACGTCGTCCGTGCGGGTTGGTCGAGCGCTGCGCCCGGCCGAGAGAGCGTTTCAGCCGACCAAAGTAGCGAAGACGACGTAGTTGTCGTCGAACTCGCCTGTGAAGGTGTTGTAGCCGTCGCAGGTGATCAGCCGCAGCTCGGGCCGCTCGGTGTTCCCGTAGACGGCCTGGGTGTCGAAGCTGTCCTTGGAGTACTGTTCAGCCCGCTCCACAGTGAACACCGCAGTCGAGCCGTCCTCTCGCGCCACCTCGATGGTGTCCCCCGGCGCCAGGTCGCGCAGTCCGGCGAAGACGCCGGGGCCGCCGTCGGTCGCATTGACGTGGCCGAGGAGGACCGCCGGCCCGCGCTCTCCCGGTGTGGGCGATTGGTTGTACCAGGACGCGGGCGAGCCCGGAATTCCGGGCGGCACGTCCAGCGTGCGATCCTCACGCAGGCCCAGGTGCAGCAGTTCGGACTGGGCTCCGATGGCGGGGATGCGCACGGAGACCGGCACCGACTCCTCCATGGGCACTTGGCTGTCTGCTGACTCAATCGCCGGCCCGGGCGCCGGATTGGAAGGGTTCGCGGACGGTCCCGTGGTCGCGAAAGGGGCAGACGGGGACGATGGGCCTGTCGCGTCCGCTCCCGGATCACCCTCGGATCCCTGGGCGCAGCCGGTGACCAGCAGGGCGGCCACCGCCGCAGCGGCCAGGAAGCCGCTGCGGCGGTCGCGGAAGAGCGTCAGCACGGACACGAAACTTATCCCGTTGCCCTTGCCTGCTGGTTGCCGACGAGCCGTGTCTCAGGCTCGGACGGCGCGGCGGCGGGCCACAACGGTCACGCCGGCCGCGGCCACCAGGGTCAGGCCGCCCGCGAGCGCGAGACCGGGCGCGGCGGACTCGCCCTCGACGCCGGTGTCGGCACCGCCGACCGGCACCTGACCGACCTGGTCGTAGCCCTGGCCACCGTTGTTCCAGTCCTCCGGCACCCAGTCGACGATCTCCTGGTACTGCACGCCGTCGTCCGTGCCGTCGGCGTCGCAGCCGAAGCCGTCCCGGTCGGCGTCGAGGTGCAGGGCGTACGCGGGGTCACCGACGGGGATGTTGACCCGGCCGGCAGCGCGGGCCTCGGTGCAGTTGTCGAAGACGGCAGGGTTCTGGACGACACCGTCCTGCACGACATCGGTGGGGTTCGGCGCGACCGGAGTGTCGGGCGTCGGGAAGATGTAGACCGAAGTGCCGCCGCCCTCGCAGGCGACGCCGTCCTCGTTGCCGTCGAGATCGAGGCTGTAGGCGGCGGACGACGCCGGGATGTTGTAGTAGCCGGCATTGTTGGCGTCCGTGCAGTTCTGGAACATCTGAGCCGAGGCCGGTGCCATCGACAACCCCGTGAACCCGGCGGCGGCCAGTGCCGCCAGTGCTGCTGCAGTCTTCTTCATCGCGATTCCTCCGCAAATGGGTGCATGTGATTCATTGCACACTCATCATAAGGAGGGTGATTGTTTGTCGGTGCAAAGGGACGAAGAAACCGCAAAAAACGGTGTTGGTCAGTGTCGATAACGTTCTTGGCATAGCAATCAGCCTCGACATCCGCGTCCGGCAGGAAAGCTGAGTCCCCCGGTTGGGGGACACAGCACTACTGAAGACCTCCGGTGGGGACGCCCGGCGGTTGGGCCAAGAGGATGCCCCAGGCGCCCTTCGTGACTGTCGATGGCCCTGGTGCACCCGACGTTTTCCAGCTGGTGTGCCGAGGCCCGGGCTGGCAGGAGCGGGTCCCACCCACACGGTGGGACAGGCATTCCATGGTCCTCCCTCCCTCGATCGGCATGACGGTGTGACGACGCCGTTGCGGTCCGCAGCGGCCGCCGGCCCTCACCGGGCTAGGTCAACGGTCCTGGTGAAGCGCGCGCGGTACTGGGTGGTCGAGATCTGGAACCGTGCCGCGAACGTCCGGCCCAGTGCGCCAGTGCCGCTGATGCCGGCGGCGCAGGCGGCCTCGGCGATGCCGCGCCCACCGGCAGACGGGCCCCGGCAGAGGTATGCACCGGCTGCCCGGGCTCACTCGGGCCAGGCGTTGCCCTGGATGATGCGCACGAAGTCCTCCCGGTGGAAGTCGGGGTCGAAGTGGGCGAGCACGTCGTCGTTCATGGTGCCGAAGGTGGTCTCGGGACGGTCGGCCATGCCGTCGTAGAAGGCGCGGAGGATCCGGTTCTTGAAGTCCGGGCGGGGGTGCGCGGCGACGACCTCGGCGCGGTGCTCCTCGGAGATCTGGTCCAGGTCCAGGCCCAGCACGTCGGTCTCGACGCCGAGGGTGACCATGGCGACCTCGGGCTCCAGGTGCAGCGGGATCTCCGGAGTGGTGTGCAGGGCGATCGCCAGCCACACGGTGCGGGCCTCCTCCGCGGAGCGGCCGTGGTCGCGCAGGAACGCCTGGGCCGCGGCCGCGCCGTCGATCTCGAAGCGCTGGTCCCGGGTGCGGTACTCGTCGGTGAGGCCGAGGTCGTGGAACATCGCCCCGACGTAGGCGAGCTCCGGGTCCACCTCGATCCCGCGGGCGGCGGACTTGAGCATGCCGAAGAGGAAGACCCGGCGGGAGTGGTGGAACAGGTTCTCGTCGGCGGCCTTGCGGACCAGCTCGGTGGTCTCGCGGGCGAGGGGCGAATCGGGAACGGTGATGCCGGCGATGGTCTCGGGCACGGTGTCTCCTCTGCTCGGGTGTGGGTGGCGCGCGGAACCGGCCAGGGCCGGTCCTCCCCCACTCTCTCAGGCAGGAGTGCAGCGGGACCGCAGGATGGGGACGCCCTCACCCGTCAGGTCGTCGCAGTACGCCGCGCGGCCGGCCATCGCCATGGTGAGCGCCAGCGTGGTCCCGCGGACCTCCGGGCCGGAGCCGGTCTCGAACGGGCCGTCGGTCGCCACCAGGTGCAGGCCCTCGGCCGTGCTGCGGCTGGGCACGGCGAAGTCCCGGCCCGCGAAGAACCGCGCCACCTCGGTCACCGTGCCGACCGGCGGGGTGCGGGGCAGCCCGAGCGGGCGGCGGATGTCCTGGCCGTGCACGACGACCTCACCCAGCCACGCCGCGGTGTCCTTGGAGGGTGCTGTCCTGCTCCCGGCCACGGCGCGGAACCGCTGGAGCGTCTCGGCCGGCGTGGCACCCCGGTGCTCCTCCAGCCGGCGCTGGTTGTGCAAGCCGGCGTCGAACCGGGCGCCCAGCATGCTCCGGAGCCACCGGAACCGGCCGAGGCTCGCGGCCGCGGTCAGGTGGGCGACGACCTCCTCCACCGACCACCGCCCGCACAGGGACTGCACCGCCCACCGGTCCTCGTCCAGGTCGGCCAGGTCCTCGGCCAGGGCCGCGCGCTCGGCGTGGACGGCGGGCCACAGATCGCTCGCACTGGTGCGCACCATGGCCTTACTCAAGCACATGCCGGGGTGCCGCGCGTGCGGTGTCCGCCGGTCCCGCTAGCGTGGCAGAGGACCCACACCCCCGGGGCAGCACACCGGCCACCCACCGAGGAGCTTCGATGACGAGCACCCGCTTCCTCCACACGAGCGACTGGCAGCTGGGCATGACCCGGCACTACCTCGAGGGCGAGGCCCAGTCCCGGTACACGGGCGACCGCGTGGAGACGATCCGCCGGATAGGGGAGCTGGCCCGCGAGCGGGGATGCGCGTTCGTGGTGGTGGCCGGCGACGTCTTCGAGCACGCCAACCTCAGCCGCCGGGACGTCGGCCGCGCCCTGGACGCCATGGGCGCCGTGCAGCTGCCGGTGTACCTGCTGCCCGGCAACCACGACCCCCTCGGCCCGGGGTCGATCTACGCCCAGGACGCCTTCCAGCAGCTCAAGCCGGACAACGTCGTGCTCCTGGACGACGTCGGCCCCTGGCCCGCCGCCGACGGCGTGGAGCTGGTGGCCGCCCCCTGGCGCAGCAAGCGGCCCGACGCGGACCCGGTCGCCCCGGCCCTGGAGGGCCTGACGGCGGACGGGACGCTGCGGATCGTGGTGGGCCACGGCATGCTCGACGAGCTGGACCCCGACCAGAACTCCCTGACAACCGTGCGCCGGGCGCCCCTGGACGAGGCGCTGGCGCGCGGGGCGATCCACTACGTGGCGCTGGGCGACCGGCACATCCGCTGGCCCGAGGACGGCCGCGGCGCCATCCACTACTCCGGCACCCACGAGTCCACGAGCTTCCGCGAGCACGGCCGCGGGCAGGTCCTGGAGGTTGCCCTGGACGACGCCGGCGCGCAGGTCACCGCCCACGAGGTGGGCCGGTGGGAGCACCTGCGCCTCCAGCGCCGGCTGGACGGCCCCGAGGACGTCGACGCCCTGCGGGCCGAGCTCGCCGCGCTCACGCCCAAGGAGCGGATCATCCTGCAGACCGTGTTCACCGGCACCCTGAGCCTGTCCGCCTCCGCGGCGCTGGAGAACCTGCTCGCGCAGCAGGCGGAGGTCTTCGCGAGCCTCAACGCGTGGGAGCGGCACACCGACCTGGTGGTCGTCCCGGACGAGCACGAGTTCGAGGACCTCGACGTCGGCGGCTACGCCGCGGACGCCGTCGTCGAAC
The DNA here is from genome assembly GCF_001580365.1 of Kocuria turfanensis. Classification (NCBI taxonomy): domain Bacteria; kingdom Bacillati; phylum Actinomycetota; class Actinomycetes; order Micrococcales; family Micrococcaceae; genus Kocuria; species Kocuria turfanensis. The sequence continues at coordinate 2,551,499 of NZ_CP014480.1, read as the reverse complement.
TGCGCGAGAAAGCCGCCTCCGACGCCGAGGACGCCCCCGCCGCCGGGGACGCGCTGCGGCTCCTGTACCGCCTCGTGGGAGGACCGACCCGATGAAGCTGCACCGCCTCAAGCTCGAGAACTTCCGCGGCGTGACCGCCCGCGAGATCGAGTTCCCCGACGCCGGGGTCGTGGTGGTCACCGGCCGCAACGAGATCGGCAAGACCTCCATGATCGACGCGCTGGACGCGCTGATCGCCCTGCCGGACAGCAGCAAGAAGCGCACGATCCTCGAGGCGAAGCCCGCCGGCCGGGACGTGCCCGTGCTCGTGGAGGCGGAATTCTCGATCGGGCCGACCCGGGTGGTCTACACCAAGCAGTGGCTGAAGCGGCCCACCACGACCCTGCGTCACGTCTCGGGCGCCTCGGCCGGGCGCACGGTCACCGGCCGCGAGGCCCACGACGCCGCCGAGCAGCTGTGGGCCACCGCCGACACCATCCTGTGGCAGGCGCTGCGCTACCTCCAGGCCAGCGGCCTGGACCAGAACGCCCTGACCGACAGCGCCGCGCTGCGCCGGGCCCTGGAGTCCCGCGCCGGCGAGGCCCAGGGCGACGACCGCGAGGTCACCACCCTGCTGGAGCGCGTGGGCGCGGAGTGCGACCGGTACTGGACCTCCACGCGGAAGAGGAACGCCAAGTTCGTCCAGGCCGAGACCGACTGCCGGGACGCCGAGACCGCCGCCGCGGCGGCCGCCGAGGAGCTGCGCGGCATCGCCGGAGTCGAGGACGAGCTGGCGGAGCTCACCGAGGAGATCGCCGACTCCGGCCGCAAGCTCGCCGCGGCCCGGGCCGAGCGGGCGGAGCTGGACCGTGCCGCCGAGCAGATCGAGGCCGTCCAGCGGCAGCAGCAGGAGGCGCAGCGCCGCCGGGACGCCGCCCAGGGCGAGCTCGACCGCGCCCGCGAGCGCGCGAGCCGCCGCACGGAGCTGGTCGCCGCCCTGGCCGCCGATGAGGAGCGCAGCGCCGCTCTCGCCGGAGACCTGCGCGCCTGCGAGGAGGACCTCGCACCGGTGCGGGAGCAGGCCGAGGAGACCGAGCAGCGCCGCGCCGCGGCCCAGGCCGCCGTGCAGGAGGCCCGGGCGGCGCACCGGTCCGCGCGGGAGGACCAGAAGCACCTCGAGGACGTCGGGCGCCACCGCCGCGCGAGCACGATCCTGGACTCCCTTGAGGCGGTCCGGGCGCGGCTGGCCGAGCTGCAGTCCCGGCCCATCACCGAGATCGACGAGGACGTCCTGGACGAACTCGACCGGGCCCAGCGCGCCGCGGAGCGGGCCGAGGCGGAGCTGGCCGCCGGCAGCGCCCGGGTGGAGCTCACCGCGCTCGGGCACGCCCGCCGCATCGAGCGCTGCGGCGCCACGGAGGAGGTCCGCTCCGAGGAGCCGTGGTCGGTCCCGGTGACCGACGAGGTCGAGATCGAGATCCCCGGCGAGTGGCGGGTGCGGATCTCCCCGGAGCAGGGCATCGAGACCCGCCGGGACGCCGCGCAGCAGGCCGCCGAGGCCTTCGCCGCGCTGCTGGCGCGGCACGGGCTCGGCTCGGTCGCCGAGGCGCGGGCGGCGTGGCGCGACGCCCAGGAGCTGGCCCGGCAGGTGCGCGAGGCCGTGGCGGACCGCGACCGGCTCCTGGACGGCGAGGACGAGAGCCGGCTGCGCGACGAGCGGGACCGCCTCGCGGCGGCGATCGAGCAGTACGGCGAGCGGCGCAGCGGCGACGTGCCGCTGCCGGCGTCGGCCGACGCGGCGCAGGCCACGGTCCAGGCCGCCGAGGACGCCCTCATCGAGGCCGAGGACGCCGCCCGCCGCACGGAGGCGGCCGCCCAGGCGGCCCGGGCGAACCTGGAGAAGGCGCAGACGCGGCTGCACTCCCTGCAGGGTGCGGCCCTGGAGCAGGAGCGGGCCCTCACCGCCGCCCGGGCCCGGCTCGAGGAGGCCCGCCACGACGTGCCGGACGAGGAGCTCGAGCGCGCCGTCACCGCGGCCGGTGCGGCGCTGGCCGCCGTCCAGGAGGAGATCGACGCGCACGAGGCGCACCTGACGGGTCTGGACGCCGAGCGAGTGCTCGCGGACCGGCAGCTCGTGGCCGACCAGGTCGCCGGGCTCGAGCGGCTGCTCACCGACCGGCAGGGCCGCCGCAGCTCCCTGCTGGGCAAGCTCGAGGGCATGGGCCGCGACCGGGTGCAGCTGGTCCACGACCAGGCCGAGACCCGGCTCGAGGCCGCCCGGCGCCACCTGGCCGGGATGGAGCGGCGGGCCGAGGCGGCCCTGCTGCTGGAGCGCACCCTGCTGGCCCACCGCGAGCGCGCCCACGCCCAGTACGTCCAGCCGTTCCGCACCGCGGTGGAGCAGCTGGGCCGGGCCGTCTACGGCCCGGAGTTCGAGGTGCAGGTGAGCGGCACCCTGGAGGTGGAGCAGCGCAAGCTCGACGGCGACTGGCTGCCCTTCGCGGCCCTGTCCACCGGGGCCAAGGAGCAGCTGGTGATCCTCATCCGGCTCGCCACCGCCCTGCTGGTGGACCCGGAGGACGGGGTGCCGGTGCTGCTCGACGACGCCCTGGGCCACTCCGACCCGCAGCGGCTGCGCCGGCTGGCCTCGGCCATCACCACCGCCGGGGAGCGGACTCAGGTGATCGTGCTGACCTCCAACCCGGAGCGCTTCGCGAACCTGCGGGAGGCGCGGCGGATCGAGATGTGAGCCGCGCCGGACTCCGGGAAGGTCGGGCAGAGACATATCCGGCCCACCGGACGACCGCCGCCCCCCGGTGTGCCGTGGCTCACCTAGACTCGTGGCCACGGAGACGAGGGACGGACATGAGCATCGAGGACCAACGACGTTCCCGGGTAGCGGCCACGGGATCGCAGGCGCCGGCGTCGGGCGATCGCGCCCGCTCCGAGGCTGATTCCCGGGAGGCCGATGCCCGGGACGCCGATCTGGAACAGGCGCTGGCCGAGGTGCGGGAGGTCGGGGTCGAGGCGAGCGAGCTGCTGCGCGCGGAAGGCCTGAAGCCGGCCCGGCTCGTGCACTTCCCCCGGGGCGCCCGGTCCTACCCCCTGTTCGGCCGTGCGCTCTCCGGGGTCCGGAGCGGCCACGGGTGGCACGTCGTCGGCGGCCTGGTCGTGGGCACGGACGGCCGGTTGTGGGCGCGCACACCGGGCCCCGACGCCACCCCGCACCAGGACCTGGGCGCGTGGCGGCTGGAGGTGGAACCGCCCGACGGCCCGGGCGAGCTGCCGCCTCCCGTGGCCTTCGACGGGACCTCCCTGCACACTGTGCGCCGGATCTCCGAGGACGAGTACCTGAAGGTCGACCTCATCGACCGCCTCACGGACGGCTACGCGCGGCTGCTCATCCTCCACCACCGGCAGCGGTCCTGAAGGGCTGAGCCGGGTGACCGGCTCACCCTTGCGGCAGCGCGGCCTCCGGGTACTTCTCCTTGACCGCGTCCCAGTTCCGCTCCATCACGAGCGGATCCACCCAGGCGATGTTCCACCGGTGGCCGTCCGGGTCGGCGAAGACCCGGTTGCGCATGTAGCCGGCGTCCTCGGCCCGGTGCGTGGTGGCGCCGGCGGCCACCGCCCGCTCCGCCAGGGCGTCGACCTCCTCGGGCGTGTCCACGACCAGGGCGTAGCCGCCGCTCACCGTGCGGCCGGGGTCGGCCAGCTCCTGGTCCCCGCCGATGACCCGCTGCATGTAATCGCGCTCCACGAGGGTGACCCCGAAGTTCTCGCCGAGCTCCAGGATCACGCTGTGCCCCTCCTCCAGGCCGGGCGCCACCGACCAGCCCAGGGCCTCGTAGAACGCCCGCGAGCGCGCCAGGTCGGTGACGGGGATGTGGGGATAGAACTGGTAGGCCATGACGACTCCTCCGGGGATCGGCGGGCGAGACTTCCATGCTCGCCCCGCGCCCGAGGAGGAACAACGATGTGACCCGCCTGTTGCGGCACCGCCCGCGATGGTGGTTCCGGCTGTCGAGCCCACGGACATTTCTGCCGCTACTTCAAAAAGTAATGCGCCAGCCACCGTGTCATGCCTCACACTGCCTCTAGAGTCGGAGTGCCAATTGCATCCGCAAACTAGTGGTCAGGGGATGCCCTGGGACCACGGGCTGACGCGGCAGGTGAATTGAACCTGCTGCCTCGGGAGAGCCGGAAAGGGAGGACGCGTGAGCACCCAGCGCACTGACTTCAGCCTGCCCAACCTCCCACTTAGCTGTTGCGGGGCATGAGGTTCTTGGCGCGGGTGCGGCGCTGAGATGAGGAACGGGCTCCTCGCTTCAGGATGGAAGTTCCTACACCAACATCCGCGCGAGAGAGCCCGTTCATGACCCACCGTAATGCACCCCTGACCCCCACCGGCCGGCTGCGCATGGTCCACCGTCACCTCCACGACGGCATCCCGAAAGCCCATGTGGCGACCGAGTTCCGGGTCAGCCGTCCCACGGTGGCCACCTGGGTGGCCCGCTACCTCGCAGCGGGTGAGGCGGGGTTGGTCGATCATCCCTCGACTCCGCGGCGCAGCCCTCAGCGCACCCCTGCGGCGGTCGTGGAGCTCATCGAGTCCCTGCGCCGGGACCGGAAGTGGTCGGCCCGGCGCATCCACCGCCACCTGCTGGATCTGGGGCACCGCCTGCACCTGCGCACCGTGGGCCGCTGGCTGTCCCGGCTGGGCATCTCTCGGCTGCGCGACCTCACTCCGGACGGGGACGACCTGCGGCGCCCGCCGCGGCGGATCCGTGCGGGGTGGCCAGGGCACATGGTGCACCTGGACGTGAAGAAGGTCGGACGGATCCCCGACGGCGGCGGCTGGCGGGCCCACGGCCGTGGCAGCGCTGCTGCCAAGCAGTCCAAGCGTGGTCCCGGGGCGAAGGTCGGCTACACCTACCTGCACTCGGCCGTGGACGGGTTCTCAAGGCTGGCCTATACCGAGGCCCTCGAGGACGAGCGGGCGACCACCACGATCGGGTTCTTCTGCCGGGCGAGGGTGTTCTTCGCCGCCCACGGCATCGACCGGCTGCATCGGGTGGTCACCGACAACGGCGCCAACTACCGGGCGAAAGACTTCACCCGCACGGTGGAGGTCCTCGCCTCCCGGCATCAGCGGATCCGCCCGTACACCCCGCGCCACAACGGGAAGGTGGAGCGGTTCAACCGGCTGCTCGCCGACGAAGTCCTCTACGCCCGCCCCTACGCCAGCGAGCAGGCCCGCCGGGACGCGATCGGGGTGTGGGTCAACCACTTCAACTACCATCGGCCCCACACCGCCTGTGGTGATCAGCCCCCGGTCTCACGCACCCCGGCCCGTGCCAATAACGTCATGCCCTCTTACACTTAGCACCCCGCTGCAAGCGGAACCGGGCCGGGAGCGCGGTGTCTACTCCTGGTGGCTGGACACCGCCCGCTATCCCACCCCCGAGGCGGCCGGTCTGCTGCAGCTGCCGGACGTGCCGCGGCTGGTGCACGCCTCCGGCCGGGCCGAGCTGCTCTACGTGGGCCGGGCCCGCCGCAATCTGCACCAGCGCATCGTGGGCCAGCACCTGCGGCGCACCCGGTCCTCGGCGCTGCGGCGCACGCTGCTGGCCGTCCTCCTGCCGGGCGGCCCGTCCTGGCGGCAGGGCGCGGCCCTGGACGGGCGCGGCCGGGTGGTCCTCGACGAGGCGCAGGAGCAGCGGCTCACGGACTGGATACAGGAGCACCTGCTCCTGGGCTGGGCGGTCTGCGCGACGAAGGACGACGTCGACGCGCTGGAGCGGCGGTGGATCGCCGAGCACCGGCCGGTGCTGAACACGGACGGCACCGACCACGGCGCTCAGCTGACCGCGCTGAAGGAGACTTTCCGCGCGGGCCTGCCGCGGCGTTCCTGACCTCGGCGCACGAGGGACTTCTTGACCACGCAGACCACCAGCCGCGCATCCTGAAGCTGCTGCGACAACTACTACGGAACACACGGCGGCCCGCCGCCCCGGCGGCTCACCAGGAAAGGACGTCATGACCACCACCGTTCCCGAGGTCCCCACCGCGCTCCGCGACAACCTGCACGAGCTCTACCGCCACCTGCACCGGAGCCCGGAGCTGTCCATGCAGGAGCACGCGACCGCCGAGCTGATCCGCGCCCGCATGGAGGCACTGGGCTGCGAGACGTTCCGGTGCGGGGACACCGGCGTCGTCGCCGTCCTGCGCAACGGCGAGGGGCCTGTCGTCGGCTTCCGCGCGGACACGGACGCCCTGCCCCTGGCCGAGGACACCGGCCTCGACTACGCCTCCACGGCCCGCGGCACCCTGCCCGACGGCACCGAGGTGCCGGTGATGCACGCGTGCGGCCACGACACCCACATCACCAGCGCGATCGGCGCCGCGACCCTGCTCGCCGGCGACCGCGACGCGTGGGCGGGCACGGTCGTGTTCCTCTTCCAGCCCGGCGAGGAGACCGCCGAGGGCGCCCGCGCCATGCTCGACGACGGGCTGTGGGACCGGGCACCGCGCCCGGAGGTCGTCTACGGCCAGCACGTGTGGCCGGGGCGCGCCGGGCAGGTGGAGATCAGCACCGGCCCGGCCATGGCGATGGCCGACAGCTGGCGGGTCACGGTGCACGGGCGCGGCGGGCACGGCTCCCGTCCCGAGGACACGATCGACCCTGTCGTGCTGGCCGCCCACATGGTGGTGCGGATGCAGAGCATCGTCTCCCGCGAGGTGCCCGCCCAGCAGTCCGCCGTCATCACCATCGCCACCTTCCACGCGGGACTGAAGGAGAACATCATTCCCCCGACGGCGGTGTTCACCGTCAACGTCCGCAACCTCGACCGCGCGGTCCGGGAGAAGGTGCTCGCCGCGCTGCGCCGCGTGATCCTCGCGGAGGCCGACGCCTCGGGCGCACCGGCCCCGGACATCGAGGAGCTCTACACCTTCCCCCTGCTCGTCAACGACCCCGCGGAGACGGCCGCGCTCAAGCAGGCGCTCGGGGCCGCCCTGGGCGAGGGAAACGTGCTGGACCGTCCCGCCCAGATGGGCAGCGAGGACTTCGGGCACCTGCCCGACGCCATCGGGGTGCCCGGCGTCTACTGGTTCTTCGGCGGCACGCCCGACGACGTGCTCGACGGCGGGAAGCCGGTGCCGACCAACCACTCGCCCTTCTTCGCCCCGGTGATGGAGCCGACCCTGACCACGGGCGTGACCGCCGCGGTCACGGCGATCCTCTCCCGCGTAGGCATCGCCCGATGACCGCCCGCGCGGACACCTCCCTGCTGGAGCTCTCCGCCCGGGAGCTCTCGGCCGCGATCCGGCAGCGGAGCGTGTCCGCGCGGGAGGTGCTCGAGGCCCACTACGCCCGGATCGACGCCGTGAACCCGGCCGTCAACGCCGTGGTCACCCAGGTCCGGGAAGCGGCCTACGCGGCGGCCGCGCGAGCCGACGAGCGCACCGTCGTCACCCCGCCCGACGAGCTGCCGCCCCTGCACGGGGTGCCGATGACCCACAAGGACACCCACGCCGTCCGCGGGATCCGCACGACCTCCGGTTCCCCGGTGTTCGCCGAGCACGTGCCCGACCACGACGACCTGATCGTGGCCCGGTTCCGGGCGGCCGGGGTGATCAGCACCGGCAAGAACAACGTGCCGGAGTTCGCCGCCGGCTCCCACAGCTTCAACGAGCTCTTCGGCACCACGCACAACCCCTACGACCGCACCCGCAGCGCCGGCGGCTCCAGTGGCGGGGCCGCCGCGGCGATCGCGTCCCGGATCCAGCCCCTGGGCGACGGCTCGGACATGGGCGGGTCCCTGCGCAACCCGGCGTCGTTCTGCAACGTCGTGGGGTTCCGGCCCTCCACCGGGGTCCTGCCCCTCGCTCCCTCCCCCGACGCCTGGGCGTGGCTGGGCCGGTCCGGGCCGATCGCCCGCAGCGTGGACGACGTCGTCCTGGCGATGTCCGTGCTCACCGGGCCCGACCCCCGGGTCCCGCTGGCGTGCCCGGTGGAGCGGGCGGCGTTCCGCACGTTGGCCGCCGAGGATCTCCCCGAGCCCGACGCCCGGCCCCTGGCCGGGGTGCGGATCGGGCTGACCACGGACTTCGGGGTCGGCGTGCCGGTCGAGGCGGAGATCCTCGACGTGCTTCGCGAGCAGGCGCGGGTGTTCGAGCAGATCGGGGCCGTGGTCGAGGAGGCCGTGCCCGACCTGCGTGACGCCGATGAGGTGTTCGATGTGACGCGGGCCTTCGACATGGCCGTGAACCTGCGCACCGTGGTCGCCGAGCACCGGGAGCAGGTGAAGCCCGAGGTCGTGTGGAACGTCGAGAAGGGCCTGGCCCTCACCGGCCCGCAGCTCATGGACGCCGCCCTGGCCCGCACCCGCCTGCACGAGGCGACCCAGGCGTTCTTCGGCGCCTACGACCTGCTCCTGTGCCCCACTGCCCAGGTGCTGCCCTTCCCCTCCGAGGAGCGCTGGCTGCGCACGGTCACCGGTATGCCGATGCAGACATATGTCGAGTGGCTGCGCTCGGCCACGCTGATCTCGGCCACGGGCTGCCCCGCGGTCTCGGTGCCGGGCGGGTTCAGCCCGGGCGGGCTGCCGGTCGGGCTGCAGCTGGTCGCCGCGCACGGCCGGGACGTCGAGCTGCTGCGTGCCGCCCGCGCCTACGACATCGCGACACGCCACGCGGAGCGGGCGCCCGTGCTCTGACCCTCCTACCTCTCGGCGCTACGACACAGTGCCTCCCGGGTCGGCGGCGTCCTAGGCTGGGAGCGGGAGAGGTGGGAGACCATGAGAACCCGCCGCACCGTCGTCGCCCTGTTCGGAGCGCTCCTGCTCGCGGCCGGAGCCCTGCTGCTGCTCCAGGCCGTGGGCGCCCCGGTGGCCACGGGGCTGTTCTGGAGCGTGCTGTTCCTGGCCGCCTCCGCCGTCTTCTGGTACCTGTTCGCCACGGACCGGCAGAGCTGGTGAGCCGCGATCCCCGGTGGCGCGCTCCTGGGCCTGGGCCTCTCGGCGCTCGCCGGCGAGGCCGGACTGCCCGGCGCCGCCGTGTGGGGCGGCTCCCTGTTCCTCGGCTCGATCAGGCTCGGCTTCGCCGCGGTGTACCTGCGGGACCACGAGCGATGGTGGGCGATCATCCCCGCCGGCGTGATGCTGACGCTGGCCGTTCCCGCGGTGGGAGGCGCCTCGGACGCCGGGGCGCGCGCCTCCGGGGCCCTGTTCTTCGCCGGCCTCGCCCTGACCTTCGTGCTCGTGGCGGTCCTGCCCGGCGGGCCGGGCCGGCGCCGGTGGGCGTGGATCCCCGCAGGCGCGCTGGCGGTCCTGGCCGTGCTGGTCGCCCTGGACGCCACCGCGCTGCTGAGCGTCTTGAACTACCTGTGGCCGCTGGCCCTCATCGCCGGCGGCGGGCTCCTGCTGTGGCGGGCGCTGGGGCGGCGGCACACGCCGGAGCCGGTCGACAGCAGCGGCGACCGGGCGCCGGCGGCGTGCGAGGAATCCAGCTCTCCCTGACGGATGCTGAATCAGCAGCCGGAGCGGAGCACATCCGGCTCGGCGTGACGCAATAGGCAGACCGATCTTGTGGTGACCCGGCACCTGCTCACGAGGGAGATCTCGGAGGGCAGAATCACTAACGCTGGATCCACTCACCGACAATTTCTATCGCCGTAGCTGTTGTGGGCTTCCCGCCCACCCATGAGATGCATGGAGTTTTCTCACCATGTCCGCCACGATCACCACCGCGGAACATGTCCCGCTCCCCCGCACTGGAGCTCTTGAGATCGCCCCGTGTGCCCGATCTTGGCAGCAGGCAGGAACGCTGCTGGACCAGGCTGCACGCTCAAGTGCACTTGGCCCTGCCCGGCCGACCGCGTGACATCAGATGCAGACGGGGCAGGGTTCGTAGAAGTTCAGTGGTCTACCGCAGCCGGAGCAGGGCGGCGGCGCCCATGGCCACTCCATGGTTCCCGTATGGACCGCTCTGGCGAGTTGAGGTGTGGGCATCGGAACCGCGTTGTCCGGCACGTCGGGGCAGTACAGGCGGTAGGACGCAAGCCTCTCCTCGGCCGCAAAAGCTTCGAGCTCGACCTCATTGTCGGCGGGGCCGCGATTGCGCCGCCGAAACCAGTCGTTGAACCCGGGGCCGACCATGCCGGATCCCTTCTGAACGACGAGGGCCGTGATCCCCGGCAGGCTCTGTCCTTCGCAGTAGTCGAGCACCCGATAGAGCGGCTGCCCGATCCACCGCGGGAGCAAGCTCGTCGTGCGAACCTTGGTGGCCTCGAACAGATGGTCGCCCAGGTCCTGGTACGTGATGTAGCCGCCGAACGTTGAAGCGACGGACTTCAGCTTCGGAATCGCCTCCTCTGTCCACAGTCTTCGCGCTTCCTGAGGAGGAAATGGGACGTCTCGGTGCGGCTCTTGCCATGTCCCGGGCAGTCGGCTCGTCATGTTCGTGCCTCCGATAACGGCGATGTTCGCATTCACAAATTTACATCGGACGTTTGCGGGACTCCATTTGCGACGCCCACATGAATACCATCGTCGATTTCCACCGCCGGCGTCCGGAAATGCGGGCGAGGGCTGCGGCCCAACCTGGGCCGCCCCTGATAGCTTCAACTCATGGAAGAGGCCGGAGAGTTCGACGACGACTACAACTTCCGCGACGACACTCCGGCAGGCAAGGACCCCGACAGTCGTAGCCCCACACTCCGGCAGTACCACCGAATTCTCTGGAGCAAGCCGCTCCCTGACGGGCGGCCGTTCGAGCTTCATGCTGGGCGCGCTTTGTCCCCGTATCTCGCGTATGAAGCAGACGGCACGGAATTTGTCCTCGGCAGCGATGCCATCACGAGCTCCTACACCCGCTGGTCACGTCCAAAATCTCTGGTCAACGCCATCGCTTCGTTGGATGAGGACCAGCGGTCCCGATATCTGAACCCGCCGTACACCATCGGCAGTGCGATGATTTGGCCCGTCAGGAGGAAGGACCGGCCCACCATGAACACGGCGCGCGGGTTCAGACTGCTGATCGCTGACCGTATGGACCTCACACTTGAGTGCATCCGGCGTCACTACGCAGGAGAACCGTGGAGTCCCCTCGCTGATGTCATCAACGCCTACGCGGACTACTTCGAACTCTTCGAAGGGTTTACGGAGTTCGTGGAGTTCTTCCACTTTCAAGACCTCGTGACGCCCGACTGTGACGAGGTCCGGTTCTACCTGCCGTTCGATAACTTCAAGCGTTCCGGGACACCGACCACAACCGACGAGTACGTGGAGTACCGGGAGAAGACGTTGGAGTTCATTGAAGGCCGGAAACGCCGGATGGCCGAGTGGGTCAGCGAGCACCACTCCCGAAACTGAAATCCAGCAGCAGTGCCGCAGCAACTGCCTCTCCCCCTCGATCCAGAGGCTGACTCACACTGTGCAGAGCACGGTCCGCTGCAAGAGTGCGACGGACAGCCCTGACCGTGCTCGCTCGGCGGAGGGTGATGCCACCGTCATCCGCCGGAGGAGGGCGGCCTGGGCCGTTCCCAGACCCGGGCGAATTCTTCGGCGACCAGTGGCCAGATCAGCCGGAGACCGTCCGCGACCGTGTCGACGCCTTCGGCCAGCGGCCCGAAGGCGACGAATTCGTGGGGAATGACTCTGCCGGCCGCGTCTTTCCGGCCCAACGGATCCGGGAAACGCAGTGCCACCTTCTCGGCGACGCGGCGCCAGGCTTCCGGTTCATCCTCGACCCCCGAGAAGACTGAGTCGTACTCCGGGAGCGGATCCTGGAATCCTCCGTCACGGAGGAACCGGAACCCCCAGTTCCGCCCCCGAGTGGCCCAGATGAGGCTCATCTGAGACTCCTGATAAAAATCCGCTTCTCTTCGCCTGCTTCCAAGTCGATCTTGAAGCGGGTCAGCGCGGCAGTCAGGTAGTCTCGCTTGGCCAGAGCTTCGGCGTGCAGCACCTGGAGTCTGTCCCCGGCGAGCTTTGCCGCGTCGTTCAAGACTTCTTGCGAGAGAACAAGGCCGACAAACTTCAGCACAGGGCCGATTGGGCCGGGTCGCTTGATCTTGATCCCGACCAGCACGGCGGCCAGAGCTCCGGCACCACTCAGCAGTTTCTCGCCCACTTTCGCAGGGAGAAGCTTCAGCTCGGCCCACCGCAGGTGTCGCTCGAACGGAAGCACGGCGGCCAATGGCAGGATCAGGTCCAGACCGATTCGCTCGGTCACCTCGACCTTGCCCGCGTCGAACCTAGCTGACGACAGCAGCACGAAGTCCTCACCGACTGACAGCGCGTCGCTCCCTTCCACCAGCCCCGCGAGCACCTGGCGCAGGTCTGCCATCTCATCGCCGGCCTTCTCGATGAGAAGATCCCTGAACTTGAACACGTCCAGGTTCGGCAGGAGATCGGACTTCGACAACGCCATGATCCAGATCCGCGGGAACTCGACGAGAGGCTTGCCGTCCTCCAGGAGGTCGTCCTTGAGCGAGAGCAGTCCGTTGTGGAAGGTGGCCAGCAACGCCTTGAGGTACCGCTCCTCCTCCCCTGCGTTGTCCAGCAGACGCTGACCATCCACGAGCAGGAGTGCGACGTCAGAACCCAGCAAGGACTTGAACGTGTCAATCCTGCGCTGGGCCTCCTCCGGTCCGCTCACGTTCTGTTCGAACCACTCGCCCGGATAGTCGTGCCAGACCAGACGCAGGGCGTCGAAAGGCTTCTTCTTCATCGCCTTGGCGTCAGGTTCATCCTTCAGCCTGACCGAGAACGAGTAGGACGTGGCGGAGAAATGGTTGGACATGGGCAGTCGCGCCGAGTTCTTCATGCCGAGGTAGCTCTGATGCAGTCGAGTGCCTTGACCGGCATCGTCCGCCACGACGTGGAACAGATTGTTCTGCCGGTACTGGGGCTCCTGGGTGGCTCCGTAGAACGAGGAGAGCATCACGGTCTTGCCACTGCCACTCGCGCCGAACACCGCAATGTTCTGCTCCAGTACTCTGCTCGGTTTCATGTGCAAACCCTACGCCGGACAACCACTGATGGTGGGTTCCGTGGACCCCCGTGCGATTCGCCGCGTCGGTGCCGATGGGCAGGGAACTGCTGCCGTGGTCACTGTTCCGCCGGGTCACTTGCCCAGGCGCTGCAACACCCCATCGGCCGGCGCTTTCTCGTCATGGTCGCAACACCTGACCGAAAGTTAGGCCATGACAGCACCACTGAGAGGCCATGATCGCCGCGTCGGGCGGCGGCCGATGTCGGCCAAACGGGAACAGTTCCTGAAGATGATCGGGCAGGGCTGGTCCGTGGCCGCCGCGGCCCGCGAACTGGGCGTGAGCCGCAGCTCCGCGAACAACTGGAAGAACGGCTACCGGGTGGCCCGACCCGACGGCACCGTGGTCGTGTTCGAGCCGCTGACACCTGCCCCGCAGCCGATCTCCGCCCGGTTCCTATCCCAAGAAGAGCGGCTGATGATCGCCGACGAGCTCCGGGCCGGCACCAGCCTGCGTGGCATCGCCGCGCTGCTGGGCCGAGCCCCCTCGACGATCTCCCGCGAGGTGCGCCGCAACCACGGCGGACTCACCGCCTACCGGCCCTTCACCGCCGAACAGCTCGCACGCCACCGCCGGCGGCGCCACCATCGGCTCAAGGTCGAGGCCGACGCCCAGCTGGGAGGCTGGGTCGCCGCGCGGTTGGCCGAGTACTGGAGCCCCTCGCAGATTGCCCGTGCCCTGCCGGCCACCTTTCCGGGCCAGCCAGCACGCCATCTGGCGCACGAGACGATCTACCGCGCCGTGTACCGCCACCAGCTCCCGCCACTGGCCCGGGGACAGCGGTCCTGTCTGCGCACCGGGCGCACCTACCGCAAGGCCCACCGCCACCCGTCCCGGCGTCGGGCCCGGTTCGGGCTGCCGGTGCGGATGATCAGCGACCGCCCCGCCCACGTGCTGGAGCGTCTCGAGCCCGGGCACTGGGAAGGCGATCTCATCGCCGGGCCCGGCCACCGTTCCAACATCGCCACGCTCGTGGAGCGCACCACCCGCTTCACCATCCTGGTCCCCGTGCCCGGATCCCGCCATGCCGAACTCGTCCACCGCGGCCTGGTGGTCGCACTGGGCACCCTGCCCCCGGACCTACGGCGCTCGATCACCTGGGACCAGGGCATCGAGATGTCCCGGCACCGGGAAGTCAGCGCGGACCTGGGCTGCCCGGTGTTCTTCTGTGAGAAGGGCAAGCCCTGGCAACGGGGCACGAACGAGAACACCAATGGTCTGCTGCGCCAGTTCTTTCCGAAGGGCACCGACCTGTCGGTTCATGCCCCGGAGCATCTGCGAGTCGTCGTGTCAACGGTCAGCGGGACTTCCTTGTGGGCGGTCAGGTGATCTCCCCGCCGGCGGACAGCTGATCTCCCTGCCCGCGGTCAGTTAATCTCCCTCCGGCGGTATCAGGTCAAGGGGACCACCCCGCGTCCGGCGGTGGCGTCGGTGAGCCGCAGCGAGGTGCCCTCGGTGATGATGACGTGGGCGTGGTGCAGGAGCCGGTCCACGGCGGCGGTGGCCAGGGTCTTGGGCATGATCGTGTCGAACCCGGCCGGATGGATATTGCTGGTCACGGCGAGGCTGCGGCGTTCGTAGGTCGCGTCGACGAGGCGGTAGAAGGCCTCGGCGGCGGCCTGGCCCGAGGGCAGCATCCCGATGTCGTCGACCACGATGAGCTCGGCCCGGGTGATGCGGGCGATGGTCTTGCCGATCGAGCCGTCCGCCCCGGCCCGCCCGATCGCGGCGGTCAGCGATTCGAGGGTGAACCACGAGACCCGCATTCCGGCGTCGATGACCTGATGGGCCAGGGCCTCGAGGAAGTGCGTCTTGCCCGTGCCCGATGGCCCTGAGATCGCGAGGTTCTCCGCCCGGCCCACCCATTCCAGGGTGGCCAAGGCCGACTGGGTCGGGACCGGGATCGAAGAGTCCGACTCGCGCCAGGACTCGAAGGTCTTCCCAGCGGGCAATCCGGCGGCCTTGCGGCGGGCGGCTTTGGTGGCCTCGTCGCGGCCACGGGCTTCCTCGGCCAGCAGCACCCGCAGCACCTCGGTGGGGTCCCAGCGCTGGGCGCGGGCGGTGGCCAGCACCTCGGGGGCGGCCGTGCGCAGGTAGGGCATCCGCATGCGCTTGAGCACCGCGGTGAGGTCGTCGGGCAGCGGCGGTGCTGCCGGGGCGGTGGTGGTCGTGTTCATTGAGCGGTCTCCTCGGTGGTGGGGATTGTGCTGGTTGTCGTGCTGGCGCCAAAGGACGCCCAGGCGGCGGTGCCGGGCTGGGCGGAATGGGTCTCATCGGCGGCCACGAGCCCGGCGGCGGTGGCCCCGGTGGCCTGGTGATCGCAGATCGCGGTCAGGTCACCCTCGCCGAAGCGCCCGGCGGCCGCGGCGATTCCGAGGGCGGCGTCCACGGGCCCGTCCCCGATGAGGGCGGCGAGCTCAACGGCGGCGGCCATCTTCGCCCGGATCCGGGTGGTCCCGGCCGCGGAGGCCTCGATCAGCCAGGTGTGCGCCCCAGCCCCCAGGGCCAGGAAGTTCTTCTCCGCCGCGCTGCGGGCTCGTGGCCGGGGCGGGCGTGGGGCACCAGTGGGGTCTTGGGGGTGGTCGGGGTAGTGGGCCAAGTCGATCCGTGGATTGCCCGGGGTCGAGAGGCGGTGGCGGGCGACCTCGGTGAGCCCGGCGCGGCCGGCGGCCCAGCCCGGCATCGTGGGGAGGACGTCGAGGTCGGCCATGACCACCAGCTCGGCCCCGGCGACCCGCACCCACACCTCGGCCCCGACCAGCCCCGGTGGGGTGGAGTAGCGCACCGAGCCGAACCGGATGGTCTGGTCGGTGCCCACCGTGCGGGTCACCCCCAGGGCGGTGGTGTGCGGAGCGGCCGGCAGTACGTGCAGGCGTTGCTGCTCCTCGGCCAGCGCCTCGGCGGGCACCCGGGCCGACTCCCGGTGGGTGCGTCCGTTGACCTTGGCGCAGAACGCCGTACAGGCGGCCTCGAGTGCGGCGAAGGAGGCGTACTGCTCACGCAGGTTCGCCTCGGTGGGCACCAGGTCGGCCTTGGCGATGCGCACCGTGGACTCCGACCCACCCTTGGACTCCGGGTCATACGGCACGCAGGTGTGCACCTGGGTGCCGTAGTGCCGGCCGGCTTCCACGATCTGCGGGTGGCGCACCGCAACCCCGGCCACGTGATCGACGGTCACGGTCCTGGGGTTGTCGGTGAGCACGTAGGTCGGCACCCCGCCGATCCGCGCCAGGGTCGCATCCAGGCACCCGATCAGCGTCGGCAGGGTCTGGTCCCAGACCGGGATCACCACTCGGTAGCGTGACCAGGCCAGCCAGGCGCAGAACAGCCACGTGCGCCTCGGCGTCCCGTCGATCCCGGGAACCTTCGGGCCTTCGCCCCAGTCGAACTGCAACCACAGACCCGGTTCGGTGATCCAGGGCCGGTAGGTGCGCCGGTGCCCGGCCCGCCAGGCAGCCTTCACCTGCGCCACGGCCCGGCGGGTGGTGCGCTCGGTCCCCGGGAACCCGAGCGCGACGAGGCGGGCGTGGATGACGTCGGCGCGGACCGTGCCCTGGCTGCGCTCGACCCACTCCTCAATCTTCGGCAGATACCCATCGATCATCCGGGGACGACGGCCCGGCCCGGTCACCGGCCGGCCCGCATCCCGGGCGGCGGCGTAGCGGCGGACCGTCTTCGGGTCCACCCCGGCCAGGGCCGCGGCCGAGTGCGCGGAGCCGGTGGCGTCGTAGGCTTCGAGAATTTCCATGATCTCCCTGTCAGACTTCTTCATGCGTCCCTCCGGCGGGTGATGGCTCAAGGTGGTCAGAGACCTCGAGCGAACCCCCGGAGGGACGTCTGCATGGGGACCGACACGAGCCCGGCCCCGGGGCTGAGAACAGGGAGATCAGCTGTCCGTCAGCAGGGAGATACGTGTCCGCCTACAGGGAGATTGGCATGTCCGCTAGCACGTCGCTCACCAGCTCAACCGTCGACCCCGAGCGGTGCTCGGTGGTCGGACGCCGGCGGAGCTGTTCGCCGCCTTGCTACCCTTCCCGGACCACCCGCTGTTGCGACCATGACGAGAAAGCGCCCGTTGACAGCCGACGACCAGCAATAGCCGCACCTGGTTGCCGCAGTACACCACCAGCCCTTAGACAGGACCCATAGAGAACCCCACGCTCGCCGACTTAGTCGCCTCCGTGCCCGAACTGGACGCCCGGGAGGTCGGCTCGGCTGGCTTCGAGCGCGGGACTGCCCCGACTTCCGTTGACAGGTTGACCTGCCCTATGGCCTGCTTACCCCTGTAGGTGTGAAGATCGGCGCATCTCATTGAGAGGCCCCGACCATGCCACGCCCCTTTCCTGCAGAGTTCCGTCTTCGTGCCGTCGCCCTCGTACGGGCCGGCAAGACCATCACCGCCACCGCCGCCGAGCTGGGCATCAGCACCGGTGCGCTGCACAACTGGGTTCGCCAGGACCAGATTGACCGCGGCGAACGGCCCGGGCTCACCACCCATGAGTCGGCGGAGCTGGCCAAGGCGAAGAAACGCATCCGGGCCCTCGAGGCCGAGGTCGAGATCCTTAAGCGCGCCACGAAGCTGCTCGGGGAGGACCGTCCCGCCCCAAAAGGATTCATCCGGTGATCGATGAGCTCGTCGACGCCGGGCACCCCGTCAAGGTCTGCTGCCGGCTGCTCGGGGTGAGCAGTCCCGGCTACTACCAGTACAAGAATCGGCCGCTGTCGCCCACGGCAATGCGCCGGCAGTGGCTCACGGGGCTGATCCGGGAAGTGCATACCGCCTCCCGCGGCACCTACGGCTCCCGGCGGGTCCACGCAGAGCTCACCCGCGGCATGGACGTGGTGGTCAGTGAGAACCTGGTGGCCGTGCTGATGAGTCTCGCGGGGATCGCCGGGCTACCGGGCCCGGCCAAGGTGAAGAAACTCAAGGGCGTGGCCACCGCCGATGACCTGGTGCACCGGAAGTTCCACCGGCTGGCGCCCAATGAACTATGGGTCACGGACATCACCGAGCACCCCACCAGAGAAGGCAAAATCTACTGCTGCGCGGTGCTGGACGCCTTCTCCCGCCGGATCGTCGGCTGGTCCATCGACAACCACCAGGACTCCTCCCTGGTGGTCAACGCCCTGGACATGGCGATCAAGAACCGTCGACCGGCGCCGGGCGGGATCGTGCACGCCGATCACGGCGTGCAGTTCACCTCCTGGGCCTTCACCCGCCGCATCCGGGAGGCGGGCCTGATGCCCTCATTCGGGACGATCGGGGATGGCTACGACAACGCGATGATGGAATCCTTTTGGTCCTCCATGCAGATCGAGCTGCTCAACCGGAAGAAGTGGCGCACCCGGATCGATCTGGCCAACGCGATCTTCGAGTACATCGAGATCTTCTACAACCGGCAACGGCGTCACTCACAGCTGAACTACGAGTCCCCGGTCACCCACGAACTACGCTACGAATCACCATCCATTCCTGCCTGATCTTCAGACCGCACGGGGTAAGCGAACCGTGGGGCAGGTCAGGTATGGAAAACATCGAGCAGACCACCGCCCCGATGACCATCGCTGAGTTTTTGGAGCGTTGCAGCGCCGAGGACCTCAAGCACCTGGCCGCGATCGGCATCACCGCGCTGGGCGGCATGAAGGGCTGCCCCGAGGAAGACTTCAGCGGCGGCGACTTCTACGAGCGGGTGAACCAGGTCGTCCACGAGGTCGCCCCGAGGCTCGCCCCGCGCCCGGCGTTCCTGCTCTCCGACGAGGAGACCGTCGAGACCGACGGGCAGGCCTGGCGCGACCGCCTCGACCCCTTCTTGTGGGACCTCGGCTGACCCTCTGACCCCACCGCCCACAACGGCCGGCACCCCGAGCCCCAGGGTGCCGGCCGCTCCCGTGTCCCTCTACGGGCGGACGTAGCCGCTTCCGTCCCCCCAGTACATCGGTCGCTGCTCGCACTCCGAGCCGTCCACGAGGTACCGCGTGGACTGCGGGGTGCCGTAATTGTCGATCCGCAAGCAGGCGTCGAGCACCCACTCCTGCTCGATGACGGGATCCGTCGCGGTCACCGTGGGAGTCTGTTTGCCCCGCTGTGCGCTCGTGGAGGTGGTCGTGGTGGTGGTCTCCTGGTGGTATGTCCCGTGGTGGTAGGTCAACCCTTCGAGAGGGGTGACGGCCGCCCGCCGGGGCACGTCGATGACCGTCTCGGTGGTCGTGGTCTCGCACGAGCGGATGCCCTTGCTGAAGCTGTAGGTGCTGCCATCGGCTTCGCAGCTGGACTGGGTGATCCGGTCCTGGTTCGGGTGGGCGCCGGGGGCGGCGGTCGCAGCGGTGGCGCCGACCAGGGACAGGGCGCCGGCGAAGGCGAGGGACAGAGCTGAGCGAGTGAGTGTCTTCATGGAGTTCACCGTAGCGAATGCGGCGCTGACCATTCGTTCTGTGACTCAGCATCGGCCGTCCCCTGTTCTGGTGATGGGGTCCAGGGCTCATAGTGCTGTTCGGACTGGCACAAGTTCCGCACATATGGAGGGCATGAACAAGACCTCCCAGACCACCGATCCGACGACCTTCGACTCCACCGGCCTGGCCGAGAAGCTCGCCAGCACGATCACCAATCAGCTCCTCGAGACGTTCGGCACCGCCGGTCTGCTGCGGCAGCCCATGGTGCGGGCCACCGTGGGCGAGCACCTGGCACCCACGCTGCGGTCGCTGGCCGACGAGGGCCTGATGATGGTTATGGAGGACCTGCACGACCGCCTCGCCGCCTTCCCCGCCCTGGCCGAGCAGCTACTGCCCCCGTTACCTTCTTCCCAGCTCCTCGGTCCGTGATGATGAGGAGTGTTGGCCGGCCGGTCCTCGGCATGATCGTTTGCCCCCAGTCATCCATGATCCGGGGGGTGTTGTCACCGAGGGCCGGTCCGGTGGTCACGGATCGCTGATAGAGGCGGGATCTCCTGTGGAGGACCTTTGTAACGTGGATGCCGAGCGTGACCACCTCCCGGCCGGCCAGCACGTGCAGATGCCATCGCAGGAGAAGGGACCCGGCCATGTCAGAGCAACCATCCCCGGCGGTGTTCGTCGGCCTCGACGTCGGCAAGTCCGACCATCACGCCGTGGCCGTCACGAGCACGGGGAGGGCGGTCTATGACAAAGCTCTGCCCAACGACGAGGCTCGGCTGCGGGCGATTCTTGAGGCCCTGATCGTCGAGCACGGGCCGGTGCTGATGGTCGTTGATCAGCCGGCCACCATCGGGGCGCTGCCGGTGGCGGTGGCCCAGGCGATGGAGTCTGTCACCGTGGCATACCTGCCGGGACTGGCCATGCGCCGGATCGCGGACCTGCACCCGGGTGCGGCGAAGACGGACGCCCGCGACGCGTTGATCATCGCCGAGGCCGCCCGGACCATGCCGCACACCCTGCGGAACATCCGGGTGGACGAGGCTCAGATCGCCGAGCTGGGTGTGCTGGCCGGCTTCGACGACGACCTCGCCGCCCAGATCACCGCCACCTCGAACCGTCTGCGGGGGATGCTCACCCAGATCCACCCCGCCCTGGAACGGGTCCTCGGGCCGCGGGTGACCCACCCGGCGGTGGCCGACCTGCTCACCCGCTACCCGACCCCGGCGAAGCTGCAGACGGCCGGACGGGGTCATGTGAGGGCGAGGCTGAAGAAGCACGCCCCGCGGCTGGCCGAGCCGTTGACCGAGGAGGTCTTCGACGCCCTGGGCCAGCAGAGCGTGGTCGTGGCCGGTACCGAGGCCGCCGCCACCGTCATCCCGATCCTGGCCGGGCAGCTGGCCGGCCTGATCCATCAGCGCGCCACGGTGGCTACCCAGGTCGAGGCCCTCGTGGAGGCCCACCCTCTTTCCGCGGTCCTGACCTCGATGCCCGGCATCGGCGTCAGGACCGCCGCGAGGATCCTCACCGAAGTCGTCGGCAAGGACTTCCGAGACGCCGGGCACTTGGCCTCCTACGCCGGAATCGCCCCGGTTACCCGAAGGTCGGGAACCTCGATCCGCGGCGAGCACGCCGCCAAGGGCGGGAACAAGAGACTCAAACGGGCGCTGTTCCTCTCCGCCTTCGCCTCACTCAACCACCCGCCCTCCCGGGCGTACTACGACCGCAAGCGCGCCCAGGGCAAACGCCATAACCAGGCGATCATCGCCCTGGCCCGCCGACGGATCGACGTCCTGTACGCGATGCTGCGCGACGGGACCCTCTACCAAGACCCCACCGAGCCTCAGAGCCCGTCACCGGTGGCCCTGGCCGCTTGACGAAAACGATAGAGGCACCCCCCGCTAGGCTGACGTCCCAGCTGTCACCGCCACGCTGACCCTGCAGGAGTGGGTGGGTCCGAAGGAGGACCGTGCGGAGCCGGTGGGCTACCCCGAGGAGATCATCCTCCCGGCCGCGTGGCTGGTCCGCCAGAACCGCGACCAGTTGGAGCGGACCGGCACCGGTCAGCTCGACGCCGACGAGCTGCACCTGCTCGGTGACCACGACGGCCCGTTCGAGCTGAAGCTCCATGAGAACTGGGAGACCGGCAAGAACCTGCTCCTTCAGTGGCTGGAGGCCACCGAAAAGTGACCGCATGACCACCACGACGGCCGGCGCCCCAGCGCGGGGCGCCGGCCGTTGCCATGCGCGCATGGTTGGGCCGCTGGGCGCTGAGCTCGTCCGCCAGCTCTGAATGGGCGCATTGCGGAGACCCGGCACGGCTTCCCCATCGTGTCGTTGGTCGAAAGCAAATCCAGCCCGTCCACACTGTTGCCACGAGCAACACGACTTCTCCGACCAGGACGCGGCGCCGTGACGCCGTCATCGCTGCCAGCGGCCTCGTCCTGCTGTCGCTGACAGCCTGCGGCTCTGACATCGAAACGGGGGAGCGGGCCAAGGCCGAGAACGCCGAGCGGCAGCGCGTGCGAGACAGCTACGTATCCTTCATGCAGGGCTCGACCAGCCCGGGTCTGGTCATGCTGGATGACCATCAACTGCTCTCCGGCGGCGAGGAGGTCTGCCGCAAGTACGAAGACGCTGATCCTGACGACAACGTGCTGCTCAACTTCGTCAACGGCACCGATGCCGGGCGTGAGGTGCTGCCCGGGTTGACCGGCACGACCACGATCTTCGAGGAGGCCGCGGTTGAAACTGTCGGCGCCGCCACGAGCATCCTGTGTCCCCAGTACGAGGAGCGAGCCCAGCAGGAAGCCGAAAAGATGGACCTCATGGACTACACACTCTGAACACCGGCGGGACGCGCCTGCGCGAACTGGATCGCCGAGGAGCTCGAGCTACTCGGAGATGACACCGGCCCGTTCTAGCTGCCCGTCGGCGACACCCAGGACGTTCAGGATCTGCTCCAGCTTTGGCTGGAGCACACCGCCGTCCAGGGCTGAACACGACACGGGGGTGCGTCCACCACTGGGTCTCCTGGGTCGGCCATGGTGTTCGTGACCGCCCCGCGAACAGCGGGGACCAACAGGAGCAAGGAGCACCCAGTGGACGACTACGACTACGACTGGAAGCGCGGGGACCGCGTGCAGGTGAAGCTGACGGGACACATCGTGGAGCTGGTCAGTGACACCGGCACCCTCGACGCCGCCAATCATCTGATCAGCGCGGCCTCGGAGCCGAACATGAAGATCGTCCGCGCCGTGGACCTGGAGACGCGGCAGATCCACACGTACATGGTCGACGACTTACAGCGCATCCGCTGACACCAGACAGTCGAAGGGCCCGTCACCGGTTCGCCGGCGGCGGGCCCTCTGCTTGCATCACCCCGTCTAAGCCGGCCAGAGGTGCACACCCAACCGACCCTTGAGGCGGGCGATCGTGTAGCCGTCGGGCCAGGCGTGCCCGTTGAGGATCCGCGACAAAGTGGCAGGGCCCACGTCGGTGATTGTCTCGATCCCGGACAGGGAGCGGACGCCGAAAACCGCGCCCAGGTTCTTGACGAAGCAGCGCGCCAGTTCGTCCGCCGGGTCGCCGCCGATTTCGCCGGACCACGAGTAGCTGTAGGTGCGGGGCTCGGTCCGTGCCTTGGTGATCATGGCGGGGAGTCTAGGAATCGGACCTGGTCATCAGCCCAGGTCAGAACCTACCCTCGGCCGGCTCGACCTCCGGATTGGGTGCCGGTGCGTGTCCGCTCTGACGAGCTTCCCACTGCGCCCATGTCATGACGTGGATCTTCAGGGCCTCGACGGCGACCTCGGCCAGCGCGCAGGCGGTGGCGAAGTCGTGGCGGCAGCGGGTGAGCTCGCTCGCCCGGGCCGGGGCGACCAGCCACTTCCCGGTCGAGGAGAGCTGCACGTAGCGCTGGCCACCATTGAGCACCGCCTACTTGCCGCGGCCGCGGTGGACGACGGAGACCATGAAGCTGGAGGCGTTCGGGTCGTCCAGAGAGCACCCGTCGGAGAAGTCCTGACGCTCTCCCATGCGGTGAGCCATCAGCGGACCGCTCCGGCGCCGGCCAGCTGGCGCGAACAGGTGCCCAGCGGCAGCGGGAGGCCTTCGAGCTTTAATGCGGTGATGTAGCTGATGCCGCACAGCGCCTCGTGGTTCTCCCGGGTGTTGGCGCTGTCCATCGCGAACTGGGGAGTCGCGGAAGGTGATCACCCCACCGACGAAGCGGGCGTTGAACGTCGCCTTAAGAGGCTCGAGCCTGAGTAGGCGGATATCGAGTGCTGCCTACGCTGCCGGATCTCCGCTCGAGTCCAGTGACGTGAACCAAGCGACTCTTTCCATCTCGAAGAGCTTCCCTTGGTACCACAGCCTGAAAGAACGGATCGACATGCCGATATCGATACCGCACCGTCCTACGGCGCTTTAGCACTGACGCCGCAACTGATGTCAGGACTGCGGAATCTCCCATTCCCATCCGAGGCTGGGATCGATGGACTCGTTGTACACCAGAACTCCCTCGGTGCTGGGGACGTCCAGAACAACCTTGCCCGTCACGCGCTCCCCCGGGCCGATAGATGATGGCAGGGTTTCCGACTCCTCCATACAGCCATAGGACGGGCCAGAACTGACCGAGTTCACAGTCGTCCCCTTGGCATCGATCATTTTGAAGGAGTGCGGCGACACGTTGATCGGCCCGTACATGACTTCCGTGAACCCTGGTTCGCCTGCGGTCTCCACCTCCATGTCAATCGCAATGAAGTGGCCGTTCTCGGGCGCCATCGCGTATGGGCTGGTGCACACGGGATCTACTTCAATCCCCTTTACGACATAGGTGACGACGTTCTTGCTCGGATCGTCCAGCGAGTGGATTCCAGCGGGCTCGCCAATCTCCTTCATCAGGTTGCCGCGGGGAGAAGTCTCCTGCGTGGGGGAAGGAGTCGACTCTGCCGTGGCAGGTTCCACATTGGGCGCAGTCGGCTCCGGATCGGCCTCGGCGTTGGAGCAACCCACCAATGTCAGAGCAGGGAGAGTCAACAGGGCAATGGCGTAGCGCTTCATCAAGGGTCCTTCTGTGAGGGGAGTCCCTAGCATCGTGACACGACCTCATTTGAGGACGGCAATGCCCACCCGACAGACCAGTAACATTTGGCCAATTCCCATTTTCACGGTCTTTGCTCCGGTCCCAGATCCAGGCGCATCCAGGCCAGGTCCCGCGACTCGGCGTCCTTGCCGATGACCTGCAGGAACTCCTCCTGGCGCGGCTGGCCCAGTGCCATGCGGTAGAGGCCCAGGGCACGGAGCAGGTTCTTGTGCTTGATCCGCTCGGCGCTCAGCGGCGCCTGCGGGACATAACGCTCGATCTTCGCCCCGCTCTCGGTCTGGCAGACCCAGTACGGGTAGATCTCGCTCTCCCCGTCCGGCCGCGCCCGCTCCCCTGCGGCGAAGAGGGCGTCCCATGGGCTGGCCGCAGCATCGTCGTCGAGCACCGCGGCCGAGAACTCCTTCGCCACGTTCTTGCGCACCGCGTGCCCTTTGTACCGGTGCACGCGTCCCTCGCGCTGCTCCATGTCGACGGGGTTGTTGGGCAGGTTCCAGTGGACGACGGCGTGGCAATACCGGTGGAAGTCCAGCCCCTCCTGGCCGATGCTCGTGGAGGCCAGCACGAACGGCCAGAACGGTGAGTTGAAGCCGTTGCGGAGGCTGGTGTCCGCACGGACGCCCTGATCGCTCTCCACGCGACCGAAGCGGGCGGCTGCATCGGCTCGCAGGCGGCGGCGCTCGACCCGGTGGGAGTCCCCATCCGGGACGATCTCATCGAAGGAGATCGAGCCACCGCTCTGAGCGGCGTCAACCAGGGCCTCCGTCAGCGCCTGGAGCCGGTCGATGGGAGCGACGCTGCCGATCCGGGAGGCCTCGTCGAGGACGTGGAAGTACTCGTCGAGCACCGCCTGGAGATTGCCCTCGAGGCAGACCGCCAGCACATTGCGCCACTGCGGCGCCGATTCGCCGGCCCAGCCGCGCAGCATTGGCGCCACGGTACGGGAGTCCAGCAGGGTGCGCAGGCCCAGGGCGATGCGCACCGACCGCCAGACCGCGTCCGCCCGGACGCACTCTGGCACCGCTGCGCACAGCGCCCGTTCGGCGACCGTGGCCGGCGCGGCGAGCGCGAGATCGGTCAGCACCTCGGCCAGGTCGTCCGGACGAGGACCGAGCTCCGCCAGGAAGGCTTCGTCGATCTCCTTGGCCCGGGCGAGGTGCAGGGCGAGCGCGGAGGCCTTGCCGCCATCGCGCTCGTCGTCGGCGTGGTTGGCCCACTTGATCGAGTCGAGCGCGACCTTGAAGACTTCCGGGGAGCGCGCCTTTTCGAGGAACAGCGGCGCCGCCCAGTACCACTGCTCGCTCCCCCGGCCCTCGGCGTGCCCGGAGGGCAGGTCGGCCAGCAGGTTCCCGACCTTGGCCCGCACCACGGCGCGGACGTCGTCCAGCGACGCCTGTGTTGTACCGAGCTCCCGGGCGGCGGCCACGGGGTCACCGGCGGCGCCGAGCACCGTGAGGGGCAGGACGAGGGGCAGCAGCGGCATGCTGGCGAGGCGGCCGTCCGGGGACTTCCGCCAGCGCAGCAGGTAGCTGTGCCGGTCGGAGTAGGCGTGGGTGTCCTCCGGCCGGTGGTGCTTCCGCTCAACGTGGTAGCTGGTCATCGCCGCGATGGACTTCGGGGCGACGTTCCAGGCCGAGAAGATCAGCCGCTTGGTGAGCCCCGTCGTCGTCGCGCGGAAGAAGGGGCTGGTCTCCGGCACGGTGTAGTACGGCAGGGAGGCGGGGATCCAGGGGACGTCTGCGAAGCCGTAGTCGTCCAGGTCGGAGAGCAACCACCGCAACCGGCCGTTGGCGGGATCGACCAGGGCGTAGCGCTCGATCTCCTCGCCGCGCAGTTGCTGCGCGCCGGCGACGGCACGTCCCGCGAAGCCGGAGTCGTCCTTCTCCACGTGATCAAGGGTCTTCTGTTTGAGGTCGTACCCGTCCATGAACTGCAGGACGTAGGGCGCCACCCGCCAGTACTCCAGGACGTCGCGGTAGCTGCCCACCTCTCGGGCGACCTCGTGCAGCCGGCACAGGGCCCGCACGTCGTCGGCCGTGGGCCGGGCCGGCGGCAGCGTCTTCTCGACAAGCATTCCGTCGCGGTCCGGGGTGGCGGCCAGACGCTCGGTGCGGCACATGACCGCGCGGAGCAGCTCGGTGACGTGCGCGGCGGCCGCGGTACCGTCCTCGACGTCGTCGGCCAGGGCGGCGTCGCGCATCCTCCGGAGCCCGGTCTGCAGCTCGGCGACCGAGCCGACGAGGGCGGACCCGTCCTCGTCCCGCTCTCCCGCGAGCGCGTCCCTCGACGCCCCGGTGAGGAAGCGGTAGGTCTTGAGGAAGTCGCCGTAGTGGTCGTCGCCCACACCCTCCTCCGGGACGGAGTACATGCTGTAGGGCGTGGCGGAGAGCAGCACCACGCGGGCGCCCTCGTGGCTGAACACGGCGTCGGCGAGTTCGGACATCTCGGTGTCCTCGTGCAGGAGGCTCTTGAAGCGCTGGAACTCGTCGAGGATCACCAGATCCGGCTGGAGGGCGTCGACCGAGGCCTGCGCGACCAGCCGACGCAGCTCCCCGATCAGGCGGTAGCGGCGGTGGGAGAGCGGCCAGTCCGGATTGCCGGTCACCGAAACGAACTCGGCGGCGGCCTCCTCGAGCCGGTGGCACAGCTCCGGGTCCTGGAGAACGGCGAGCCGGAAGCGCTCAAGAATCTCGGCGTCGATGGTGTCTGGGTCGAAGCCGGCCACCTCGGCCACGTAGTTCTGCGGTCGTTTCGTGCCGCAGAAGAAGGCCAACCACTCCGGCCGCCGCACCACGTGCTCACCGAGAACCTGGGCGAGCATGTGCTGGACCAGCACCCGTTCTTCGCTGCGTCCGCCGGACTGGCTGATGTTGAAGGACGTTCCCGGGGTGAGGCTGAGCAGGTTGACCTTGTTCGCGGCGAGATTGCGCACCTGCGTGGGGAGCATGGTCAGCCGGTCCACCTTGGAGATGCCGTAGTCGGCGACATCCAGGGTCTGGATGTTCTGGGCGGCGATCTGCTGGCTGGAGCAGATGTAGACGATGTCGATCCGGTCGACCTCCGCAGATTCCCAGAGGTGATCGATGGCCTTGGCGATGAGGCCGCGGGCGATGAGCGTCTTGCCGAGCCCGACCTCGTCGGCGACGAGGAAGCGGCGGCTGGAGTCCTCGTCCTCCCACAGCCGGCGGTGGGCGTACTCGACGGTGCGGCGTTGGAAGTCCTTGAGCCCGTTCAGTTCCCGCTCCACGTCGGGACGGCGCGGTGCTGCGCTCATGGGGTGGTCACCGCCTCGCGGACCACGGTGACGAGCTCCTCCAGCCCGTCGGGGAGCAGGTGCAGGGCCTCGACGGCCCTGAGCTCGCCGACGAGCCGGTCGATGCGGCCGAGGGCGTCGGCGTCACCGTGCACCGCGGCGCGCATGAGGGGCTCGAACAGGACCACGTCGGCGCTGTGCCCGGTGCTGCCCGCCCCGAAGAACGCGGCCGCGCCCGTGGTGCCGCCGAAGCGCAGGGCCTGGGACAGCGTGACGTCGCCGAGCAGGAACGCCAGGTAGCGCAGCACGTCCTCCGGGGTCTTCAGCAGCTCGGCGAGCACGCGCGCGGAGCGGTCCTCCGGAGCACCGTGCAGGTCCGCGACCAGCACGGCGGAGCGTTCGACGACGCCGCCGCCCACCGACGTGTGACTGCGCACGCAGAGCAACGGCGTGATCCGCGAGGCGTCGACGCGGGACCACGTCAGCGCCTCGCCCAGCATCCGCTCGTGGGCGGGCAGGGACAGCAGTCGGACGGTCGTCGTGACGCCGTCGGGTTCCCCGACCGGGCGGCCGAAGGAGGCTTCCAGGGTGTACGTGCCGTCGGCTTCCTCGACGGCGTCGAGGCGCAGCCCGGCACCGGCAAGCGCGGCGTGGAAGCGCTCGAGCTCCCGCTCGGCCTGCTGCCGGGCGATCGCGGCCTCGTCCGGCGGCTTCGGGTCGTACGGCTGGCAGACCGCGGACAGGCCGAGGTTGCCGTGGGTTCCAGACCAGATGTCGTCGATGAGCCCTTTACGGCCCGTCAGCCGGACGCCGAACTCCGCATTGCGGCCGAAGCCACCGCGGGTGGCGTTGGCCGAGCCGACGTACAGGGTAGTGCTATGGCCTCGCTCCACGAGGTAGATCTTGGCGTGCAGACCAGCCAGCCGGCCGGCCGACTTCGACCCCACGCTGCCCTCAACGTCTTCGTCCTCGGTGCCGTCCAGGTCAGCCGAGGGGTCCAGGACGAAGGTCTCGACCCGCTCCGCCAGGTCGCCGAGGGCGTCGAGGGCGTCGAGACTCTCGGCGCGGGAGAGCAGCCGGACCGTCCCGCACCGGTCGACGAGGTCCGCGAGCGAGGTGTCGAGGAACGGGGAGATCACCAGCGCCCGGGTGGCGCGGTCCTGGGCGTGGACGCCGCCGGTCACGTCCTCCCACAGGGACCGGGTGTGCACGGAGCGCTCACCCGTGCGGGTGACCCACGCGGCGTCCTTGAACCCGGCGGGCGCTGCGAAGGAAACTCCGCTCAGCGACGCATTGAGGTCGGCGAGCTCCTCCGTCCGCTCAGCGCTCAGTCCGGGAGCCACGGCCCAGGAGGCGGTCGTTGCCAGGTAGTCGGCCAGCTCTCGGCCGGGCATCAGGTTCTCCCGCGGGTCGTCGGACTCGTCCAGAACCAGGATGGTGTCCCAGGAGTTGTCGAAGGTCAGGTTGCGGCTGAGCACGAGCACCCGATGGGCCAGCTTGCCCTCGGCGTCGCGGAAGCGCAGCACCCACACCTTGGGATGGAACACGCCCCCGGTCCCGGGCACGGCGACCTGGACGAGGGTGCCCTCCAGATAGGTCAGCATCGGCCGGTACCTGGCCGGCACCGCGATGCCGCCCGCCTGCACGAGCACGGTCAACCGGTCCGCGTAGCGGCGCACCGACTCCAGCAGCGCCACAGGATCGACTCCCTGATCCGGCTCCCCAGCGCTTTCCTCGCTCCCCCGCTGGTCGATCGCAGCGAAGGTCAGCGGCACCAGCAACAGGGCCACGAGGTCCAGGGAGTAGGTCGTGGTGACGGCGCGGTCCAGCTCCATCCCCGGCGGTGGTTCGAGCGCGTCGGTGAGCAGCTTCCGGTCCTCCGGCCCCAGGCTCATACGACGGTCTCCACTCGGGCACCGGTGTGGATGTCGGCGATGATCCGCCGGACGATCGGCCAGTTGTACTGCAGCTGTCCCAGCGCCGAAGCGCCGCTCCAGGCGTTGAGCGCGCTCGGGTTCACGAGCCGGGCGCGCGGGCCCTTGAGGGAGCGCTCGCGGTGGGCGATGAGTTCGCGGGCGGCGACGTCGTCGACAATCCCGGACCCGGAGGCGACGAGCCCGTGCCAGCGGTCCACGAACGTGCACGTCGGGCGGCTGATGCGGGCGCCGGTCCCGGCGAGCAGCTGCCAGAAGATGTCCGGGCTCCAGTTCCGCAGACCGTCGGGACCGTCGACGGTGGCGCGCCACTCGAGGAGGTCCGCACGGTACCTCTCGGTGCGCTCTGCGTCCTCGGAGGCCTCGGCGAGCTGGAGGTTGTAGAGCAGCGCGGCCCCGCGGTTGAGTACGGAGAACGCCCGGCCGTGCTCGACCCACCTGGCCATCGCGGCCGGGAAGTCGCCGGCTCGCGGGTGCTCCCACACGAAGCGCTCAGCGGTCTCGACATCGACCTCCTCGCGCAGGAACCATGCGTAGAGGCTCTCCGGGTGCGAGGTCATGATCCGCCCGCGCAGGTAGTCGGCCTCGGCGGGAGTGAGGGCGAAACTCGCTTCCTGCGGCCAGTCCCGCGGGCGGAGAAGGAGTGCGTGGGGGTCGAGGCCGGGACGGAGCAACGTCGGGCCGTGCTCACCATCGGCCTCACGCGGCGCCCGGCGGGTCTCGACGGTGAAAGCCACGCCATCCCGCAGCAGTCCGGCGATCGAGGCACGGCTCGTGGAGATGCCGTAGCTGCGCAGCGCCGCCCAGTACATGGCCGAGGGCATGCGCCGCAGATCGGCCCTTGCTTGGCCGCCGATCAGCCCCTGCCGGTCGTCACTCTCTGCCAGCACGTCGATGAGCCGTACCTCCCCGCGGCGCAGCTCGGCGACGGCCGCGTCGGCGTCCTTGGCCGCCATGGCGTCGGCGACAAGCCACGGGATAAACAGCAAATACCGGGCCCGGGTGTGCAGGACCGAGGAGCCGGGGAACAACTGGTGGGTGATCGCGTCGCGGATGCTGCCGACGCCGAGCTCGTCCACAGTGGTCCTGTCCCGGAACGCGTCGAGGACGGCCATGGCCTGGTCGCGCTGGTGGGAGTCGGTGTCGAGCCAGGAGAGGAAAGACGTCACCGTGCAAGCTCTTCTCGATGGATCCGGCGGAAGATGTCGTCGGCCAGAGGCACGCAGTGGTAGCGCCCCATCATCGACGTCCCCTTGCGGAGCAGACCCATCGCGGTGGTACGGGCCGCATCCCGCACCAGAGGATGGTAGACGGCGAATTCCAGGAAAGCGGCCTCCGCTCGGATGGTTTGCACTTGGCCCACGGTCCGGTATTCGACCAGCTCGACGTTCAATGTGGAGGGCAGTCGTAGTCCGGGAGCGACATTGAGGAAGCCGTCAAGAAAGACTCGACCGTTCTCCGTCGTCTCACCGATGACGAGGGTCTCGACATTGTTGACGGTGATCGCCGCGACGCGCTGCCACGTGGAAGTGCGGCCGGTGCTGGGCATGGCGCTGACGTACCAGAACGTCTTCTCGGTGGACTCCGGCGCCGGAAGCACGTGCCGGACGTAGGCGGCGAGGATGTCGAGCAGCACGTCGTAGTACGGGCGCAGCGCCAGCGCCGTGAAGTTCTTCCCAGAGCGGTCACGGCCGTCGGCTTGGGTGCACCGGCCACTGACATCGATGTCCGGGGTGACGCCATCCAACCACCGTTCCTGCTCGGCCCTGGTGACGTGAACGTCCACAGCCGCGTCACCCATCGGCAGCCCGACCAGGGCGGAATTGCGCAACCTCACGCCGGCGCGTTCCTTCGCCTGTATGACCCGGCGTTCTGTTTCGTTGAGTTCCTCCACCGGGACGGGGGCGAAGTCGAGCGCCACAACGGGGTGGGACCAGGACCGCACATGAGTGCGGAATCTGGCGAGTACGTCCTGCGCCTGTCCGACGTACTCGTAACCGCCGGCGAAGTGCAGGACATAGATTCCGCACCGCGAGGAGCCTGCAGAGAACGCATTGCTCACGGCGGAGAGCGAGTCGACGTCACGGACGTCCACCCGAATCATCTCCAGCCGTTCCGTCGACTGCGTCATCGCTCGTTGTCCTGCCGTGGGGACACCGTCAGACTCCCTCGAAGAAGTCCTCGTCGACGTCGACGATCTCGTAGGTCTGCTTCACCTGGACGCCGACCTTGTACTTCAGCATCAGCTTCACCAGCCGGGCGCCGTCGATGAGGATGGGCCGGGAGGGCACCATCCCGGCGTACTCCTTCGCGCCCTGCGTGAAGGCGCTCGTGGTGATGAAGATGCCCTTCGACGCACCGCGGCCGTGCAGTGCACCGACGAAGGCCTGGATGGCCTCGCGGCCCACGGTGTTGCCCTCGGCGTACCGTTTGGCCTGGACGTAGATCTGGTCGAGACCCAGCGGGTCCTGGTCGATCACGCCGTCCACACCACCGTCGCCGCTGCCACCGATGCGCTGACCACGGGCCTCGGCACCTCCGTACCCCATCCTCAGCAGGACACGGACGACGGCTTCCTCGAAGAAGTCGGGATGGCTCTCGCGCAACCTTGTCAGCAGTTCCTCTCCGACTTCCACGTGGAGCTGTTCGATGCCCTGGTCGATCTTCTCCAGCGGATCGAGGGCCTCCACGTCCGGCGCGACCGCGGTGTCGGGGTTCTTGGTGGAATCGGTCCGCCAGTACGGCGAGAAGAACGTATGGGCGGTGCTGTAGTTCATACCCTCCGGATGCTCTGCAAGCCATGCGCGTCCGGCGTCGTTGATGGCGTAGTGCGCCCGTCTGGGCCGGTCGATCAGGCCAGCGCGGGAGAGGTGGCTGAGGGTCCAGCCCATGCGTTGGACATAGCGCAATCCGCCGCTGTTCAGCCGTTCGGCCCGCGCTGCGTCACCGAGATGTGCAACCTCGGCGGCACGGTCGATGAGTTCCCTGCGGTGATAGGTTTGACCGCTGCTGAGGACTTCCAGCACAGGCTTCAGGAACTCAGGCCAGGTGGGGACCCCACTCGATAACGAATCGCTGTCGATATCCATTGAAAAAATTCCTTTCACAAAAGCACTACCCACTCCGAGCTTGCAACAGAACCATTCCGGTTTCGAGTGTTTCAGCCATTTGGGCTCGTTCGTAGCGCAATGCCGTGGCAGGAGTCGCTACCGCCGCTCTGCCGTAAGCACTACATGGCTCAGCGGTGGATGATGCGTTTGCGCGCCAGTATCCGTCCCGTTCCAGCCCGGTCGGTCATCCGCTCGGCGACCGTCCGCAGGGAAAGCGCGGGCGGCAACATCTCGAAGAATTTCAGCTGCCGGACCGCCTTCTCGTCGGTCTCGGGAACAGCCTCGGCGAGTTCCGGACCGAACTTCGCCTGAGCCGCTCGAAGCGCCGCGAACGCCGAGCCGCCGGTCGCATCGCCGCGCAGGGCGATCTGGAAGTTGTCGAAAGCGGTGGTGGTCTCGAACAGCTCGGGGGCCACATCGGAGAGCGCTGCGACCAGCACCGCGTTGGCCCTCGCCCCTGCCCAGGTCCACCAGCGCACCCTGCTGTCGTCCTGCCCTGTGACCACGGACCCCGAACCGTCCACCCGGTGGGCGTAGTCCTCACGGAGGTCAGCGATCCTGTCCTGGGCCCGCTTGGTCAGTCGCACTCCGGCCGGCTCGGCACCCAGCAGGACCCGGCGCACAGCGTCCGAGAGAGCGTAGGAGATGGGTTGCGGCATGCTCATCCAGCGGACGGCGCCGCCACTCTCAGAGGGCTCGACGAAGGCCTTGCGCCGCTTCCAGTCGATGTACGTCACTCGCCAGGGTCTTCCGCCGAGGGTGATCAGCCGTGGCCCTTCGACTTTGCGCTGCAACAGCATCGGGTCCACGGCACCGACCTCCTGCCGGCCGTGCAGGACGATGATCTGCGGGTCGGCCGTGAACACCGCCATGAGGTCCCGGTAATGGATCTTGCCGTAGCGTCGCTCAGCCTCGGGTCCGACGAAAAGCATGCCGCCGTCCTCGTCGAGATGTCCTTGCTGCAGGAGCCAGTCCTGGATCTCGGCCCACTCCACCGGTGAGGCCAGGCCGAGTGCGCCGAACCACTCGGGCCAGACGTTCCGGCCGACGTGGCGCTCCTGCAGGACGAGACCGAGCAGCTGCTGGGCAGCGACGTGGCGCGGCGAGGGCGGAGGCACGACCGGCTCGACGTAGCCCTCGGACCAGAGCAACAGCAACCCGCAGGCGCGCAGGAATTCGGCGTCATTGGTGCCCAGGAAGAGCATGTTCCGCGACGTCCCCGAGCGCCGGCCCGTGCGGCCGAGCCGCTGCAGCAGAGAAGCAACCGTGCCCGGAGCGCCCACCTGAATGACTCGGTCGAGGTCGCCCACATCGATGCCCAGCTCCAGCGTCGAGGTGGCCACGATGACGCAGTCCCGACCCTCGGCGAAGGCCGCCTCGGCCCGGCGTCGAGCGTCGACCGACAGCGACGAATGGGAGACGTGGGTTTCGACGTCCCGGTGGTGCAGGCTCAGGGCCAGGTCCTCCACGACCCGCCGTGAGTCGGCGAACACGAGTCGCTTCTCCCCGCGGTGGAGGAGGGAGATGACCGTCGCGGCGTTGTCGGTGCTCCCGACGAAATCGTGTTCCATGTCCGGGACCACGGCCGAGGAAGTCTCCGGAGCAACGACCGTGGCCGGCCGGTCGGCTGCCCCGCCCTGGAGCCAGTGGAGCAGGTCCGGAGCATTGCCCACGGTCGCGGACAGGCCCACCCGCTGGAGCGGGTGCCCCGCCAGCCTGCTGATGCGCTCCAGGACGCCGAGCAGGTGCCAGCCGCGGTCGTCACCGGCGAAGGCGTGCACCTCGTCGACGACGACGGCACGCACGTCGGCGAACAGCCGCCGGGGGTCACTGCTCGTGGAGACGAGCATGGATTCCAGCGACTCCGGCGTGGTCAGCAGGATGTCCGGACGGTGCAGGGCCTGACGGCGCCGGGCGGATGCGCCGACATCCCCGTGACGGACGGCGGCCGTCCGGCCGAGCCAGGCGGTGTAGGCGGCGATCCGCGGCTCGAGGTTGTTGAGCAGCGCCCGCAAGGGGCAGACGTAGAGCACCGAGGTCCCTTGCCACTGCTCCTCGGACATCCGGGAGAGCAACGGGAAGACGGCGGCCTCGGTCTTCCCGCCGGCCGTCGGGGCCAGCAGCAGGGCGTCGTCGCCGCGCAGCAACGGCTCCACGGCCTCGTCCTGGAGCGGTCGCAGTGCCGGCCAGCCCAGGGTGTTGACGATGTGGTGCTGGACCGCCGGGCTGAGCAGGTCGAATCCGCTGGAGGCCATCAGAGGTCGAGGCTGATGTCGTCAGCGGTCCGCGCACTGGCGTTCCGCTCCACGTCCGTCATGTCGTCGCGGGAGAGCGTCAGGGAGTAGTGCTGCCGGGGATCGAAGTCCGGGAACTGATCGACGCGGTCGAGCACATCCCCCACGAGCTTCTTGAGGAACAGTCTCGGGGCGATGCCGACCCGGCCGCCGAGCCCGCCCGCGACCGCGGCGGAGAGCTCCGCCAGGTAGGCGTCGTCGACGACGGAACAGATCCGGTCGGCACCGGACGATCCCGCCGCGTAGAGGTCACGCACCCGGCCGCCGACCTCCACCAGCGAGTCCTGGCTGAAGCCGGGCAGGCGGATCTGCACTGCCCGCGGGTTGTCGAAGCGCGCATCGGTGGTGAAGTCCGTGGCCAGCCGCTGCGCCAGCGGTGGGAGGCGAGGCACGCCCGAGGGTCCCTCGAAGAACGCGGGCGTGCCGGTGAGCACGAGGTACAGGCCGGGGAACCGCCCGGCGTCGATCTCGTCCATGAGCTGGCGCAGGGCGTTGAGCGCCTTGTCGCGGACGTCGGAGCGCATGCGCTGCAGGGTCTCGACCTCGTCCAGCACGACCAGGAGTCCCGGGTGGCCGGCGTCCCGCAGGACGAGAAGCAGTCCCTGGAGAAACGCCATGGCCCCGAAGTGGTCGAGGTCCCCCTTCACCCCGGCGGCACGCTTGGCGGCCGCAGCAACGTGCGGCTGCCCACCGAGCCAAGCGGCCAGCCCGTCGGCCACGGCCGCCTCTCCGGAGGCAACCGCCGCCCGGTATCCGCGCAGAGCCTGGGCGAAGGCCGGGGTCTTGGCGCTCACGGAGGCCAGGCGCTCGTCGAGCAGCTTGGTCACGGCCGTTTCCAGTGCGGCGGCATCGGAGGGGTCCAGCGCGGCGTCCGCGGCCAGGGCGTCGTCCTCCAGGGTGAACAGCCACGAGTCCAGCACGGAGCGGAAGGCGGACGGCGGGACGGAGGCGGTGCGCAGCGATTCGGTGATCCGCCGGTAGACGGTCTCGAGCTTGTGCAGCGGCGTCTCGGTCTCCGAGATCTGTACCTCGGCGGCCGCGAACCCCCGGCGCAGGGCCGACTCCGAGAGGTGCCGGGCGAAGAAGGTCTTGCCCGTCCCGTACTCACCGCGCACGGCCTTCACGACGGACCCGCCGCCGGCGACGGCGTCGAGCTCCTCGCTCAGCGCGCTCTGGAAGCGGTCCAGGCCCACGGCGAGCTGGTCGAGCCCGTTGGCGGGCACGGTGCCACGGCGCAGGGCGTCGATGATCTCCTGCCGACGACGGGGCGAGACGGTGCTCATACGGCGACTCCGAACTGCTGGGTGAGGAGCGGGGCGTCCAGCACGAGCATGCCACCGTCCATGCGCACCACGCGGTAGCCCTCGACATTGAGCAGCTTCTGCACCTGTCCCACCGCGAACTGCACCCGCTGCTGGGGAATCCGCAGGAGGGAGGCCACCGCCGGGGCCGCGATCCGATGTCCGTCGGCGCCCAGCAGGGCATCGATCAGAGCCGCGACCACGGCGTCGGACAGGCTCACCCGCCCTGAGATCTTCCGCTGGTCGGCGTAGCGCTCGGTCGCCACCACCGCCTGACCCGCAGGCTGCGGCGTAGGTTGCTCGAACAGGTCGAACTCTCCCTGTCCGGCCCTGTTCTCCTCCGGCTCAGGAGCTGTCGGAGGAGTCCCCGCCCGGGCGAGGTTCCACCAGACCGGTTCCTGGGACGGAGCGCCCGTCCAGTCGGCGACGCGGACCTCCTCACCGGTGACGGTGGCGGTCGGGGTCAGCACGACCAGCGGGACGACCACCTCGGCCGGTGAGCCGCCGCCGTGGTACCCGGCCTTGAGGGTCGAGTACCGCAGGTCCTCATCGACGGCCAGCACCGCGGTGCCGTCGTGCGAGAGCACGCGCGACCCGCTGACGAAGATCTCGCCCTCTCCGGCCGGCTCCTCGGGCGCCCTGGAGCGGGCGCTCGAGATCCCGGTGGCCGGGAGCTTGGTCCCCGCTCGCCGCTCGACGACGTGCCCGTGGTCGGCGGTGAGGATCACCGTCCGCCCGGCGGCATGGGCCGCGGCGAGCAGCGGGCGGAGGTGCTTGACGAGCTCCTCGTTCCACACCGTCCCGGCGGGGTCGCTGCGGTCGAGGGCGTCGTCGATGGTGTTGAGCACGCATCCGACGAGGCGGTGCCGGGACACGTCGGCAATGGTGTCCGCGACGTCGGCGGCGAGCTGGAAGCCGGCGCGGCGGGTGTCCAGCACAGCCTTGTGGAACAACCTTCCGGAGCTGTGGCCGGCTGCGCGGGCCATCTCGGCAAAGCCAAATCGTTCCTCGGACTGGCCACCGGTGACCGGGCGGCCACAGAAGAAGGACGTCCGGCTGTGTTCGGTGAGGCTGGGCAGCACGGCGAGCGCGGAGGCACGGCGGGTGGTGCCGACCGGGACGAGTTCCGTCCACTGCGCTCCGCCCTGCAGGACGCTGTCCAGTACCTGGGTCGCCGCTCCGGTGCTCATGCCGTCGAGCAGCAGCACGAGAGTGGGTTCTTCGCGGGTGATCGGGGCGATCACCTCGTGGGCCAGCTCCTCGATCCGCCAGACCCTGCCGTCGCCCTGCGCGGATCCGCGCAGGGGGCGGCCCGTGGCGGTGCCCTCGTCCGCCAGGGCGCGGGCGAACTCCCGGTCGTGGCCGCGGCGCAGCTCCAGCGCCCGACCGACGACCGCTTCGAGCCCCACTGCCAGGTCCGGAGCGTCCACGCCGCGGGCGGCGGTGTTGACGGCGGCATCCACCCAGGCGTCGTCGGCGCTCTGGCGGCGGGTGAGCGAGACCAGATCGGGGGATTCGCCCGCCTCGGTCAGGTGGGCGATCCAGCGCGTGATCCGCACTCCCGCGTGGGCGGGAGCTCTCCTGGGATCCGGGCGGCCTCCGGTACCCTGCGCCAGAGGGTGCTTGTCGACCGTCTGCCAGGCGGACTCCACGTCGTGGGTGCCGTTCGCGAGCGCCCGGCCGAGCGCTTCGTAGGCGGTGTCGAGCGATGAGGGCAGGAGGCCGGAGCGCCGGGCGACCGTCGGTGCGGAGACCTCGGTGAGCATCCGGTCGGTGCGGTCGAGAATGCGCTCGCCGGTCTCCCGGGTGGCGGTGCGCTCCAGGAGCTCCTGGACCGTGACCTCGCACAGTGTGCCGAGCCCCTCGGCCTCCTCGGAACGGAGATCCAGTCCGCTCCAGAGCCGCTCGGTGAGCCGCACGGCGGCCGTCTGCGCCTCGTCGCGCAGGGCGGTCGACGCGCGGCGGAGCAGGTGGAGGGCGAGGCCGGCGGGGAGGACCTCGCCGAGCCGTCCGCGCTGGAGCAGGTGCAGGACCGGGCGGCGCGCGGGACCGGCCTGGTCCGCCAGCCAGCCGAGAACCGCATCGGTCAGGGCGTCGCCCGTCTGCGCACGCAGCGTGGAGACGGCCGCCACCGACTCGGGCCG
The DNA here is from genome assembly GCF_001580365.1 of Kocuria turfanensis. Classification (NCBI taxonomy): domain Bacteria; kingdom Bacillati; phylum Actinomycetota; class Actinomycetes; order Micrococcales; family Micrococcaceae; genus Kocuria; species Kocuria turfanensis. Next base: position 2,512,933 of record NZ_CP014480.1, on the reverse strand, counting down.
CGTGGTCCACTGGAGGATGCCCGGCGCGTCGGCTCCCAGGGGCAGGCCGAGGTACTTCACGGCCACCGAGGCGAACACGTGCTCCCTCGTGAGCACTCCGCCCGGCGCCGTGGGCCAGCCGTCGTCGGGCGTGATGGCGACGAGCTGGGACGGCAGGTCGGACTGCCTGCCCTCGGCGAGCAGCGCCCGTTGGAGGGTGCGGGCCCCGAACACCTGCATCGCCGCTTCCCAAGGATCCGGAGTCAGGAGCCGGTGGTCGACCAAGCGCGCAAGGGTCCCGGGTCCGAGGTCGTCCTCGGGCCGGTCGGTGAGGACGACCAGCCACCCGATCCCGTCCCAGCGGTGCAGGGCGTCCCAGACCGCCAGGGTGGACGGGCAGGCTTCCACCTGGATCCGGTGGCCGGCCGGTGAGGGGCGGGCCACCGTGACATTCGGGTCGGGGACCGCGCGGATGCCGAGGACACCGCCGTTCCGGTGACGGCCGGCGGCCTCGACCCTGGCGACGACGGCGGCCACGGCAGCGCCCGTCACGGCGGGAGCCGCGAGCACGTCAGCCGCCATCGACGAACCTCCAGCGCAGCTCGACCCTGCGACCCTCCGCGTGGCGCTGATCGAGCTCCTGCTGCAGCTGCTGCAGGGAGCCGTTGCCCCACGTGATGGTTCGCGTGTGCCAGGCGACGTCAGGAAGATCGCCCGGCGGCTGCTCCGGCGGATCAGCACGGACCGGGCCCCAGCTCTGCATGGCCCAGTCCCAGGCCGCCTTCTTCGCCACCGCGAGCGCTCCGACCAGTGACTGCTCGTACTCGTGGGCGGTCAGTGCCGTGCCGAGGGCGTCGAGGACCTTCGCAGCAGCCTCACCGCGCTCGGTCGAGTCGTCCCGGGCCCGCAGAAGGGCCTCGATCGGCTCCCACTCGACGGTCCGGAGGGCCTGCGCCACCGCTGCGGCCTTGTCGAGAGAGACCGAAGCCATCGCGTCGGTTCCGGGCAGGTCGGTGGCGGCGAGGTGCCGGACCAGAGGCACCCCGGACAGCTCCCGCAGGGTCCGCACAAGCGTAGCCGCGGCCCGTGCCATGTCGAGCCGGGCTCCCTGGCGTAGGCCGAGCTTCCCGTAGGCCTGCTCCAGCGCGGTGACGAGGTCCTGCGCCGGGGCGGCGAGCGCGGCGGCCTTGTCCGTGACGTGCTGGCTCAGGCGGTTGACCGCCGAGGCGGTGAGGTACGGCTGGTCGCCCACGCCGAAGAGCTTCGAGGCCCGGTTCCGGGCACGGTCCCACTCCTCCGGCTCCGGCATCTCCTGCGGACGGAGCTCCCAGGTCCCTTGGATCTTCCCGGGGACCGCCTGCTCCTTCATCGGCACGTTGTAGGCGAACCAGGCCCGTTGACGGAGCGCCGCCCACGCGATGATCACCGTGTCGGCGACCTCGTCGCGCAGTCCGCGCGCCGGTTCGGCGCGCTCGAGGATGCCGCGCAGTTGCTGGACGGTCACGGGCTCGTTCTCCTGCAGGCCCTGCTCCACCATGCCGCGGGCGATGAGCCGCGGCCAGTCGCCGAAGCGGTCCTCGCCGAAGAGGAAGTGGGTCTCCGTCGCCTGGCCCACATTCAGCGCATTGGCGATCCGGCGGACCGCGACGTGATCGCCTTCCAGCGGCACCCGGTGGTCAGGGTGTGCCACGGCTCGCTCGACATGGCGCAGGACGTGCTGCAGCTGCGGCACCCGGACCTCATGATCCGCCGGCTCGAACTCCGGGTGTCCCGGGTAGCTGGCGTCGAAGGCGTCGGCGACCAGCCGCTCGAAGGCGACCTTCATCGGCCGGTCGGTGGCCAGTTCGGGGGTGAACCCGCGGTCGAGGGACCAGAGCACCTGGTTCGCCGCCCCTTCCTGGAGGGTCCCGGCCTGGGCGGTGATCACGCCATAGGCCTGGGCGACAGCCTTGTGCAGGGTGTCGTGCAGGGTCCGGCGCTGGCCGTGGAGGATCTCCTTGGCCACGCTGCGGTCGGTCTCGCTGAGGTGCTGGGAGTACTGGTTCCACCGATCCCCGCTGCCGGTGAGCAACCAGTCCAGGACGACGAGACGGCGGAGCTCCTTGAGCTTCTCCTGGGAGAGGAACCGCGGCAGCCACAGCACGGTCTGGCTGGCGACATTGCGGGCCAGGAGGCTGTCGATCCGTTCGACGTCCTCCCGGTAGGAGTGGCCTTCCTCGTCGAAAGGGTGGTCGATGACGAAGCGCCAAGTGCCCGCCGTGGCACGCAGCCGATCCTCGGGCAGGTCGCCGGCGTCGCGGACGTTGCCGAAGACGATCTCGATCTCGCGGCGGGACCCTCGCCACACGACCGTGTGCCGGTGGGCGCCGGTCATGTCGGTGTCCTCGCCGAGGTTCAGTTCGAGGTTCTCCTGGAGGAGCCGGCGGAGCATGTTGCGCTGGCGGCCGGCGTTGTCCTCGACCCGGGCCTTCTCCACGATCGACTCGTAGTCGACGTCGGAGAGCTGGACGCGGACCACGGGGTCCTGGTGGTCGTCGTCCACGTGGATCTCGGGCACGCGGCTGGCCCAGGTGCGCACCTTGGCACCGACGACCCGGGCCTCGCCACCGGGCAGGGGCGAGACGATCGAGCCGTGGTTGAGCGAGGCCAGGCGGGTGGTGGTGAGCCGGCTGAGCGCGGGCACCTTCGTGGCGACGGCGGACAGCAGCAGCGTCTTGGCCAGCCGCTCGTCCGCCAGGTAGGCCGGTGGCAGGCTGCTGCGGTCCTCCAGGTCCTGCGGGGAGAGGTTGTTGGTCTCCAGCAGGACCGGCCGCAACTTCTCCTCGTAGAGCTGGGCGGCGGACCGGAAGAGGGCCGCGGCCTGGGGATCGAGCACGGCGTTGCTCTTGCCGGTGACAATGTGGTCGAAGGCGTCGCCGACGGGGATCACCTCGTCGATGGTCATGGTGTCCTGACGCTCCACGAGCATCTGCTGCATGACCTTCAGCGCCGTGCGGTCGCGTTGCATGACCCCCGACAGGGAGCGCAGCGTGGAGACCAGGGCCGGGGAGAACGGGTAGGTCATCCGGAACGACTTCTCGTCGGCCCCGCGGTGCTGCTCGTCGGTGTTCACGCCGTCGAGCAGCACCGTCCAGACGTCGGGCGTGCGGTCGAGGCGCTCGAAGGCGGCCTCCACGGCGGCGCGGGCGGCGTCGTCCTTGGGCTGAAGCAGGCGCTTGCTGGCGACGTAGGGCAGGTTGTCGTCGCCCAGCGTGATGGTCGCGAACCGGCCTTCCTGGTGCCGGAAGGCCTGGTCCAGGGCCGCCTGCTGGCTGCCGCTGGCCCCGGAGTCGGCGAACCACTGGCTCAGATCCATCTGGCGGGCGATGAAGGAGATCAGCGGGACCGGGAGGCGGCCGTAGGCGCCCTCCACGAGCTTGGTGATCTTCTGCGACTCCCGCCGGAAGAAGTCGGGCGTGTGCATGGCGAAGGCCAGCCACAGGACGAGCTCGTCCAGGAACAGGACGACCGCGTCGTAGCCGAGGCCCTTCGCGTGCTCGGACATCGCCCGCAGTCCCTCGTCCAGGTCCACGTAGGTGCCCTGGCGCGTGTAGGACCGGAAGTAGGCGTCGGTGAGTGCGGTCACCAGCTCCTGGCGTTCCGTGCTGTGCGGTCCGGCCGCCCGTGCGGCGTCGTACCGGGCGCGGTCCCAGCCGTCCCCGCCGAGCACCATGCCCCACTCGTCGTCCGCCGGAGCGTCGCCGCCGAGCCCGGCGAAGAACGCCGCGTCGCCCATGGACGCGCGCAGCCCTTCCGCGTCGCGCAGGAGGTCGTCGGTCCGGTAGAACGCCGGCAGCGGAGCTTTCGGGTGCAGCGCGCGGACCTGCTCGACGTACCCGTCGAACAGTGCCTCCTCCATGGACGAGGCGTCGAGGAAGTGGAAGGCCAGCGGGAGGATGTTCTTCTCCCGCAGGGCGTCGTCGTGGCGGACGACGACGCCCTGCAGCTCCTCGATGGCCCGCGCCTCCGGGCGGTGCCGCAGCAGGGCGTGGAGCACGGCCATGAAGTGGGACTTACCGGAGCCGAAGGACCCGGCCAGGAAGGCGCCGCGGTTCTTCCGCTCCCGGATCCCGCTGGACACCAGATCCAGCGCCTGGTCGAAGGCGTCCGCCAGCGCGGGTGTGACCACGTAGTCGTGGATCGCCTGGGCGGCGCCGTCGTCGTCGACCGTGCTGGTGAGGCGCAGGACGTAGTCCTCCGCCCCGGCGCGGCGGGGGATGTCGAAGACGTCCTTGAGGAGGGGGGAGGTCACGCGTTGATCCTTCCATCCGGATCCGTCGGGAACAGAGTGCACAGTGCGGCGGTCATGAGGCCTTCTTCCGGCCACGGGTCGCCTTCGGCGGACGCCAGGCGACGAGGTCGTCCAGTGCGACGGCGAGCCGCGCCCGCCGCTGCTCGACCTCCTGCGCCGCGAAGTCGCCGAGGCTCACTCCGTAGGCGGGGTCGAGCTCCGCGTGCCACTGCTGCACCCACGGCAGGAGCTCGTGCAGCCCGGCCAGCACAGGGACGAGCCGGTCGTCCTCGGCGCCGTCGGCAATCATCCGGTCCATGTGCGAGGCCAGGGCGAGGAACTGCTCGGCGTGGTTCCAGCCCGCCCAGCCCAGCAGCATCGAGCGGTCGGTGGACAGCTCCGCCCCGGGGTAAGAGATGAAGCGTTCCTTGGGGACGTCCAGCTTCCCGCGGTGGGACCAGTAGGACTGCTTGCGGAAGTCGGCGGTGGTGTACTTGGGCGGCACGGGAATCTGCCCGACCTTCTCGCCCTTGTCCTCACGCCGCTGGAGGTCCCAGGTAGCCTTCCACGCCTCCCACTTGCGCAGGGCCGGTTCCTTCAGCCGCCACGCAGCGAGGTACGGCACCGCCTCGTCGGTGAGCAGTTTGGTCAGGGTGGCCACGAGGTCGACGTCGCGCTGTCCCGCCCACAGCTCGAGGACGGACACGAAGTCCTCGTCACGACCCAGTGCATCGGCCAGTTGACCGATGCTGCGCACCGACGGACGCCCCTGCCGGTCGAACCAGTGCCCCCGGGCCTCGATCCGGTCGAGGAGCCAGCCGCGCAGAGCTAATCTCTCGCGCTTTTCCCAAGTCTCAGCTGACCATGGCCGCTTGAAATCGGGGCTTTCCAACCAGCGAACCAGGGGATTCGAATTAATGACATCAAGTCGACGATTGACAACATGCCCGTACTCCTCTGAGTCGCCCCGGTCAAGTCGATCCACTTCGGCGAACTCAGTGAACCATCGGGTGACGTACCCATGATCCCGAACTCGATGACGCAGTGCTTCTTCAAAAGGTCTACCACCCACACGGACGCATTGGGCGCAGCCATAATAGTTCAGGTCTTCGTCAATCAGACCAAAAGCCCTGTAATAGAACCAATCCAACTCCTCCTGAAGGAAAACCATCCGCCCACGAATTTCCCTTTCGCACTCCCGCGCCCTGTCCATGAGAGCACGGGAAGGCACGCCTGCACGAGCCACAGCTTCCGGAGAGTGCTTTGCCAACTCGGCCGCGCAAGCATCGAGCTTCCTTGGCATTTCGATGTCGAGCCGACCAGGCAGAGGGAGCCCTCGAAGCACCGTCCCGGTGAATTCATAGAAGTCTCGCCACTTTTCGTCTTTTGAACTACCACCCCCTGGCCCGCCCTTATTGTGGCTGTTCTGCTTGAGCCAGAAGCAGGCCACTGACGAGTTGAGGACGCCGAGCAGCGCCAGGTGCTCCTCCTCCGTCGCCCCCTCGGGCAGCTTGATCACCGGAGCGGACTGCTTGAAGACCTTCCCGCCCCGATCGAGCACGAAGTGATTGTGCGTCGCCACAAACGCGAACGTCAGAGTCAGCTTCGAAGCCCCGATGTCCTTCGGCAGTTGGTGCCATTCATAGAACGGCCGGCCCTCTGCAAAGTACGTTTGTTTTGAGAATGTCGCCCGATTGCCCAGCTCAGTCCTCACCCGCCACAAGTGCCGACCCCAGCCAGGGAACTCGTCGATGCGACGGAGCGCATGGTTCTCGGTGTACGGAAACCATGTGGGGTAAGTCTCGGTGACGGAAAAGTCCCGCACCTTGTCGCCGACAACCAGAGCCGACACCGCAGACGTTTCCCGGCCGGTGCGTTCGGCCACCCCATCTTCAAGCATCATGGCGTCATCGGCGCCCATGATCCCGAAGACACCGATCCGATACGTGATGTCCCCGAGGTTTGAGTGCCGAGCCACTTCGATTCGCCCAGCGACTGCGGGAGCCGATCCTCCGGTCAAACTCCAGGGATGCGCAGCCAACACTTGTCGCTCGAGGTCGACGACCGAGACCCATTCGTCCTCGTAGCCTGGCTCGTGGACGTGGCCGGAGATGGATGACCACACCAGCCCGCGGGAAGCATCGGCGGGACGGCCGGGTTCGCCTCGAATGCCCAGCACCGCGCGGACAGTTCCGGACTGAGGCTGGTCGTTGCGCCCCACCAGGATGACGGTAGGGGTGCCATGCCCCGGAATGTAGGCTCCCGACGTGTCGATGACCGACCGGAGGTCGAGCTGGGACAGGAAGTCCTCGATGATCTTCGACCCGAACTCCCGCTTCATAAAGGAGTTCGAGGTGATCTGCCCGGTCCAGCCCGCGGGCTGGTGCGATGAGCTGCGCTTGGCGAGCTCGAAGAACCGTTCCATGAAGGGCACGGTCATGGCGTACTTGCCCTTGCACGTGCGGTACAGCTCCCGGTACCGCTCGTTCAGTGTCTTGTCCTTGACCGTGATGTACGGCGGGTTTCCCACGACCACGTCGTACTGTCCCGGCGCCAGGATCTCCTTGAGCGCCTGCTGGTCCTCCGTGGCGTAGGCGAAGAGGTCGGCACCAGTGCCGTCCGAGAAGCCTTCGAGCATATCCGGGGCCTTGCCGTGGATCAGCGAGTCTCCGGTCTCCACATGGATGTCGAACGCATCGGCGGTGTCCAGAGAGCGCTCGCCGCAGGCCTGCATCGCCGCGATGGTGAGGCGGAACCGTGCCACGGCCACGGCGAAGGCATTGATGTCCACGCCGTAGACCGACTCCAGGGCCTTCTGCACGCGCTCCCGCGCGCCCATGCTCGGCGCCTTCTGCGCCCACAGGTCGTTGAACCGGGTGAAGGCACCCAGCAGGAAGTGCCCCGATCCGCACGTGGGGTCGATGAGCTTGAAGCCCTCCAGCGGGCGCTCCTCGAGTGCCGGCGTCAGGGTCTGGTCGAGGATGAACTCCTCGACGAACTCCGGGGTCTGGAGCAGCGCGAACGTCTCCCGGGCGTGCTCGGAGAGGTCCTGGTACAGGTCCCCCAGGAACCGGGTGGACAGCTCCGGATCGGCCAGGTCGTGGACGACCGCACCGTCGTCGTCGAGCCGGCGCCAGAACTCGATGATGCGCGTCGCCATCTGCCCGGAGGGGCTGATCAGGCGCAACCCGGCGTGGTCGTCGACCAACCCGGCCGTCGCGGGGTGGCTGCGCAAGTGCTCGAAGGCGTCCTCGATCCACTCGCGGTCAGTCAGCACGGGGCGCTCGCGGAAGAAGGCCAGCTGGGCCTCAACGGCGTGGTGCCGCCGCTCTCCGGGCCCGGTGAACCAGGTGGGGGCCACCAGCTCATTGTCCTCGGCGAAGCGGACGAAGACCGTGGTCAGCACCCAGGAGACCGCCGCCTGGACGATGCGGTCGTCCCGCCAGGTCGTCCAGGCCATGGCGGTGCGCCGGGCACGCATCGCCTGCCGGTGCTCCTCGTGCCAGTCCCTGCTGCGGTCGGGATCCGCCTCCAGCCGGGCACGGAGGTCGTCCTCGACCTCCAGGACCAGCTTCTGCAGGTCGGTGGTCAGCTGGGGAGTGGCGGTCATGCGTGGGCTCCTCGGGGATCGCCGGGCTCGAGCAACGCTGCCGCCCGGGGGTCGATCCACACGGAATCGACGGGAATGAACTGCTGGGGGGAGGTCTGCACGGACTCGCCGTCGACCATGCCGCCGACATGGGACGCGAACTGCGGCACGAGCACCCACACCGCGCGTTCCCTGCGCTCGGTCAGGTCGCTGAGCCGGCGCAGGACCGCGCCGTGGCCGTAGCGGACCAGCGGCGAGGTCTCGGTGAGGACGACCGGCCCCGGGCGGTCGGCGTCGTTCATGGCCTCGTGCAACCGGTCGATCACCGCGGGGATAGCCCGGTCCACCACGACCTGCAGGCCCTTGCGCGGCCGGGCAGTCTCCGGCTGGGCATCGGCCGCCACGAGGGACGTCCAGGGCGGGACCCTGCCCTCGTCGGCCATTCGGTGCAGTTCGTCCAGGAGCAGGCTGGTGACGTCCAGGACCTGGCCGCCGAACTGCTCCTGCAGGATCTGCTGGAGCTTGTCCATGCGGTCCGGGCGGGTGCCGAGCACGAGGTAGGAGCGGCGGTCGATGCTGTCCTTGAGCCGCTGCGTCAGCGCACCGGCGCTGAGGTCCTCCGCGGTGTCCGCCACATAGGTGGGCACCTGGGTGTAGAGGCCTGTCGTGTCACCGCGCACCGTCGGGCTCACATAGGCCTTGCGCGTCTCGTCGAAGATCAGCTCCACGCCGGCGTCCCGGAGCACGGAGTCCAGGCCCGGGCGGTTCGGCAGGGATCCGAACGACGGGAAGCGTGTCCGGACGCGGTCGTGGATCTCCTTAAGAGTGTGCAGTTCCCGGACCCCGATCCCGCCGAGCACGAGCGCCACGGCGCGGTGGGCGGGCAGGTCGCGAGAGTACAGCTCGCCGATGCTGGTGGCCGCCGCTGCCGCCGACAGCTGCGCGGCCAGGCGCACGGGGCGGAGCCCGTCCCACAGCACCGGGGGGTCGTCGTCCTGCCGGTGCCTCTGTAGCCCCTCCAGGACGCGCTCCGCCGGGACGAGATCGTCCTCGGCGGCCAGGCGGCGGACGAGGGCGTCGGCTTCGGCGCCGAGGGAGTCCGCCCGGTCCAGCAGCCGGGTGTCGCGGGCAATCGCCAGGACGCGCTTCTCACGGCGCCTGATCTCCAGGGGGTGGGCATCCTGTTCACCACGCAGCTGGGCGCGGCGCCGATCGACGACAATCCGCAGCAGGCCGTGTGCGAGCCGGCGGGCCTCGGCCGGCTTCTCGGGTCCCGCCACGGAGGCATTCCGGATGGCGTCGGCCAGCTCCTCCGGCGTGGCGACCTGGCCGAGTTCGTCGAGGCGGGCGTCGACCACGCGCTCCAGCGCCCGCAGCAGCCGCAGGCTGTCGTCGTGCTTCGCCCAGGTGTCCTGGAGACGGTCGAGGAGCAGGCTGGTCCCCGCCGCGGTGATGGGCTTGGCCATGGACCCGCCGAGCTCAGCCTGCGTCGCGAAGGCGTCGAGAGAGCCTGTCCGGCCGAGGATCAGGTCGACGGCCTCGACGCCGCTCGTGGTGCGGGTGCTGGTGAGCACCGCGCGGAGCAGGTCCGCAGCGTGCGTGAGAGTCGGGAGCCCGGACCGGTCCGTGTCCAGGGCGACCTGCTCGCCGAAGCGGCGCCGCCAGGCGTTCGCACGGCCCTTGACCTCCCGGCGGGTCGGCTCGGCCACGCCCGACAGGTGGTTCAGCCGGACGGCGTCGACCGCCAGCAGGTCTCCCACGGTCGTCACGCGGAAGGGTTCGAGGGCCGAGAGCCCCCGGGCGGAGAGCCCGGCCTCCGTGAGGGGCGTGTCCAGCTCTGCCCGTTCGGCGAGCTCGTCGGCGTCCTCCGGGGCCGTGGTGGCCTGGCCGGTGAACACCCGCTGCCACGCCGTCCGCATGTCCTGGACGGTGTCGAAACGGTCCGCGATGTCGCGGGCCAGCGCGCGGCGGAAGAACTCGCCGAGCGGTTGCTCCACCGACGGGTCGAGCTCGCCGGGCCGGATGGTGACGTCGTCGTCCACCACGGTAGGCGCAGCGTACGGGTCGTCCCCGTAGTAGGGCGTCCGACCGGTCGCCATCTCGAAGAGGACGACGGCGGCGGCGTAGCGCTCCGCCGCGGAGTCGAACTGCGGGCGGTCCTTCCCCAGGAACGGGTCCAGGTACGGTGCGGTGCCGATCTCCAGATTGCCGGGGTCGGCCCGGGAGGCGGAGAAGTCGAAAAGCACGAGGTGCTTGGACTTGTTGCTGTCGGCGCGCACCCCGAGGTTGGAGGGCTTGATGTCGCGGTGGACGATGCCGGCCTTGTCGAGGAGTTCGACGGCCTGGAGCAGGTCGTTGCCGAAGCGTTCGGTGAGGTCCAGGGACAGACGGCCCCGGCGCTCGCGGAGCAGCTCGGTGAGGGTCTGGGGCCCGGCGGACTCCAGGAGGAGGGCCTGGCGGCCGTCGACGTCGATCGGTCCTTCTACACGGGCGACCAGGCGCGGGGAGCGCGGCAGGTCGGCCATGACCTTGGCCTCGTCCTCCAGGCGGGCGGCCGCCTTGTCGTCGAGCGCCAGCTTGAGCACACGGACCACCGGCTCCTCGCCGGACCGGTCCTCGACTTGCATGCCGACGGCGGTCGAGCCCTTGCCCAGGCGCCGCTGCACGACGAACCGGCCGCCGGCCAGGACGGTGCCCGCGGTGGCCTCCAGCGGATCATCCACGACGGTCTCGCCGACGTCCGGGCGTTCCAGCTGGTCCAGGAAGTCCCGGATGGTTTGCGTGCGGTCACTGGGCCGGGGGCGGGTGGCGTTGCGAACGGCATCCCGGATGTTGGAGCCGAGCTGTGGCACCAGGGCCGCGGCGTCCAGGCCGCCCTGCTCGCGGAGCTTCTCGGCCAGGTCGAGAGGGCTCTCGGCCGGGGGCCGGCCGGTGAGGACGTAGAAGGCGAGCGCCCCGAGGGAGAACACGTCCAGTCCCATGCGGTCGGTGGACGGTCCGATCCAGCGGCCTTCCGGTGCGCGGTACACGTCGGCCCGCGAGCCATCGTCGTCCGTTCCACCGAACACGGTGGCCTCGGATCGGACGAGGCTGGTCACGCCAGTCTCCGCGGCGTCGGCCGAGGCCGAGCCGGCGGTCTGCCAGTCGCTGAGCTTCACCGCGAGCCTATTCCGCTCGCGCTTGACCCACACCGCCTGCGGCCAGAGACCGCGGTGCACCACGGCGTTGCGGTGGGCGTAGTCGAGGGTCTCGGCCGTGTGCCGGATGATCTCGAGTTGGTCCTCGAGCGTCGCGCCGTTGGTCTGGTCGGCCATCCAGAGGTCCAGCCGCTGATAGTCCTCGTCGTAGTCGTAGACGAGGCCCACGCCCATGTCGGTCTCGAGCAGGTCCACCGGACGCATGAGGCCGTCGTGGGAGAGCCTGCTCATGAGGCGGAACTCGTGCTCGGCCAGCTGGCGCCGGCGGCGGACTTCCTCCTTGGATGCTCCCTCGGGAGTGAGGTGAATGCGAATGCGCGCCTGTCGGTCTTGGACGGCGGAGTGGCTCGCGGCGAGGTCGAGCCAGTCGGGCCCTTGGCCGAGCACCTCGCTGGCGTGCAGGGTCCACGAGCCGTACTGCCGCTCGCGTCGCTGCACGCCCACGCGCTCGATCAGCTTCGCCAAGATGTCTTCCTGGTCCCGGCTGAGCGAGATGCCGTTGTGCGGCTCTTCCAGGATGAGACTGGAGATTCCGCGAAGCCCGGAGACATTCTCGGTGGCGTCGAGGCCCCACAGGCCCTGCTTCGAATCGTCGCTCAGGTCGACGCGGACGCGTGGGTGATGAAGGAACACGTCCGCCTTCACGTACGGGACGACCTGCCGCATGAGCGCTCGGTGGTCGACACCGTTCTTGACCGCCCAATCAGCGAACTCATCCTTGAGCCGGGAGGCGAAGACCCGGGCCTTCTTCTGCGCCAGCATGAGAGGAGAATCTTCGGAGCGACTCCGGTCGCCGTTGTCGCGGCGCCACCGGGTGTCCGTGCCGGTAATGGTCCCGCTGTAGTACTTCAGCTCGACGATGTGCAGGGTGTTGCGCGTGAGGATCATGGCGTCGACCTCGTGCCAGCGACCCTGGGAGTCGCGGAACTCGAAGTTGCTCCATGCGCGGTAGGGCGTCTCATCCGGGAGCCGCTCCCGGAGGTACGCCAGGCCTTCGGCCTCGTGCGGGAACTCAGACGGGCTGACTTCGATCCACCTCTCGTCAGCCAACGTCGTTCCTCCTTGCTGCCCAGTGTCGCTATGGTGCAGTCACGCTAACAGCACCATGAAATTGCAACCGCCATGATGACGGCACATCTCCCCACCTTATGGGCTCCAATCCGTCGGCGACCGCCATACGGCCTGCAGACGCATGTGAGTTACGAGTGCACGTCCTCCGATTGCGACGACCCGGAGGCAAGTCGGCTGGAGCCCATGAATCCGGAGGTCCGAGCGAACGCCACCAGCCTGGCTTACCGACGTCGCCCTGTCCCTTGCGAAGGCGACAGCCTGGCCACCACGCTGGTGGATCCGTCGTAAAGCTCTCGCGAAGCTTGGTAACGGCTGTCGTTGGCCTGTTCCAAATCGGACGAGTAGTTGCGGCGGGCGGCTTGGAGCCTGGTCTGGGCCCTGACGTCACGTCCGTCCACCAGCGGACTGGAAAGTCTGTCCGGAGTTTTCTGGCCGCCCTTGGCACTCTTCGGAACAACAGAGACGACTCTCGGCAGGACCGGTCGCGCGTGCCGCCCGTCGGCCTCAGGCACAACGATCTTCTCGACGATGCGCCATCGCGCACCCTTCACCTCGGACGGCAGATACGAGGCCCCGCTCCTCAAGCAGAAATACCGGTCCTTGCCTGTCGATGTGTGGCGGGGAAAGCGCCCGATCATGGAAAGGACCGTTTCGCGCGTACCGCATCGGTTGCAGGTGACGTTGTACTCCACCTCATGTCCGGCGGGAACCACAGGGATACGCCCGGAGCACCACCCCTGGGACTTCTTCTTGCACTGCTTCGACCCCATGCCCGTCTCCTGAGATTTCGTCATCCTCTGGAGAGAGCTTAATGAGGTCGTTGGCTTCTGTGAATGATTTCCTTCTTGGTCCGTCTCATGGTGAAACGACGGACAACAATCCGGTATGGATATCACTCGCGTCGGCCGCCAAGTCAACGGTGAGCACTCGGAACTCATGCCCGTGCATCCGCGTCGTCACGTCGAGCTCGGGCACCTGCTCCGTCGCCGGATACAGCAATACCCCCTCGGTGCGCATGTCGTCCGCGACCTCGCCCTCCTGGCTCCGGACGTACGTGTACAGCTGGTAGAGGTGGTCCGAGCGGAGCCCTCCGCCGCGGTGCCCGAACTGCTTCGAGAAGGCGGTGGTGAACTTGGTGTCGAGCACGATCCGCCGTCGATGCCGCCGGTGCTCGAGGACCACGTCCGCCTCCATCACGGGCAGGAGCGCATCCATGGCATCCGATGACGACGACGGCCAGCGGAGTTGCTGCTTGTCCACGGACCATCCCTCCGGCCGCAGGTGCACGGCGTAGAACCCCCGGACCGCCGCCTCGAACAGTCGGCGGAGGCTGCGCTGCGACCAGTCGAGCCCGCGGAGCGCCATGCGGCCCGTCGAGTGGCTGGGCAGGGCCAGCTCCAGCAGGAGCTGGGCGGCGGCGACCATCCTGCGGTCGTCGCTGTCGAAGTGGCTGTAGGTCTGCTTCCGCGGCGTCAGCGGATCGGGACGCTCGGCGGTGACACCGACGCGTTGCAGGTCGGCCGCCACGGAGCGGCAGTCGTGGGCTAGGGCCGAGGTGCGGGACGGATCTGCAGACCGCAGGACTCTCGTGGCCCCCAGCCACCGTGCGGCCGTCAGGAGCGCGGCGCAGACATAGCGGTTGCGCGGGGTGTCCACCGTGAGCTCCTCGAAGTCGCAGGCGACCCGTCCGCGCTCCAGCAGCATGCCGCGTGCAGTGGTGATCTGGTCCACCCGGTCCCGCACGTGCGTCAGGACCTCGTGCCGGGCGACATATCCCGGCGTCAGCCCGCGTCGCATCCGGCTCCGGACCTCGGCCAAGAGGATCCGGGCCGCCAGATCCGCGAGCGCGGTGGGATTGCTCTCCGCCTGGACACGCTCGGACGCGGACAGGTGCTGGTAGAGCTCCGAGGCGTACAGGTAGAGCAGCCAGAGGTTGCGGACCGGGATTTGGGTGGAGCCTTCGCCGACGACGACGCCCACGCTGTCGTCGTCGGACTCGTCCATCGTCATGCCCGGGCGGCGAGCAACCGGTCCGATGCTTCGTCCGCGCGCTCGGGGTTGTCGAACCAGTACTCGTGGAGCAATGGGCGGATGGAAGTCTCCACCTGCTCGTGGAACCAGCCCCAGGCGTCGTCGACGACGTCCACGGGCGTCACGAAGCTGTGGCCGATCACGAAGTTCGGACCCAGCGAAGGATCCGTTCGGATCTGCTCGTTCAGCTCCTCGATGCCGGCCTTCACCACTCGGACGAATCTCCCCGCATCCACGCCCCGGCTGCTGATGCGGGCGGTCGTCCACTGCATCCACGCCTCATTGAGCTGGGGTTCGACGGTGATGAAGGAGAACCGGCGGCGCAGCGCCAGGTCCACCAGCGCCAGCGAACGGTCGGCGATGTTCATCGTGCCGACCACGTGCAGGTTCGGCGGCAACCACACCACCTCTTCATCTTCCTCATCTTCAATCTCCCGAGAGTAAGTGAGACTCATGGCATGCTCCTCGGACCGCTTGGAGGCCTCAATCAGCGTGAGCATCTCGCCGAGGGAGCGGGCCGGGTTGCCGCGGTTGATCTCTTCGATCACCATGACGTGGTCGAGATCGACATCCACCCGTGCCCGGTCGGCCAGGCGCAGGAAAGGCCCGTCCTTGAGGGCCAACCCGGCCGCCCCATCCCTGGTGGCCTGCGGCCTATATCCCCGGACGAAGTCCTCGTAGGAGGTGTTGGGGTGGAACTGCACGACCCGGACCGTGTCCGACCGACGTTCGCCCGCGAGGATCCACCCGAGCCGTTGCGCCAGCCAGGTCTTGCCCGTTCCGGGAGCTCCCTGCAGGATGACGTTCTTCTTGTGCCGCAACGTATGAAGAACGGACTGGATCTCCGATCGCGGCAGAAAGCACCCGTCCGCGATGAGGTGCTCAATCCCATACCCCGAGTCTCCGTCGGGATTCGAGTGCGCCTCCGCCTCCGCGATTACAGACGTCACCCGGGTTTCTGGCACCTGAAACTTCTTTTCTTTGTTCACGGACGGCCACCTTTTCTCAGCGTCATGGGACATGGCCGCGATGTTGGGATGCTCAGCGTCAGGAGAGGACACGTACTCCTGTACCTGGCGAAGCAGATCCACGTAGGCGTCCACGGCGCTCGCAGTCTTGGGGCCGGGTACTTCAAGTCCGAATATCTCACGCGCAAGGTTCACATGACTCTTTTCGAGGGGATAGAAGACATGCGGGCGGGCGCGGAAAAGCCCCGTGGCGACTCTCCACCCCAGGTTGGTTCCTCGAAGCACTGATGCCAGAGCGTTGCGGAACTCCCCCTCCCTGGTGGAGTCGTTAAGATCGTTTGCCCATGCGCAACCAGCACTGAAGACGTGCCAGAAGAGTTCGATCTGGTCCTTGCGGTCTTTCTCGTACTGGAACCACCACGCTTGGTGGAAGTGCGTCACGGAGGCGCCCGCGAAGCTCATTGGGGCAGGCGCGTCGATTCCAAGGCGTTCCCTGACGTTCGTCGCGATGCGAGCGCGACGATTGCCTCTGTTGAACATCCACATGAACGTGAACGGGCACATGTCGCGGACAGGCCCCACCGTTCCGTCCGAGTACCTGTCCTGATGGACCTTGTACCCGGCATCCGACCAGATCGTTCGGTACATCGTCGCAAGCGCGGGCCGGTCCTCCTGATACTCAAACAGCCGGGTGGCCACGGCCTCGTAGAACGGAACCCAGGAGAAGGGATCATCAGGCGAAATCTCCGCGTGGTCAGCAGTCTCCGTCGTGGCCACCTCCGTCACCGCCCCTCGGACTCGCGGTCCACGACGTAGACCTCCCGCAGCGGCATCCGGGAGCGCCACTTCTGGGGGAGGTCCTTGTAGTGGCGCAGGGTCATCTCCACGACGTCCTGGCCGGTGAGGAGCCGGAGGTCCTGGCGCACCCGCTCCAGGTCCACGGCGTCCCTGCTGTAGCTGCCCATGGTGACGAATAACCCCAGTTCCCCGACGGAGAGCGTGCCGATGAGGCGCTGGACGTCCGGGCGGCTCTGCACGGCGGCCGTGTGCTTGCACTGCACCTTGAGCAGCGGAGGCTCGAGGCCCAATGGGTCCTTGTGCGCGACGACGTCGATCCCACCGTCTGCCACGTAAGGAGTTACCCGCGCCTGGTATCCGAGGGCGCGCAGTAGATCAGCGGTGAAGTACTCGAACTCCTCGTGCGTCAGCTCCTCCAGCAGAGTCTTGCGCACGAAGTCCTCGGTGTACTGGTGGAGCTTCCCGGCACTGGGCTCGTCGGCGGCCCACTCGTCGAGGTGCTCTGCCTCCTCGTCGACGACGACGGGACGTGAGGCCTCCTCGACCGTCCCGGACGGCTGGTCGAGGTAGACCAGGAAGGCGGCCACGTTGTTCTTCACGCGGAAGAGCGTCAGCGCGGACCCGATCTCGTACAGGGCCTTCTGCGGGAAGATGCCCCGGGGGACGCCCGTGCGGATCCACTCCACCCGGCGACGGTGGTAGTGCTCCTCCACTTCCGGGTGGAACTCGTACTCGCCGGTCACGCGACCGAAATTCAGGGTGCCGTCCGGCTTGTACGGAGCGATGACTAGGTCGCCGATCCGCATCTCGAAGGCAAAGCGCAGCAGGATGCCAGCCCACACGGGAATGGCTCCAGGCTTAGCCTCCGGATAGGCGCCCTCCACGGCCTGTTTCATACGGGAGCGATCATTGCCGATCTCTTTCAGGTCGCCGATTTCGTCCCATCCGACACTCACGAAACCCTCGTCAACCAGCTCGGTTCTGAGTGCGTCGTTGTGGATACCCCATATCGCAGTCGTCGGCATACGTTCCCCTCCTCGTAGTCACCTGCAGAGACGCATGGCCGTTGCAGTTGGAAATTACCCGTCCCAAGCGTACGTCCGGACGCGTTGGTGAGCTGGAGCGAATCACGGGCGTCGGGCCGACCCCTCGCGCTCCTCCCACCCGTGGCGGCAGACCTCTTGGTACGTCCGCGTACCCGTACGGTCATCTCGCAAGCACGGTGGTCGAGCCGGGCCACGCCACCGCCCGGGGTGGCGTCTTGTGTGGCGCAGTGCCGACCAGGACATCGCTGCTGATGAGCGCCCGTCAACAGCAGCGTGGACCCACGGATTGAGCACCGTCCTGCTCGCTTAGGATTGACGCGCGAAGCCCGCCTCGAGCTCGCACGCGTCCCCAGCGTCCGGCCACGCCCGACGGCCCGCCGTCCGAGGTCATGCACGATGCCGCCGAAGGAAGAAACCTGTGCCCGCACGCTACAACCGCAACCCTTATGAGCCGGATGAAGCGGAGGAGTTGAGCTTTTACTATGCACAGGCACGAAAGGTGAATGGCGCGACTCCACCGGACCACCCCAACCGGAGGGCTGGGGACTACTTCGCCGGCATCGTCGCCGATCGCCGCGACTCCGTCGACCCGCCATATACCTATTACGAACTCGCCACGCCCATCGTTGTTGATGGCAAACCTCTGGACCAGCGCACGCTCCGGATGTTTCTGGGCCGACGAGGATATGAGAAGCTGCCTCCCTCGCAGAAGGCATACAGAGGCGTATCGATCTACTCCCGCCACCGGACCGAAACCCATTTCGCCTGCGGGCACGAGCGCGTCAAAGAGAACAGCTATGTCACCAAGCGTGGCCTGGACATCTGCCGGACCTGCCAGATGGAGGCAAACCGTGCTTACCACCAGGCTCGTCGCGCCGAAGCTCGCGAGAACGGCGAACAACGCGATGCCAACAGTACGTTTCCGGATGACCAAGGGATCACACCTGAGGGCCCTGAGGAAGCGGAGATGCCTCGAGCGACAGCCGATGTCGCTTCTGTCGCTGCTGACATCAACGCAGTCCTCGAACAGGGGGACATCGCCGATCTTCTCCTGGAGCCGCAGGAGGACAATGCAACCTCTCAAGCCGTGGAGGGACGCCTGCGCCTGGTCCTGAAGTCACTGCGTCAGCGCAATCGGAAGCTGCGTGAAGAAAAACTTGCCGCCGTCGAGCTTGCAGGTCGTCCTCTTGCCTGCGAAGTCTGTGACTTCGATTTCGGTAAGGCGTACGGCCCCAGAGGCGAAGGCTACATCGAGGTCCATCACACGACACCTCTGCATGTGACAGGGCCAGTGACGACGAGCCTTGGCGACCTGGTGCTGCTCTGCGCCAACTGTCACCGGATGATCCACCGTGGCCCAAACTGGCTCACCGTCTCGGAACTTCGAGCGCAGGTCGTGGCCGAAGGACGCGCATAACCCGGTAGCAGTGGCCTGGGTCTGCCGTCCTGCCATCCGCCGCATGGGCTTCCCGGGTCATACCTGACGGATGCCACTTTCACCATTGCGCACACAGAGTGACGACATCTCGGCCGGACTCCTCTACAGATGCGTGTAGATGAAGATAACCTTTGGAAACGATCACAACAGGCCCTCGAAAGGCCTCACGCACCGGCTCGCCGAGGGATCGGCGGTGACAGGAACAGGGGACAGCACATGCAGGACTCCGTAGGTTCATCCCGAAGGGCGAGGCCCTCGTTTCGGGAGACCTTGAGCCTGCTGTTCAAGGCTCGCTTCCCCGTCCTCTACATCGAGTCGTTCGAGGAGACCAGGGTCCTCCGGGAGATCTCGGCGGTCGCTTCCGACGTCGAGCAGGTGCGTACGCCCCGCCCGGTGTGGACCTGGTCCGCGACCCAAGGCCTGGTGGACCCGGAGGGGAAGCTTCCGTCCGGGACAAGCGATGCCGCGAAAGCCCTCGAGCGCGTGCTGAAGCACGCGGAGCCCGGCGTCTTCGTGTTCCGTGACCTGCACTCCCATTTCGGAGACGGTGCCGGACGCCCCGCGGATGCAACCGTGGCCCGCCGCATCCGCGAAATCGCCGAGGCATTCCAGACGGGGGTCGCGGCGCGGGTGCTCGTGCTCGTGTCGCCTGTGCTGCGCATTCCACCGGAGCTGGAGAAGGACATCACCATCGTCGACTTCCCGCTGCCGGACGAGTTCGAGATCCGGCAGCTGCTCGACGGCATGATCGAGGCGAACGCGTCCGGCGGTCGGATCCGGGTGGAGGTGGACGAGACCGGCCGGGAGCGACTGGCTCAGGCGGCCATGGGGTTGACGCTCCACGAGGCCGCCAACGCTTTTGCGCGCGCCATGGTGAACAACGGGGTGCTGGCGAACGAAGACGTCCAGGTCGTCCTCGAGGAGAAACGCCAGACGATCCGCAAGTCCGGATTGCTCGAGTTCGTCCCGGCGGATGTGGACCTCGCGGATGTGGGCGGTCTGCAGAACCTCAAGCGGTGGTTGAGCAAGCGGGACAACTCCTGGATGGCTGCCGCGGCGGACTACGGTCTTCCGGCCCCGAAGGGCGTCCTCATGACCGGCGTCCCCGGCTGCGGCAAGTCCCTCACGGCGAAAGCCGTGGCTTCCGCGTGGGGCCTCCCACTGCTGCGACTCGACATCGGCAAGGTCTTCGCCGGCCTCGTTGGATCCAGCGAGCAGAACATGCGCAACGCCATCCGCTCGGCCGAGGCAACGGCCCCGTGCGTCCTGTGGATCGACGAGATCGAGAAAGGATTCTCGGGCGCTGGCGGCAACGCGGGGGACTCCGGCACATCGTCCCGGGTCTTCGGTTCCTTTCTTTCGTGGATGCAGGAGAAGAACGCACCCGTGTTCGTCATCGCCACGGCCAACAACGTCGATGTCCTCCCGCCCGAGTTCCTGCGCAAGGGCCGCTTCGACGAGATCTTCTTCGTGGATCTTCCCACCGCCGCCGAGCGGTGCGATGTATGGCGACTACATCTCCACAAGCGGCTGGGCAACGAGAACGTCGCCGCCGGGCTCACGATCGACGACGCGCTGACCTCCCGACTGGCGGCGGTGACGGAAGGCTACTCAGGGGCCGAGATCGAGCACGCCGTCATTGCCGGGCTCTTCGACGCCTTCGCAGAGCGGCGGCCGCTGACCGACGAGGACCTGTTCCGTGCTGTCGAGAACATGGTGCCCCTGAGCATCACGCAGGCCGAGCAGATCCGGGCGATCCGGGCCTGGGCCGCTGTCCGTGCCGTCGCCGCGACCGCGGGCGAAGACCGCACCGGGTACGGCGTCGAGACGTCCGCCGGTTCGGACGGACCGGACGAAGCAGGGACCGCGTCCTCCGGGACGGTGGTCGAGCTGCCGCTCAACCGCGGCGGTCGTCTGGTGGACTTCTAGATGAGCAATCGGCCCCCGGGAGGATTCCCATGAGCGTCTCCCTGATCTTGGTCCCTGCGGCCATGGCCGCCGTCGCCGCGTGGAAGGCCAGTCGCCCGGAGACCGATGCGCACGGCCGCACGGTGTGCCATGTTGCCACCCGCATGCGCAACGAGCACCTCCTCGCCGCCGCGCTGGCTGACACCGGCGCTTCGACGGCCCTTCATGAGAGTCGCCTGTCGGCGGAGTGGCAGGGCGTCCAGGCCGACTTCCAGCGTGACGCGGAGGGCGCCTGGTCGGTGCACCTGGTCGGCGAGGTCGACACCGCCAGGGCGGAACAGATCATCGCAGCGGTCGATGCCGCCTACGGGCGGCGGGTCCAGCAGGAGGTCCTCGCCAAACTGCGAGAACGGGCGCCCCGAGCCGGAATGACCCTGGAGTCCGAGACCGTCGAGGACGACGACAGCGTCACCGTGGTCCTCACCGTGGGAACTTCGGCATGACGGCCCCGGCGCCCCGGCAGATCGTGGTTCGGGTCGACCCCGACGGCGCCATCACCGCCGAGACCAGAGGCATGCTGGGCCCGAGCTGTCTCGATTCCATCGCCCTGCTCGAGGACCTGCTCGAAGCCACCACTGTTCACAGCACGTTCACCGCCGACTACGACCGGCGAACGGACGCCATCGACACCGAGGTACGACATGAACTACGCCAGCAATAATCCCGTCGGGCTCCAGCCGACGGCTGGACAGAAGCTCGCGAGCGGGAAGTGGCGTCTGCGTCACAGCGCGTGGCTGCTCGCACCCATTCTCGGTCTCGGCATGTTCTCGTGGATCGGATTCGTCTATGTCGCAGCCCGCACGAGGAAGCGTCGGTGGTGGATCCTCGCTGCCGTCTATGCTGCGCTCAGTGCCTCCATCTTTGTTCTCGATGAAGTAGGCAGATCCACGGGAGTCCAGGCGTTCGGCGACGTCAGTGCTCTGGTGCTCCTCGCCACATGGGTTGGAGGGATCATTCATGCCTTCGTCCTCAATAAGGAGTATCTGCGGTGGCGGGCCTCGGTCGTCCCCTGGTACACGGAAGGCACTCCACCGCAGGCGCCGCCAGCTGATGCTCGTCAGCTTGGACAGCCGAGCCTCAACTTTCCGGGCGTCGACAGCGCCGCTTACTACCAGCCCAATCGGCCGGCCCCTGCACCAGGTCCTCGACCGTGGACGCCGCCCCCGCCGTCCGGGCCGGCGCAGTTCGTGCCACCCTCCCCCACACCGAGACCAGCACCGGCACCGGCACAATTCGGACCCGTGCACGTCAACACGGCGACTGCTCAGGACGTCGCCCGCCTTCCCGGCATCGACGACGCTCTGGCCCGCCACATCCTGTCCGTGCGGGACGCTCAGGGCCCGTTCCGGGACAACGACGACTTCGTGCGATCCACGGGATTGCAGCCGCATCAGTACACGAGGATTGCTCATCTCGTCGTGGTCGACGCCCCCGCCGCGGAGCAGGGCGGCCAGCGTCAGGGGCCTCCGGGTGGGCGAATTCTTGACATCTGACACAGCAACACTCCGTGTGTCGCACGTCGTCCCGGTGACCGAGGCCGAGGGACCCGGGCGCCGGTTCGCGGTGTGGATCCAGGGGTGCAGCATTCGCTGCCGCGGGTGCTTCAATCCGCACATGTGGGCCAAGAGCGGTGGACGGCCCGCAGAAGCGCTCGCGCTCGTGGACGAGGCTGACCGCTCGGACGTCGAGGGCATCACCCTGCTCGGCGGCGAACCGTTCGAGCAGGCCGAAGGCCTCGCCGAACTGGCCGAAGCGGCGCAGGTACGCGGCCTGTCCGTCATGACGTTCACCGGTTACCTCCGCGAGGACCTAGAGGCTCGTGCAGCCCGGGGCGACGACGCCGTTCGTCGTCTCCTCGGGGCCACCGATCTCCTGGTCGACGGACCCTACGACGATGCCCTCCCGGATCTCACCCGCCCCTGGGTGGGCTCCACCAACCAGCGCTTCCACTTCCTCACTCCGCGATACGCCCATCTCCGGGACCGTCTGGGCACATGCAATGACCGCCTAGAAGTTCGAGTCACTGCCGAGGGTCAGGTGTCCGTCAACGGATGGGCCACCTCGGACGATCTGGACACACTGCTCGCCGGCCTCGGCAGTCGGCGGAGACCTCCTCGCTCGCACAACTCGCGCGACGGGGCCGACCCGGTCTGAGGCCGGATCAGGATATTTCCCGGGTGGGTTTCTGCAGCGAAGACCTACGCATTCCCCGCTGATAAGGTCACGGCGGCCGTCAGTCCACGGATCTGCCGTAGCACCTCCCGTGGCGCGGCTGTGAGGTCTAGATGCCGTAGGTGCAATCACTCACCGGCATGCCGAGCCTCGTGCATGACCGGGGCCTATGGCCCCTGTGCGTAGATCAGCGTGGTCACGGGTCACCAGTCACCCCGCGGCATTAGCATGCGTATGCAACGGATCCGCGACGCTGAGAATCAACAACAGGACCCATCGTGTGGTGCCCCTGTTGAGACGTCAGCGGATCTGTCCAAGGTCTGGCCATCCAGCTGGGCACTGAATCCACCCGAGAGGGCTCGCCATGGCCAAGGCTCCGATTGACGGTATCGACACCGACGACGCGAATGATGCCGACCGGAAGGTCGTCGAGGACGAACGAGCCAAGCTGCGAGATTTCGTCAAGGGGCTCAGCCCGGATGACATCAAGTCGGGCCGATGGTTCACCAAGCTCAGCGCTCAGGCGGTCAAGCCCCCGGGAGTGGTGTAACGATCCTTCGTACGGGGATCAGGCTGTCAGTGCGGTCAGGGGGTCGGGATTCACCTCGCTTCCGGTGACGTCGACGGTGGTGAGCCGGCATCGGGTGAGTACCTCCAGGCCGAGGTAGCGGCGGCCTTCGGCCCACTCGTCGGTCTGTTCGGCCAGCACGGCGCCGACGAGGCGGACGATGGCTGCTCGGTTGGGGAAGATCCCGACTGCGTCGGTCCGCCGCCGGATCTCCTTGTTCAGCCGTTCGGCGGGGTTGTTGGACCAGATCTGGGCCCAGACGTCCTTGGGGAAGCTCGTGAAGGCGAGGATGTCCTCCCGGGCCTGCCCCAGATGCTCGGCCACCGCCGGGAGCTTCTCGGCGACGTAGTCGATGAGGCGGTCGAACTGGGCGTGCACGGCGGTGGCGTCGGGCTGGTCGTAGGCCGAATGCAGCATCGCCTTCACGGCCGGCCACATGCTCTTCGGGCAGATCGACATGAGATTGGCCGCGTAGTGGGTGCGGCACCGCTGCCAGGTGGCCCCGGGCAGATTCGCGGCGATCGCGTCCTTGAGCCCGGCGTGGGCGTCGGAGGTGACCAGGCGGACCCCGCCCAGGCCGCGGGCCACGAGGTCGGCGAAGAACTCGTTCCAGGCCGCCCCGGTCTCGGCCGTGGCCACCCGCATGCCCAGGACCTCGCGGTGGCCGTCGCCGTTGACCCCGGTGGCCAGCAGCACGACCGCGTTCACTACGCGCCCGCCTTCGCGGACCTTCATGGTCAGCGCGTCGGCGGCCACGAACGTGAAAGGACCGGCCTCGTCCAGGGGCCGGTGGCGGAAGGACTCCACGTGCTCGTCGAGATCACCGGCCATCCGGGAGACCTGGGACTTCGACAGGCTGTTGATCCCCAGGGTCTTCACCAGCTTGTCCATCCGGCGGGTCGAGACCCCGGCCAGGTAGCAGTCGGCCACGACCGTGATGAGGGCGGACTCGGCCCGTTTGCGCCGCTGGAGCAACCAGTCGGGGAAGTAGGTGCCGGTGCGCAGCTTCGGGACGGCGACGTCGATAGTGCCGATGCGGGTGTCGAGGTCGCGGTGCCGGTAGCCGTTGCGCTGGGTCACCCGCTCGGGAGCGGGTCGGCCCCATTCGGCGCCGACCACCGCCTCGGCGTCGGCGGAGAGCAGCGCGTTGATCACCGTCTGCAGCAGGGACCGCATCAGATCCGGGGACGCTTCGGACAGGGCTTCGCCGAGCAGGCCGACAGGGTCGACAATGTGAGGAGCGGTCATCGTGATGATGTCCTTTCGAGGGTGCTGTGAGAGGTGAACTCGAAAGATCTCACGGTGGCCGCGCCCTCGTCCGGAACGACGAGCAGGACCACCGCGCTACACCACTATCGGGGGCTCAACTTCGGGAAGCTTTTCCCGCGAATTCTTGCGCCATGACATGGGTGTCGCCGAGGGACCTCCCGCCCCAGGACAGGAACGTACCTACCCGTCGGCATGAGCTGGGCAGAGCCGCAGGTCAAGACCACCTTCGTCTCGAGATGAGCCTCCTGGGGATCTCCGCCGCCACCCCTCGCCGGGCGAGCCAGCCGTGGGCGCAGGTGCCCACAGCCAAATCGCAACAGATTCCGAGACACGCCCGTGATCAAAACGAGACTTTCTCGTTACTTTTCGATTAGTGTTCTCTCCGTGCCGATCCCCCCACTGATCGGTACCCCCATGCACATCGCCGAATTCTGCCGGTGCCCGGGGCCCCCTGAACACATCGCTCGGCAGAAGCGGGGGAACCACGAACGGTCCCTCCCCCGGGACCTAGGGGTTAAGTCGCCAGGGCCTCCACCCTGCGACCGGGTGTCTCCCACCCGCATCCGACAGCTCACCTCGCAGGCAAAAGGGAGGACATCACTCATGCCCATCTTCCACTCCCGCACGCCCCGCCACCGCGCCCAGCGCTCGTTCCCGCTGGGACGCACGGCGACCCTGGCGGTCGCCGCCGGTGCCATGGCGCTCGGCAGCGTGGCCCCGGCCCAGGCCGCCCCGGCCGCAGCCCCCCAGCAGCTCGTCAGCATCCAGTCCCAGTCGGGCAAGGCCGCGACCATCGCCGCCGCGGCCAGGAACCAGGTCGGCGTGGGCCAGGACTGCACCTCCCTGGTCACCAAGTCCCTGCGCGCGGCCGGGATCCACCACCACGGGTGGCCGGTCTCCTACCTGAACCTCGGCCACCGGGTCTCCGCCGCCCAGGCCCAGCCCGGTGACCTGGTCTACTACGCCAACGGGGGCATGGGCTTCGCCCACATCGCCGTGTACATCGGCGGCGGCAAGGCCGTCCACGGCGGCTGGAACGGCAACCAGACGGTCATCCAGACCGTCAACGTCGGCTCGGGTCCCGTCTACCTCCGCGTGCGCTGACACTCCACGCAGGATTCGGGTGTGCGGTTCCCGTCCCGACGGGAACCGCACACCCGAGTCTCGTTACGGGGCGCCTCAGGACACCGAGAGGCGTCGGACACCTTCAGCCGTGACCCTGTACCGGCGCTTGCGACTGGTGGGAGGAGCCGTAGCCTCGAGCATGCCACGGCCGATGAGCTCGTTGATCCGGCTCAGCGTCCGGCTGTAGGTCCATCCCAGGTGGGCGGCCACCGGTCGCGTGGCATCCAGGCCCTCCGCACCCACAGCACGCAACACGGACTCCAAGTCTTCGTCCAGGACGATCGTCCCGCCGGGTCGAGGCGCCGATCTTTCGAGTGGGCTCGATGGGTCGACATCGGATCCGGCCACTCGGGAAGACAGCGCGACGTCCGGTGAGAGCTGATACCGGGCATAACGTCTCCCGCCAGAACGCTCGGCAAGCCCCCTGTCCACGAGGTCAGTGAGTGCCGCGGTGGCTTCCCGGCTGTCGAGTCCCCAACTGCGCAACCGCTCGTTGGACACCTCGGTGCCGTGGTGGAGCATCGCCAGGGCCATGTGCTGGGCATCGGTGAGGCCGGTGACGCCAAGGGAGGCGATCCATTCCACGGTGTCGGTGTCGAGAAGGGCATGCCGGGGAACGGTGACCTTGACGTGGCTCAGCGTGGCCTCGAACTCGGGCGGGGTCATGCCTGCAGCGCGCAGCGTCGCCATGATCCGGGGAATGCCCGACCCCCTGTTCTCGCAGACCACCTCGCCCCGGCCCGGGAGTTCGACGTCGGAGAGCAGACGAGCAAGCAGACCGTTGCGCGAGGACGTGATCTCATCCGCGCCGAGCCCTCCGACCTCGACGCCGCCGTAAAGCGAACCCGGGTTCTTGACGACGAGCCGATCTGCATAGAGCTCGATCTGCACTTGGGTCCCCCTGGCCAAGGGGCCGTAGTCCCGGTGCATCAGGGCGTTGACCACGAGCTCGCGCACGGCTTCGAGCGGGTACTCGTATCGGTCCGACCGTCCAGCCCCCTGGATGACGGCGCCACGCAGCATATTGCGCTCCACCGCGGCCACTGCGTCCTGCACTATGACCGGCAGCGGACCGTCGACGGTCTGGTTGTCGAGAAACCGTCGTCCGTCCTGGGTGGTTTCGCCCATGGTGGTTCCCGGCAGCGCCACGAAGGTGACGTTGAGCTGCGGGAAGAACTGCTGCGGGTAGATGCCCAGGCACAGCAGGCCCGCCAGTGACGGAACGAGGTTCTCACCGTCCCGCACCAGTACGCCCAGGCGGGTGAGAGCGACGTCGTCGGACACTCCGGCGAAGGCCCGAGGGGAGCGCTCCCGCACGCGGGTGAGCAGCGCGGAGACCGCTTGGGGGTCGAGGTCAGCGAGTGCGGCCTCCCTGACCGGCTGCTGATCATCGGTGGGTTGGCCCTGGTTGGCGAGAAGCTGAGTGACCTCGTACTGGGTCAGTTTCCGATCACCGTCGCCCACGCGGAGGTAAGAACCTCCGTAGACACCCCGGGCCGTCACGTAGCACGGCTTCTCGCCGGAATTCATCTCCGGGACGTCGATCCGGACGATGCGGGCTCCTTCGAACGGCTCGATGGCGATCTCGCACCGCACCGCGGGTGTCATGGAGTCCGCCGCCATGCCTGCCGCAGCATCCCGGATGGCATCGGCGTCGAACGACGCCACAGGCGTGAAGTCCTCGTCCTCACTCAGTCCGAGGAGAACGATGCCTCCCTCCCCGTTACTGAAGGCACTTAGAGTCTCCTTGAGGGATTTCGGCATTCCTCCCGCCGCCGCTTTGACCTCCACTTGCGTGGGCTCGGCTCCGCGACGACGGAGATCGGCGACGACCTCGCGTGTTTCGCTCACGGAACTCCCTCACTCGTTCTTTCATTCACTTGTCACTCACTCATTGTGCCTGAATGAGGAGCGAATGACAGAGTGAGCACCTGAATGAACCTTTAGGTCGCTCGGCGCTCGTTGTCTCCATGTAGGACATCATCCTGAAGCCGCTCTTCCCAGACTGATATATGAGTCGTATGCTCAGTGCAGATCCAGCAGTGGATCGATCGCCAACTCGACGAGGAGTGGAACAGCATGCGGCAACTCGCGCACCGGCTCGAACGGCTGGGCACCGAAACCGCCTTCAGCGTCGCCCAGGCCGCGGCCGCCTGGAAGGCACAGGGGAACCGTGTGTACCCCTTCCACCTCGGCGACATCAACATCCCGACGGCCCCGCACATCGTCGAGGCCATGAACCGGGCCATCGCCGACGGCTACACGGGCTACTGCCCCGGCCCCGGCATCCCGGAGCTGCGTGAGGCTCTCGCCGAGGACATCGGCTCACGTCGCGGCATCAGCCTCACCCCGGACAACGTCGTCGTGATGACCGGCGGAAAGCCCGTCATCACGAAGTTCCTGCAGGCGGTCATGAACCCCGGCCAGGAGGTGCTCTACCCGAACCCCGGCTTCCCGATCTACGAGTCGCAGATCGAGTACCTCGGCGGCACGGCGGTGCCGTACCGCTACCTCCCCACGGAGAGCGGATTCGCGATCGACCTCGACCAGGTGCGCGCCGCGATCACCCCGAACACGGTCGCCATCATCTACAACGACCTGCAGAACCCCATCTCGGCCGAGTCCACGGCGGCCGAGCGCGAGGCCGTCGCGCAGCTGGCCCAGCAGCACAATCTGTGGGTGCTGTCCGACGAGGCCTACTTCGAGACGCGCTACGAGGGGGTCTCGAACTCGATCGCGTCGCTGCCCGGCATGGCCGAGCGCACCGTCATCCTCTACACGTTCAGCAAGAAGTTCGCCATGACCGGCTCGCGCCTCGGCTGCGCCGTCGCGCCGCCCGAGATCGCCAAGGTGCTCAGCACCCTCAACACCAACGACGAGTCGTGCACCACGCACTACGTGCAGTGGGCCGGCATCGAAGCGCTCCGCGGCCCCCAGGCACCCGTGCAGCAGATGCTCGACACCCTGCGCGAGCGCCGGGACGCCGCCTGCGAGCTTGTGAACGCCACCCCCGGCATGCACGTGGCCGTCCCGCACTCGACGTTCTACCTCTTCCCCGACGTCACCGCCGCCATGGAGCGCATGGGCTGCACCGAGGTCGGCGACTTCGCCACGGCGGCCCTGCAGCAGACCGGCGTCTCCTTCTGCACGCGCGAGCACTTCGGCCGACGCCAGCCCGGCGAGGAGCGGCAGTACATCCGGCTCGCCTACTCGGGCATCGACGTCGCCGACATCCGCGATGGTCTGGGCCGCCTGCGCGAGTGGATCGAGACGGCATGAGCCGGGTCGTCGTCACGGGACGGGTGCCCGACGCCGCCATCGAGAAGCTCCGCCCCGAGCACGAGGTCGACGCCTGGCCGGGCCCGGAGTCGATCGGCCGTGAGGAGCTGCTGCGGCGAGTGGCCGGCGCCGATGCCGTCGTGAGCCTGCTCACCGAGCGCATCGACGCCGAGCTGCTCGACGCCGCCGGCCCGCAGCTGCAAGTGGTCGCGAACGTCGCCGTCGGCTACGACAACATCGACGTGCCGGCCTGCAGCGAACGCGGCGTCGTGGCCACCAACACCCCCGGGGTGCTCACGGAGGCCACCGCCGACATCGCGCTCGGCCTCATCCTCATGGCGACCCGCCGGCTCGGCGAGGGGGAACGGCTCATCCGCTCCGGCCAGGCCTGGAAGTGGGGCATGTTCTTCCTGCTCGGCAGCAGCCTGCAGGGCAAGACCCTCGGCGTCGTCGGCATGGGCGGCATCGGCCAGGCGACCGCGCGCCGGGCCAGGGCCTTCGGCATGGAGATCGTCTACCAGTCGCGCCGCGAGATCGATCCCGGGATCGCCGCCGAGCTGGGCGCCCGGCGGGTCGGCCTCGACGAGCTGCTGGCCGTCTCCGACGTCGTGTCGCTGCACTGTCCCTACGGTCCCGCCACGCACCACCTGATCGGCGCCGAGCAGCTGGCGGCGATGAAGGACTCGGCGTACCTCGTCAACACCGCGCGCGGGCCGATCGTGGACGAGGCAGCGCTCGCGGCCGCGCTGCGCGAGGGCCGGATCGCGGGGGCCGGACTGGACGTCTTCGAGCACGAGCCCCAGGTGCACCCCGAGCTGCTGGAGCTCGACAACGTGGTGCTGGTGCCGCACCTGGGCTCCGCCACCGTGGAGACGCGCACCGCGATGGCGGTGCTCGCTGCCGAGAACGTGCTCGCCGTGCTCGGCGGGCAACGCCCGCCCACACCGATCTGCTAGCGGCGGGAGCACCGGCTCCGCCTCGAGAGGCATGTGACTCCGGTGCCACGCCCCCGGCGGCAGGTCGGCCTCGGCGGTGACGCGGGCGGCCATGCCTCACGAGGTGGTGCGGAGCCAGTCCTCGAACCGGGTCGGGGCGGTCGTGAAGTCCCCTCGGGGCAGGAGGCCTCCGTTGCCGAGGGCGGTGACGGACACCGGCACCCGGACGACCTTCCGGCGCCCTCCTCGGCGCCGGGCGACGGCACGGGCCAGCTCCGCCATGTCGCGCACCTCGGGCCCGGCGATGACGGCGTCGCGCAATGCCGCGGTGCCGCCGGGCTCGAGGGCGCGATCGGCGACGAACGCGGCGGCCTCCTCGGCGGCCAGCGGCCGGGAGCGCATCCCGGGCACCACGGAGAACGGGCCGATGCGCAGCTGCGACAGCAGGGTCTCGGCCAGTTCGTACCACTGCGCCGAGGCCACCACGGTGACCGGGACCGGCCCGGCACGGTAGGTCCGCTCCTGGGCGGCCTTGCCCGCGTAGTAGCCCATCCACCGGTGCACCTCCGGTTCCCGGGCGTTGAGGATCGTGACGCACACGATGCGCGGCACCCCGGCCCGCTGGGCCGCGGCCAGCACGTTGCGGGCCGTGGTGGTGAAGTAGTCGACGGCGCGCCGGCGGGACAGCGTGGCCAGGTGGAGGCAGTCCACCACGGTGGAGACCCCGGCGAACGCGGTGTCCAGCCCTGCACCGGAGTAGGCGTCGACGCCCTGTCCGCGTGAGACCTCGACGACGTCGACACCTCGCTCCCGCAGGCGCGCCACGACGCGCGAGCCCAGCTGCCCGGTCGCCCCCAGGACGGCCACCTTCAGGCGCTCGCCCTCACCCGTGCTCTCCATCGCCCACCGCTCTCTTCCGGTCCGCCCGCGTTCTGGTGCTGACGGCATCGATTCTCCTCACCAACAGGTCCTGCCGCGAGTGGCACTTTCTCGATTGCCATCGATTCTCTGCCACATCCGTGGGACCATGGACCCATGATCAGCAACGTAGCCGTCATCGTGTTCGACGAGGTCTCCCCCTTCGAGCTCGGGGTGGCCTGCGAGGCCTGGGCGATCGACCGCTCCGGCGACGGGCTGCCGGTGATGGACTTCGCCGTGTGCAGCCCCGACGGGCGGCCGGTCCGCACGATCGCCGGCTTCGACGTGGCCGTCCAGCACGGGCTCGACCGGGTGGCCGCGGCGGATCTCGTGGTCCTCCCGGCCATCTCCCGGGAACGGGACGTCCCGGCAGAGGTGATCCAGGCGCTGCGCGCGGCCCACGACCGCGGCGCCCGGATCCTGTCCATCTGCTCGGGCGCGTTCGTGCTGGGGGCGGCCGGGCTGCTCGACGGCCGCCGCTGCACCACCCACTGGATGCACACCGCGGAGCTGGCCGAGCGGTTCCCCGCCGCGCAGGTGGTGCCTGAGGTGCTCTACGTGGAGGACGGCACGATCCTCACCAGCGCCGGCACCGCGGCCGGTCTCGACGCCTGCCTCCACCTGTGGCGCCAGGAGTTCGGTTCGGCGGCCGCCAACACCGTGGCGCGGCGCATGGTCGTGCCGCCGCAGCGCCAGGGCGGGCAGGCCCAGTTCATCAAGGAGCCGGTCCCCGAGCAGCGGGCCGAGACGCTGGACCCGCTGCTCACCTGGATCGTGGGACACCTCGACGAGCCGCTCGACGTCGACGCCCTGGCCCGGCGCGCGGCCATGTCCCCGCGCACCTTCGCCCGCCGGTTCCGCGACGAGACGGGCACCACCCCGCACGCCTGGATCACCGCGCGGCGCCTGCACCGGGCCGAGCAGCTCCTCGAGGAGACGGATCTGCCGGTCGAGCGCATCGCCGCGGACGTGGGCTTCGGCAACGCGGCCACGCTGCGCCACCACTTCACCCGGATCCGCAGGCTCAGCCCGCAGCAGTACCGCCGCCGCTTCGCGGCCACCGTCTGAGCAGCACCGCCTGAGCA
Source organism: Kocuria turfanensis (assembly GCF_001580365.1). Lineage (NCBI taxonomy): Bacteria > Bacillati > Actinomycetota > Actinomycetes > Micrococcales > Micrococcaceae > Kocuria > Kocuria turfanensis. The sequence goes on along the minus strand of NZ_CP014480.1, from coordinate 2,481,227 downwards.
CCACCGCCTGAGCGCCGCCCCGTGAGCGGCACCTCGGCCGCGGCCACGCGGCTGAGATCCTTGTCCGTGGTCGCGGTCGAGGTCCGAGACATGTCCTCTGCCGCGCCCGGACGAGGTACCGACGGAAATGGCAGAAATCGACCGGAGGGAGGCATTTCTGCCACTCGTGCGGGGAGGTTCGAGCGACCAGGCTTGTCAGTGTGAGAGTGAGCCGGATCGGGCCGGCGCACGACAGGCAAGGAGCCAACCATGATGACGGACCTGTTCCTGATGCTCGCCGCAGCCGCCGTGCTGTCGGTGTACACGCTGATCGGGCGCCTGGCCATTCCCGCGGAGGACCGGGTGCCGCTGCGTGACCTCGGCTGGGACGGCTGGGTGCACACGCTGCGGCGCAGCCTGGTGGTGCTGGGCGACTCCACCCCGGACGTCGGCGCCCCACGGGGACGATGAAGGACTGGGGCCGACCGTGGCGGCCCGGCAGGACGAGGGCCCCGGTGCGCGTTCGCACCGGGGCCCTTCACTTGCCGGTCAGAGCTCCCGGTCCTCCACGACGTCGAGGTCGTGGAACGCGGGCTCCCCGTCCATGAGTTCCATCATCTTCTGGGCGTACTCCTGGGTCTGCGGGAGGTTGGAGTTCTCCATGGCGGACTCGTAGGAGTCGAAGAAGACGATCTCGCGGTAGCGGTTGGGGTCCTTGCGGTCCCTTCCCAGCAGGACACGGCGGGCGGTCCGATTCCCCTGAGAGGCCTGCTCCCACTCGTTGACGACCCGCTCCACCTCCTCCGGTTTCGAGGTGGTGTATTCGATCAACTGGACGAAGGCCATGACGCACGCTCCTTTGGATCAGGCCTTTCCGGGCTCCCAGTTTAATCCTGTCGCGCCGGCGAGATCCGGACGGACGAACAATGACGGCCCGTACCGTGGACCCCACCGCCGGCCGCGCGTCCCGCCGCACGACGGACCGCCCGACCCCGACCAGGAGAGCCCGATCCGATGAAGATCCTGATTCCCGACACCACGGACATCGACCCGGCGGACCTCACCGGCCACGAGGTCGTCCGCTACGACTCCGCGGTCCCCGTCCCGCCGCAGCACGCCGACGCGGAGGTCGTCGTCGTCTGGGGCACCCCGCCCGACGCCCTGCAGGAGACGGCCCGCCGGCTCTCCCGCGTGCGGCTGGTCCAGGCGCTGGCGGCCGGGCCGGACAGCGTGCTGGAGGCCGGGTTCCGCGAGGACGCCGTCATCTGCGCCGGGGTCGGCCTGCACACCCTGCCCGTGGCCGAGCACGCGCTGGCGCTCATGCTCCACCTGGTCCGCCGGCTGCCGGCTGCGGCCCGGTCCCAGGCGGAGCGCTCCTGGGATCCGCGACTGGGCGGCCTGCAGCCGCTGCACCCCGAGGACCGGGTCACCACGCTCCTGGACGCGCGTGTCCTCATCTGGGGGTTCGGCGCCATCGGGCAGCACCTGGCCGATCTGTGCACCGCCCTGGGCGCCCGGGTCACCGGCGTGGCCCGCAGCGCCGGCGAGCGCGGCGGATATCCGGTCGTCACCCTGGAGCAGCTGCCCCAGCACCTGCCCGGGACGGACGTGCTCGTCCTGATCCTGCCCCACGACCCGGCGACGGAGCGGGCGCTGAACCGGGAGCGGCTCGACGCCCTGCCGTCGCGCGCCCTCGTCGTGAACGTGGGCCGGGGATCGACCGTCGACGAGGACGCTCTCGTGGACGCCTTGGCCGGCGGCTCCATCGCCGGCGCGGCGATCGACGTCGCCGCCCAGGAGCCCCTGCCCGCGGACTCCGCCCTGTGGTCGGCGCCCGGCCTGACCATCACCCCGCACATGGCCGGTGGCCGGCCCATCGGGTCCGCGCAGCTGCTGCTCGACAACCTCCGGGCCCTGACGCGGGGCGGCACGTTCACCAACCGGGTCGGCCGGGAGCGGACCGCCCGCTGACTAACGCCCGGGCGCCGGGCCGGGTCCGGCGCGGCCGACACACGGCGTCTTGATCCCCGACCCCAGCGCTGATCGACCTCCCGGGGCTAGGATTCGCATACGCAACAGCGGTTCGGTGGTCGGGCCCCACCCGGCACACCGGAAACCGTCTGGGCGCCTGCACTCCGTTCCCCGCCGCACCGGGTCCCCTCCTCGTCCGCCGGTCCGCCCCTCCCCGGGACGGACGGCGCCGAGGCCCGCCGGTGGGGAAGCCCCCGCTGCCCTCCGGAAGGTCCCCCCGTGCGCCTGTCTGCCCGCCTGTTCTCCGCCGCCCTGCTGTCCGCCCTGGCCCTGTCCACCGTGGCACCGGCCGCCTCGGCCGCACCCGACCCCGCGCCCGCCGCCCAGGAGCAGGACGGCCAGGAGACCACCCGCTACCTCGTCCGCTACTCCCCCGGCTCCGACGTCGCCGCCCAGGCCCGGGCGCTGCGCGCCGAGGGCAAGGCCGTGGGGCGGGTCTTCTCCACCGCGGTCCGCGCCCTGGTCGTGACCACCACCCCCGGCCAGGCGGCCGCCCTGGCCCGCTCCCCCCGGGTGGAGGCGGTGGAACCGGACCTGCCCGTGCGCATCTCCGAGACCCAGCAGGCCGCCCCGTGGGGCCTGGACCGGATCGACCAGCGCGCCCTGCCGCTGTCGAGCACCTACACCGCCCCCACCAGCGGCGCCGGCGTCAGCGCCTACGTCGTGGACACCGGGGTCCTGGCCTCCCACACCGACTTCGGCCCCCGGGTCACGGCGGGCTTCACCACGGTGGCCGACGGCCGCGGCACCGGCGACTGCAACGGCCACGGCACCCACGTGGCCGGCTCCGTCGCCGGCACCACCCACGGGGTCGCCAAGGCCGCCACCGTGGTCCCCGTGCGCGTGCTCGACTGCACCGGCGGGGGCTACATGTCCGACGTGGTGGCCGGGCTGGACTGGATCGCCGCCCACCACACCGCCGGGGTCCCGGCCGTGGCGAACCTCAGCCTCGGCGGATCCGCCAGCACCACCGTGGACGCCGCCCTCCAGGGCGTCATCGACGACGGGGTCACCGCCGTGGTGGCCGCCGGCAACTCCGCCGCCGACGCCTGCACCACCTCCCCGGCCCGGGTGCCGGGCGCCCTCACCGTCGCGGCCAGCGACCGGTACGACCAGCAGGCGAGCTTCTCCAACCACGGCAGCTGCGTGGACCTCTACGCGCCCGGGGTGAACATCACCTCCGCCGCCCACACCTCCACCACGGGCGTGACCACCATGTCCGGGACCTCCATGGCCGCCCCGCACGCGGCCGGAGCGGCCGCGCTCCAGCTGGCCCTGAACACGGGCTCCAGCCCGAGCCAGGTCACCTCGGCCATCACCGCCGGGGCCACCACCGGCGCCGTCACCAGCACCTCGGCCGGCACCCCCAACCGGCTCCTGCACGTGGCCGCGGCCGGGGACACCGCTGCCACCCGGCCTGCCGCCCCGACCGGCGTCCGGGCCACCGCCGGCAGCCAGTCGGCCACCGTGTCCTGGACCCAGGGCTCCGACGGCGGCTCCGCCCTGACGGCCCAGCACCTCCACGTCTACTCCGGCACCCAGAGGATCTTCTCCGGAGCGGTCTCGGCCACAGCGACGGAGGCGCGGATCACCGGTCTGCGCGCCGGGGCGAGCTACTCCTTCGCCGTCACCGCCACCAACGCCGTGGGCACCAGCCCCGAGTCCGCCCGGTCCAACACCGTCACCGCCCTGCGCTGAGCCGGCTGCCACGCAGGACCCGGAACGCCGCGCCCCTGGTGCGCCCCGTGCGGTGCGCACCAGGGGCGCGGCCCTGCGGACGGCCGGGAGTTCGCGGCCGCAACGAAATGTTGCCTGTGGGGTGCGTCATATTCGGGCCCTGTTTGCGGGGCCGGCGGCGAATCCCTCATGGTGGTTGTGGGGACAGACCAGGGCCTGACCAGAGGCACTTCTGGTCACCTGCGGCCGTGTTGCACTGCCCGTCGGACAAGGGGGTCCACGAGGTGGCACCACGGCCGGCCTCACCCTGAGGGGGGAAGCGCTGGAGGCGGATCGTGCTGGGGGGCACGTCCGCCTCCAGCCATGTCCGCCCCCGGTTCCGCACTGAAGCCGGACCCTCTCGTCACGAATCGATCGGGTCGGTCCGCGCCGTCAGGGGGTCCAGCCCAGGACCTGCCCGCCGAACCACATCAGAGCGAACCAGGTCACCGCCGCCACGACGGGCACGAGCAGCACCAGGTAGGACCGGCGCTGCACCAGCCGCACGCCGACGGCGGTGAGGACCACCCACCAGACGAGCAGCAGCACCACCGCCCACAGCGGAGCCATCAGGCCGCTGGCCAGATAGAAGTACCCGGCCACGAGGTGCGTGACCGCGGCGACCACGACCGCGAGGACGAACCCGAGCTGTCTCCCCGTCGTCATGCAAACACTGTGCGCGGGCAAAGCCCACGCGCGCAAGAGCCCGCGAGCACGCGCCGCGTGGGTGCGCAGAGGCCGACGAGTACGCTGACCCCTGTGCTGTGCACCGGCGAAGACGCCTCGGAGAAGGAACCCCCGAGCACGCGCGATCCGGGCGCGGCCCGGTCATTCGTCGGCCGCCGCGGCGTGCCGGGGCCATCTGGTCCGGGCGAGGGCTGCGGCCCGACCATCAACAGGAGCGGATGGGCATGAGGTCGGCGGCGATCGCACGGGGACGTAGGGCGACACTCCTGTCGACGCCGGACGAATACTGAGCAGATGCGACGGTCGAAAAGTGAGCACTCGACGATTGGAGTGTGATCACTGTGGAAGATTGGGCGTTGATCCGTCGGCTGCATGCCGAGGGGGTGCCGAAGTCCCAGATCGCGTCGCGGCTGGGGATTTCGCGGAACACGGTCGCCAAGGCCGTGGCCGCCTCCCGGCCACCGCGCTACGAGAGGTCCGCCGGGCCCAACGCGTTCACCGATGTCGAGCCGGTCGTGCGGGCGCTGCTGGCCGAGCACCCGTCCATGCCGGCCACGGTGCTGGCCGAGCGGGTGGGGTGGTCGGGGTCCATCACCTGGTTCCGGGACAATCTCCGAGCCATCCGCAGCGAGTACGCCCCGCCCGATCCGGCGGACCGGTTGTTCTACCGTCCCGGGGACCAGGTCCAGTGCGATCTGTGGTTCCCGCCGGCACGGATCCCGCTGGGTGACGCTCAGCAGGGATCACCGCCGGTGCTGGTGATGGTCTGCTCCTCCTCGCGGTTCATCACCGCGGTGATGATTCCCTCGCGCACCACCGGTGATCTGCTGGCCGGGATGTGGCACCTGGTGGTCGAGCAGATCCAGGGCGTGCCGCGGCGGTGGGTCTGGGACAACGAGTCCGGCATCGGTCGCGGGGGCCGCCCGGCCGAGGGGGTGGTCGCGTTCATGGGCACGATGGCGGCAACCCTGGTGCAGCTCAAGCCCTACGACCCGGAGTCCAAGGGCATCGTGGAGAGGGCCAACGGCTATCTCGAGACCTCGTTCCTGCCCGGGCGCAGTTTCGCTTCCCCGGCCGACTTCAACGCCCAACTGCGCCAGTGGCTGGTGGGTGCCAACACCCGGCGGGTGCGGGCCATCGCCGCCCGGCCGGCGGAGCTGATCGCCGCTGATCGGGCCGCGATGCTCCCTGTGCCGCCGGTCGCCCCGGCGATCGGGCACCGCTGGTGGGTGCGGCTGGGTCGGGACTACTACGTGCGGGTCGCCGGCAACGACTACTCCGTGGACCCGACCGTGATCGGGGCCATGGTCGAGGTCACCGCTGACCTGGATCGGGTGCTCGTGCGTCACCAGGGCCGGGTCGTGGCCGAGCACGCGCGCTGCTGGGCAAGGGCGACCACGGTCACCGACCCGGCGCACGTGGCTACCGCTGCGGTGCTGCGCCGGGCCTACCAGCAGCGCCCGCACCCGGGCGCCGAGGCGGATCCGCTGGTGCGGGATCTGGCCGACTACGACCGCGCGTTCGGGATCGAGGTCGCCTGATGGCCACCACACCGGCCGAGACGGCCAAGACCCTGGAGTACCTCACCGCCTCGTTGAAGGCCCCACGGATCCGTGAGGCCGCCGCCCGGATCGCCGACACTGCCCGTGCGGGGCACTGGTCCTACGAGGAGTACCTGGCCGCCGTCCTCGAGCGCGAGGTCGCCGCCCGCAATGCCTCCGGGGCCCGGCTGCGGATCACTGCCGCAGGCTTCCCCGCGATCAAGACCGCCGAGGACTTCGACTTCACTGCCCAGACGGCGATCACCCACACCGACTACGCCGCGATGGCCTCGGGCCGGTACCTGGCCGAGGCCGGCAACATCGTGCTCCTCGGGCCCCCAGGCACCGGCAAGACCCACCTGGCCACGGCCCTGGGCATCACCGCCTGCCAGCAGGGCCACCGGGTGCTCTACGCCACCGCCGTGGACTGGATCCACCGGCTCAAGGGCGCCCACGACACCGGGCGCCTGGACGCAGAGCTGCGCAAGCTGGGCCGGTACCGGCTGATCATCATCGACGAGGTCGGCTACCTGCCCTTCGAGCAAGAGGCCGCGAACCTGTTCTTCCAGCTCGTCTCGACCCGCTACGAGAAGGCCTCGCTGATCCTCACCAGCAACTTGCCCTTCGCCCGCTGGGGCGAGGTCTTCGGCGACGTCACCATCGCCGCGGCCATGATCGACCGCATCGTCCACCACGCCGAGGTCCACACCCTCAAAGGCGCCAGCTACCGACTCAAGACCTTGGGCACCGACTCCCTGCCCAGCACCACCCACCAGACCAACTAGCGACATCCACTGCTCACTTTTGGGCCGTCGCTACTGCTCACTTTTCGACCGTCGTTGACAACTCCTGTGGACCGCCCTCGTCATCGCCGCGCTGACCCTGATCACCCTCGGCCTCGAGCGCACCTTGCTCTGGGTCTCCACACCGCAGCTGAGGCAAGAGGCCCGCCTCGGACATCTGTTCATCGGCATCGGGAGCGTCCTGTTCGTGGCGGCAGCCATCTGGTCACACCGGCTCCGGATGCCGTGGTGGGTGTCCGCAGTGGTCGCTGCTCCCGCGGTCCTGGTCGGAGGATCGTCCTGGGCCGCGCCGGACAGCCTGTTCCCCCACCTCGCGGCGCTCTTGGCCCTACCGGTCGCTGTGGTCGGTCTGATCGCCGGGATGATGCCGAGCACGACGTCCGGTGGCTGCGGCAGCGGTCAGTCATGACGGCTGCGTGAACCCGGCACCGCCCAACCTGAGGATCCACTCCGAATGCATCGCTGAGGACCCGCGGGACGTGCAGATGGAAATAGACTGGGCGGCGCATCTGCATCCCCGATCACTGGAGTGTGTGTACCACCGCCATGGGCCCATCGCCTGCGAGTCCCGGGTCGTCCGACGACCCGGGCGACAGTTGTCCTTTTCCCGCAACAGCTGACCACCGCCGCAGGCTTTCGCCCGGCTCCTCCTCCCCGGGGGTGAGCCCCCGATGATCGGAGCGCTCCTCACCCTGCTCCTGGGCATCGTGGTGATCCTGGCGATCATCGCCGCCAACGGGTACTTCGTGGCCCAGGAGTTCGCCTACATGTCGGTGGACCGCGCCCGACTGGGGGCACGCGCCGACGCCGGCGACAAGGCCGCCCAGCGCGCTCTGAAGGTCACCCGCCGCACGTCGTTCATGCTCTCGGGCGCCCAGCTGGGCATCACCGTCACCGGCCTGCTCATCGGCTACGTCGCCGAGCCCCTGGTCGGCGAGTCCCTGGCCGTGCTGCTGGGCGAGGCGGGGATTCCCGCGGCGCTGAGCATCTCGGTGGGCACGGTGATCGCCCTGGTCGTGGCCGCCGTGGTGCAGATGATCTTCGGCGAGCTGTACCCGAAGAACCTCGCCATCGCGAACCCCGAGCCGCTGGCCCGCGCGCTGGCCCGCTCCACCACGATCTACCTGGCCCTGTTCGGCTGGCTGATCACCGTGTTCGACCACGCCGCCAACGCCCTGCTGCGCCTGGTGCGCGTGGAGCCGGTGCACGACGTCGACTCCACCGCGACCGTCGAGGACCTCGAGCGCATCGTGGCCGACTCCCGCGAGAGCGGGGACCTGCCCGCGGAGCTGTCGGTGCTCATCGACCGGATCATCGACTTCCCGGACCGGGACGTCGAGCACGCCATGATCCCCCGCTCGCAGGTCGGCGCCGTCACCCCGGACACCACCGTGGGCGAGTTGCGCGCCCTGATGGCCGCCGAGCACACCCGCTACCCGGTGATCTCCGAGACGGAGGAGCCCCTCGGCGTCGTCCAGCTCGCGGACCTGCTGCGCAGCAGCGCGCCCGACGACGCCACGGTGGCCGCCATCATGGCGCCCCCGCTGGTGCTGCCCACGCTCATGTCCCTGCCCGACGCGCTCGCCCGGCTGACGGAGTCGCGCCACGAGCTGGCCTGCATCATCGACGAGTACGGCGGCTTCGCCGGCGTCCTGACGGTCGAGGACCTGGCCGAGGAGCTGGTCGGGGAGATCACCGACGAGCACGACGACGAACCCCCGGCTGTCATCACCGCCGAGCAGGAGGACACCTGGCGGATGGACGGCGACATCCACGTCGACGAGGTCGAGCGCGCGGTCGGCCACGAGCTGCCCGACGGCGACTACGAGACCATCTCGGGCCTGCTCATCGCCCACCGCGGTGAGCTGCCGGCCACGGGGGATGTGGTGCGGGTGGAGCTGCCGGACGACCCCCGCGACCTCGTCCTGGACGACCCCGTGCACCGGGCGCTCGACGTCGAGGTGCTGGAGCTCTCCCGGCACGTGCCCAGCGAGCTGCTCGTGCGGCTCGTGGAGACCACCGCCGAGGGCGCCGCCCCGGGCACCACCACCGACACCCACGCCGTCCGGGAGGAGGACCGATGACCGACCCGCTGATCGTCACCGTCACCACCGTGCTGCTCATCGTGCTCAGCGCATTCTTCGTGGTCATCGAGTTCGCCCTGCTCGGCGCGCGCCGCCACCGGCTCGAAGCCGAGGCCGCGACCAACCGCTCCGCCCGCGCCGCGCTGCGCGGGATCAACGAGCTGACCATCATGCTCGCCGGCGCGCAGCTGGGCATCACCGCCTGCACCTTCGCCCTCGGTGCGGTCACCAAGCCGGCCGTGGACGCCTGGCTGAGCCCGGTGTTCGCGGCCTGGGGCGCCCCGGAGGGGCTGGCCGACGGCGCCGCCTTCGGTCTGTCCCTGCTGTTCGTGACCTTCTTGCACCTGGTGGTGGGCGAGATGGCGCCGAAGTCCTGGGCGATCGCCCACCCGGAGACCTCGGCCAAGCTCATCGGCGTGCCCTCCCGCGGCTTCATCTGGGTGGTGCGGCCGCTGCTGGTCTGGGTCAACGCCATCGCCAACCGGCTGGTCGCCGCCAGCGGGGTCACCCCGGTGAACCGCGCGGCCGTCGGCGGCCAGGACGCCGAGACGATCCAGCACCTCGTGGAGCACTCCGCCTCCGTCGGCGCCCTCGACTCCTCCTTCCGCACCCAGGTCTCCGGCGTCCTGGAGCTGGAGATGCTCACCGTCGAGGCGCTGATCGCCTCCGACGGGCCGCCGACCACGGTGCCGGCCACCGCCACGGCCACCGACGTGCAGGAGGCCGCCACCCGCACCGGGCACCTGCGCATCCTCGTGGGGGACCCCGACGTCAGCTCCCCCGCCGTCGTGCACGTCCGTGACACGCTGCTCGAGCCGCCGGAGCGGCCCGTGCGGGAGCTGGCGCGCCCGGCGTTCGTGCTCGAGGCCGACACCCCGGTCTACGAGGCCCTGGCCCGGATCCGGGAGGCCGGTGAGCAGCTCGCCGCCGTGCGGCACGACGGCCGCTTCGTCGGGGTGATCACCCTCTCCGACGTCCTGCGGCGCGTGCTGCCCATGGAACTCACCCCGGCGGACCAGCCGGGCTGATCCCGGGCCTCGGCCTGCGGTGACGCGGTCCCCGGCGCGGTCCCGACGACCGCACCGGGGACCGCGCCGTCGCACGGGCGCCGGTCAGAAGGTGTCCAGGACGGCTCTGCCCGGGCCCGCTCCGAGGAACGCAGCCAGCACCGCGGCAGTCCCGGCGAGCTTCCACAGCTCGCGCCGCACCCGCGCGCCGCGCACGGTGGACCGCAGCTGCTCGAAGCTCTCCTGCACCGCGGCAGGATCCTCGGGCGGCGCGGGACGATCGTGCCAGGTGCCCGGAAGGACCGCCGCAGCAGCGATCCGGCCGACCTGCGCGGGCGTCAGCACCGGACGACGCCGTTGCAGCCAGCGCAGCAGCTCACGGTCGTTGACGACGCCGACATCGGTGGGACGCTGCTTGACCGTCAACGACTTCGGGCCGATCAGCACCAGCACCGGGGTGACCGGCACCGGCTCCCCCACCGCTGCGCTCAGCCGCTTCGCCGCCCGGGCCGCCTCGTGCCGGGAGTGCGGCAGGTAGTGCTGCTTGTGCCCGCCGACAAGGATGGCGCGCGCGCCAACCCACACCTCCTTGCCCGCATGGTTCTTCGTGTTGAGCGTGAACACCCCGGCCGGGCCGATGACCACGTGGTCGATGTCCGAGGTGCCGGCTCCGACCGGGACGGCGTGCAGCACGATCCACTCGGGACCGAGCCGCCCCAGGATCTGCCCGACCGCGATCTCCCCCTTCGCGCCGTGGAACCACGAGCGGCTCCGGTCGCTGAGCGGATCGGTGCCGAGGACGCGCGCCCACCACGGCCGGGGCGGCTGCTCGTCCTGGATCCGCAGCGTCTCGGCGATCACCGCCTGGCCGGCACACCGGTCTGCCAGACCGGCTCCGTGGTCCGCAGCGCCGAGGTCCGCAGCGCCGAGGTCCGCAGCGCCGAGGTCCGCGGCGCCGAGGTCCGCGGCGCCGAGGTCCGCGGCGCCGAGGTCCGGGATGCCGGGATCCGCCGGTGGCGGCAGCAGCCGGAACGCGGCGAATCCCGTGCTGCGGATGGGAGCGCCCGGCGGGATCTCCCCCGATGCCGCGGTCGGCGGGAGTTCCGCGCGGGCCCCGGCGCGCGCCGGCTGCGGAGACGGCGGAAGGACAGGCGGACCGGGCGTGGCGGGCGTGATCATGGTCGTCAGCTTTCGGAGGGAACGGGAAGGTCTCCCCGCATTCCATTTGTTTGCATTAGTACACAACAAGTGGAAGTCTCCGTGTGCCGCATTGTGACGCACCTGCATGGAGCGGGCCCCTCGGTGCCACTGCGTGAAACGGCACGCCCCCGAACTGGGGACAGCTCCTTCCGCGGTGATTGCATTTGCATCCATAAGCTGAAGAGGTACTGACGGCTTCCTGACAGGACCCCCATGACGTTCCCCCCGGCCTCTTCCCGCCTGGGCGCCTCCGCGCTCGTCCTCCTGCTCCTGACCGGCTGCGGCGGGACGGCGGCCTCCAGCGACGCGGCGCCGTCGTCGTCGAACACCTCCTCGACCGCGACCTCCGCCGCCACGGAGCTGCGCGGCGAGCGCGCCGTGGTGGAGCGGGTGATCGACGGAGACACCGTCGACGTGCAGCTGGGCGGCGAGGTGGTGCGCGTGCGGCTGCTCAACATCGACACCCCGGAGACCAAGGACCCGAACGAGGTCGTCGAGTGCCTCGGCCCGGAGGCGACCGCGCTGCTGGAGGAGCTCCTGCCGCCGGGCACCGTGGTCGGTCTCGAGTACGACCAGGAGCGCACCGACTCCTACGGCCGCACCCTCGCCGGTGTGTTCCGGGAGGACGGGACGCTGGTGAACGCCGAGATCGCCCGTCAGGGCCTGGGCACTCCGCTCTACATCGCCCCGAACGACCGGTTCCTGCCGCCCGTGGAGGAGGCCTTCGCCGAGGCCGAGCAGCAGCAGGCCGGCCTGCTCGACCCCGCCCACGGCTGCACCCTCCCGGCGCAGCTGCAGCAGGCGACGGACGCGCTCGCCGACGCCGCACCGGCGGATCTCGCCGACGCCGCCGGGGAGGTCGCGACCGCCGCCGCGTTCCTGGCCGCTCTGGACGCGGTCGACGGGGACACGCACCCGCACGTGCGCCACCTGGTCGGGCTGCCGTCGCTGAAGGGCAAGCTCTCGGGCGTCCGGGCAGACGTCGGCGCGCTCCAGGAGCGCGCCGCCGAGCAGCGCCGCGCAGCGGAGGCCGAGGAGCAGCGCCGCCAGGCGGAGACCGAAGCGGCCCGGCAGGCGGAGGCCGATCGTCAGGCCGAGGCGGCGCGCCAGGCCGCGGCGGCCCAGCAGGACGAGCTGGCGCGCCAGGCGGAGGCGGCCCGGCAGGCGGCGGCCGACGCCGCGCGCCGAGCGGTGGTGCCCGCACCGGCGCCCGCACCCGCCCCGGCACCGGCACCGGCGCCCGCTCCCGCGCCGAAGCCCGACCCGAACCCGGGGGCCAACATCGTCAACCAGGCACCGCCCGGGTACTCCGCGGACATTCCCGGCTACACGGGACCGCGCTGCTACGCGCCGGGCGGGAAGTTCTTCAAGCCCTGCTGAGTCCACCGGCAGAGGAAGCCATGGCCGGCGCAGCGGCTCACCGGAGCGCGCCAAGGCGCCGGGCACCGAACCGGGCCCCCGCCCGGGGTCGGTCTCGCCGGCCCTGGGTCTGCTGCAGCAGCTCGCCGTCGGTGACATTGGCCGGACGCTGCTTGACCGCCATCTGCTTCGGGCCGATCAGCACCAGCCCCGGTGATGGCTCCATCCGGCCTCGGCCGCCTTTGGGCCGGGCAGCCCACACTCGCGGGAGAGCGAGCCTCCGGGCTCACCTTCGGCGTGGACCAGCATGGAGTCGGGAGGCGTCAGCAGCACCGGCACGAAACACCCTCACGGTCATACGCTGTGCGCGCCAGCCACCACTGGGCGTTGCGGTCCCGGTCCCGTGCAACCAGAGCCGCGTAGGCAGTGGCGGCGACCGCGGCCAGCGTCCACCCGGCGAGCGAGCGCCGAGACTCGGGCGGGGCCTTGACGCCCAGCAGCATGCCGAGCAGGACGGCCAGCACATGGAGGGGCCGGCCCTCAGGGATGATTTCCACGGGGATCTCCTGACGTGGGGAAACGGGAGTTGACCAGTATCGTCCCACGTCAGCGGCATGTTTCCCGGTGAAGAAGACCGGGAGGACGTCCCCTCTTGCGCGGACGGCAGTGGCCCCACTCCCCTCGTCGAGAGCAGCCCGGCCGGTCGTCTCCGAGGTCGTTTCACGAGAGGCCGACGACCGACGGAGCTCACGATGTGCGACTCCGACACGCAGACGTCATGAGTCACGGGCCGGCCACGATCCGGTCGATGCCCCTGGGCCGGCTCCCGCCGGGTGCCTACGGTCAGGGCAACCGCACTCGAGGTATCCGGCGGAACAGCCACCAGGACGTCCTCGGGCACCGGAAGGACGAGACGATGCCGCTCTATCTGTCGAAGTTCAGCTACACCCCGGAGACCTGGGCCCGGATGATCCAGCACCCGGAGGACCGCCGCGAGGCCGCCCGGGCCTACATCGAACCGGTCGGCGGAACGCTGCACGGATTCTGGTACGCCTTCGGCGAGCACGACGGGTACAACCTCTGGGAAGCACCGGACAACGTGTCCATGGCCGCGGTGGCCCTCGCCATCGGCGGAGGCGGGGCGCTCAGCTCGCTGGAGACCACGGTTTTGATGAGCGTCGAGGAGACGCTGGACGCCCTGCGCCGGGCCCAGCAGGTCCAGTACCGGCCGCCCGGCACCTGATTCGGCCCGGTGCAGGCCGTCCAGGCGGTCGCCCGCAGGGCCGGTCTGCCGCAGCTACCCCAGCCGGCTCAGGCCCGACGCCGCGGCCATGACCGTGTTGCGGACGGGCAGGAAGTGCTGCGCGGTGCTCACGGTGTTGGCCAGGCGTGCCAGGCGCACGGTGCGGGTGGCCGGCCGGCGGCGGGCGTCGTCGTACCGGCGCAGGGCGCCGGCCACGTCCGGTGCCGCGGTCAGCGCCTCGACGAGGGCCGTGGCGTCCAGGAGAGCCTCGCAGGCGCCCCGGCCGAGATTCGGTGCCATGCCGTGGGCGGCGTCGCCGAGGAGGGCGGTCCGTCCGCTGACGTAGGAGGGCGGTGGGGCGACGTCGAGCAGCGTGCGCCGGTCGATCGGGGTGTCCTCGAGGGCGTCGAGCACGCGCCGCACCTCCGCGTGCCAGTCCCCGTAGAGCTCACGGAGCAGCTGGACGGCGCTGCGCGGAGACGTTTCCGGGGGCAGGAGGTCGGCGCGGATGCTCGCGAACCAGTTGGTGTTCCCGGCATCGTGCGGGGTGATGCCGAAGAGCCGCCCGGGCCCCCAGGTCTCCGTGACCCCGTCCGCCGGACCGGGCACGGTGCCGCGGAAGGCAACGGTGCCCAGCGCCCGCGGGGCGGTGCCGAACAGGGCGGTGCGGGTGGGGCTGTGGACGCCCTCGGCGGCGACGACGACGTCGGCCGCGGGCAGCTCACCGTGATCCGTGACCGGGGTGCTCCACGCGATGACTCCCGGCGGAATCGCCGCGGCCAGTGCTTTCAGCAGGGCGGGCCGGGGCACCAGCCGGACCGGGCGGCCGAGGTCCAGGCGGGCGATCACGGTGCCGTCCGGCCGGAGGAGCCGCCCGCCGCGCTGCTCCACGGAGGTCGCCCGGACCTCGTCCCCCACCCCCAGCCGGTCCAGGGCGTGCATGGCCTCGGGCCACATGCCCAGGGCCGTGCCGGTGCCCGGCAGGCCCGGCGAGCGCTCGAGCACGTGGACGGTCCAGCCCGCGCGGAGCAGCCCGCGGGCGGTGGCGAGGCCGGCGATGCCGGCCCCGAGGACGACGGCTGACCCCTGCACGGCGTCTCCTCCGATCGGTGGTGTCCTGTCCAGTGTCTACGCCCGGGCCGACGATGTCTGCGGGCGGCGCTCCCCGGCCGCCGCCGACGCGAGGATCCGGTGGCGGTAGGCCGTGGCGCACGCGGTGAAGGCGGCCACGGCCGCGACCGTGTTGAAGACCATCCGGGAGCGGCCGTGCCAGGTCGCGAACTCGGCGGCGACCTGGCGCAGGTGCTCGGCGGAGTGCACGGCGGTGCCCTCGACGAACATGATGTCGTTGCGCGGCCAGAAGTAGAGCATCGAGACCACGCCTTCGGCCACGAACATGGCCAGGCTCAGCAGCACCCACCAGCGGACGGCGGGCAGCCGCCAGTTCAGGACGAGGGCGGCCGCGCCCAGGACCCAGGCGGCGAAGCCGAGGGGCGGGAAGAAGTCGGACGGACCGCTGACGGCGAGGAACTCCATCGTCAGTTCCAGGGACGCCGGCGGATCGGCGAAGACGTTGGGGTAGACCATGAACGTCTCCAGGACGATGGCCCCGAACAGGGTCATCGTCACCCACAGGTGGACGACGAGGACGGGCAGGGCCAGGCGGCGCAGGGCGTGCACGGAGTGCTCCTTTCACGAGCGGAGGTCAGGTCGAGCTGACCTCGACGCTACGGAGCGCCGCCTCCGCGAACATCGGGCGGGAAGCGGCACCGGCGTCGCCCAGCGGCGGACCTCCGGATCCCCCGGAGGCGACGCGGCCCGTCGCCTCGGGACGGCCGGCGGACGACGGGCAGAGGGCGACGGGCGGCTGCGATCTCAGACCCGGTCGCCGGGCACGCCCTGGCCCGTGCCGGGACCCAGGTGGCGCCGGCCGTAGGCCTTCCCGCCCTGGACCACGGCCACGAGCAGCAGCACGAGGAGCCCGACGCTGGCCGCGGGCACCACGTCGACGGGCAGCGTGTAGGCCATCACCACCCGGGCCGCGGCGTCGAGCAGGAAGGCCGCGCCGAAGGCGGCGGTCATCCGGCGCAGCAGCCGGCGGAAGCCGGGGCTGGTCTCCCAGTCCCGGCGCCATCCCTCGGCGGCCTCGGCGGGCATCAGGCGCAGCGTGGCCTCGTAGAGCACCGGCCTCTCCCCCAGCAGGGACGCCAGGATCCATCCGCCCACCAGAGCGGTCAGCCAGCTCTCCCGCGCCAGCAGCAGGCGCGGGTCGGGGCTGAGCAGTCCGACGACGGTGCCCACGGCGAGCACGGTGAGCGTGAACAGGCCCAGCCGCTCCAGCCGACGGGCCCGCACGGCCGTGACCACCACCCGCACCAGGGGCCCGACGGCGCCGAGCATGAGGGCCGTCCACGCGTCCGCCCCGGCCAGCCGGGACCCGTAGTAGAGGGCGAAGGGCAGCACCAGGTCCACCCCCAGCCACCCGGCGGCACCGCCGCACCGGCGCGGGGCCGCGGCGGGGCCGTCGGGGGCGCCGTCGGGGGCGTCGTCGGGGGCGTCCTCGGGCGCGTCGTCGGGGGCCGAAAAGCGTGGACTGCTCATGGCGTCCTCCTCGGGGACGGTGCGCTCAGCGCGCTCTGCGGGTGGCGAGCTCGGCCGTGGCCACGAGCTCCCGGGTGTAGGCCGCGAGGTCGAAGCCGGGGTCGGTGACCAGCCGTCCCGAGGCGGTGTCCACGGCCCCGCGCAGCAGCACGGCCATGCTGCGGGCGTCGAAGTCGCGGAACTCCCCGGCCTGCTGGCCGTCCCGCAGCATCTGCTCCAGGTGGCCCAGCACGGGGTCCTCCCCGGTCGGGGCGAACCGGGGCGCGCCGTCCGGCCCGCGCAGGTTCATCACGATCTCGGTCACCGCCCGGATGTCCGCCGGGTGGTCGGCCAGGAAGCCGAGGTTGGCCTCGAGATAGGCCCGCAGGAACGCGGCTCCGGTGCGCCCGGCGGTCGCCGCGGCGATGGCCGCCCCGGCCCGGGTGTAGACGTCGGCCACGGCCTGCTCGAGCAGCCGCTCCTTGCCCGGGAAGTAGTAGGAGACCACGCCCTTGCTGACCCCCGCCCGGCGGGCGATCTCCGCCAGCGAGGCCCGGGCGTAGCCCAGCTCCGCGATCGCTCCGACCGCGCACGCCAGGATCTGCTCACGCCGGGCCCGCTCCGTGAACGTCCCCGCCCCGTCCCGCTCCGTGTCTGACCGCATGGTCAAATTCTTGTACGCCCGGTCAAGACCGACCAGAGGCCGCAGATCACGATCCGGCCACACCGGCACGGCGGGATCGACTTCTTCCCGCTCCCGGAGCCTCGCGGCCCCCGCCCGCGCGAGAATGGCCCATGGACACCATCCCGTTCACCATCCGGCCGGCCACGAGCGAGCGGTTCGACGACGTCGCCACCGTCCTCGGCCCCCGGAACCCCGACTCGACGGTGTGCTGGTGCCTCACCTACCGGCTGCCGTCCCGGGAGAACCGCGCCCTCAGCGCCCGGGAGCGGGCCCGGAAGGTGCAGGAGCTGTGCGCCCGGCCGATCCCGCCCGGCATCCTCGCCTACGACGGGGACACCGTGGTCGGCTGGTGCGGCGTCGCCCCGCGGGCCGAGCTGCACGCCTTCAGCCGCAGCAGGACGATCCCCCACGTCGACGACCTCCCGGTCTGGACCGTGTGGTGCTTCCGGGTGCGCGGTGGCCGGCGCGGCCGGGGTGTGGCCCGCGCCCTGCTCGACGGCGCCGTGGAGCACGCCCGCGGCCACGGCGCGCCGGCGATCGAGGGCTATCCGGTCGACAACGGGGACCGGAAGGTCGACACCACGATGGCCTACGTCGGCACCCGCGCCATGTTCGAGCGCGCCGGCTTCGCCTGGGCCGCCGACACGACCTCGACGCTGAACGGCTTCCCCCGCGTCCTCATGCGCCGGTCGCTGCGCTGACCGGCGCCCGGAAGGATCAGATCGCGGGCACCGGACGGGACGGGCGGGTGAAGCGGGCGCGGTACTCGGTGGGCGAGAGCGCGTACTGGCTCACGAAGCTCTGCCGCAGCGCCTCGGCGGAGCCGAACCCGCACCGCTGGGCGATCGCCGCGACCGGCAGCGCACTGGACTCCAGCAGCCGGGCGGCGGCATCGTTTCTGGCCTGCCGCACGAAGCGGGCCGGTGGCCGGCCCAGGTGCGCGTCGAAGAGCCGGGTGAGGTGGCGGGGGCTGACCCCGACGTGAGCGGCCACGGCGGCGGTGGACAGGTCCTCGTCCAGATGGGTGGTGATGAACCCGATCGCTGCCTGCACCACGTCGTTGCCCTCCCCGGACACGCCGGTGAACAGGCTCATCTGCGCCTGGTTGCCCGGCCGCTGCAGGTAGGTCACGAGATTGCGGGCCACCTGGCGGGCCAGCGGCACCCCGTGGTCCTCCTCGATGAAGGACAGGGTCAGGTCCAGGGCACTGGTGACCCCGGCCGCCGTCGCGATCCGCCCGTCCCGGATGTAGATCGGGTCCGGGTCCACCGTGACCTGCGGATAGCGGCGGGCGAGGTCGGCGGCGAAGTACCAGTGCGTGGTGGCCCGCCGCCCGTCGAGCAGACCAGCGGCGGCCAGGACGCTGGCGCCGGTGCACACGGAGGCCACCCGCCGGCTCGTGGCCGCCAGGCGCCGCACGTGCCGCAGGAGGGGCTCGGTCTCGGCGGCCCGGCGGTGGCCGACACCACCGGCGACGATCACGGTGTCGACCGGTCCGAGGACGCGCTCCAGCGCCCCGTCGGCCTGCAGCGTCAGGCCCGTCTGGCAGCGGATCGGAGCCCCGTGCAGGCTCAGCACCTGCACCCGGTAGGGATCGGGCAACCGGCCGATGAGATTGGCCAGCGACAAGGGTGTGGTGATGCAGGCGATGTCGAGCAGCTCCGCCCCCTCGTAGGCGAGCACCGCCGTGGAACGATCGGCCATCGGGGTCTCCCGTCAGCATCGGTGGGACGAGTATCCCAGGATTCCGGACGCAGCGGAGGAAGAGCCCGGAGAGTGACGTCCGGCCGGACCTACCGTCGTGGCATGACTCAGCGTTCCCCGTCCGCAACCCTCTCGTTCCCGGCGTCGACATCGCCGGTGCCTCGATTCGTCCGGGCGCTCGCACGACGGTGGCCCGCGCTCCTCGGCCTGGCGTTCGCCGCGTTCAACCTCGTCACGGACGATCCGAACAGCATCACGGCCGTGCTCCTGGTGCTGGTGCTCGCGACGACGGCGTACGTGGTGATCGCCGCGCTCGTCCGTCCCCGCTGGTCCTGGCCGGTGCTCGGCGTCCTGGTCGTCGTCGTGGTCACCGCCCGGCTCCTCTCGTCGGGGCCGGTCGTCGAGCTGGCCGCGATGACCGCGGTCGCGGTGGGCGCCATCACCGTCGGCGCGGTCCGGGGAACGTTCTCGCGACCCGGGCCCTGGCGCTGGCAGCCGTTCGCCGCCGTCGGTTTCATGGCGCTCGGCCTCGGTGCGCTGTGGCTCTCCCCGGAGGGCGGGCGCGTGCTGATCGCCGTGGGCCTGATCGGTCACGCGGTGTGGGACGTCGCGCACTGGCGTCGCCACGCCGTGGTGTCGCGGTCGCTGGCCGAGTGGTGCGCGGCCCTGGACCTCACCCTCGGGGTCGGGGTGCTCGTGCTCGCCCTCGCCTGATCCGACCGCCCGCGGCCCAGACCCCGCCGGTGGCCCGGGCCTCCTCATCCACCCTCAATCGGAAGGACGTTCGACATGGTCACCTTCACCCTGGTCCACGCCGCGGCGGTCGACTCCTGGTACTGGCGTCCGGTGGCCGCCGAGCTCCGGGGGCGCGGCCACGACGTCGTCGCCGTGGACCTGCCGGTCGACGACGACGACGCGGGGCTGTCCGACTACGCCGCGACCGTGGTCGCGGCGGTGGGCGGCCGGCAGGACGTCGTGGTGGTCGGCCACTCCTTCGGCGGCTTCACCGCACCGCTCGTGGCGGAGCGGATCACGGCCGATCTGCTCGTGCTGCTCCAGGCGCAGATCCCGGCCCCCGGCGAGGTTCCCGGTGACTGGTGGGAGCACACCGGTCACGCCGCGGCGCGACAGCGGCAGGACGTCCTCGACGGCCGGGACCCCACAGCACCGGTCGATCCGCTCGAGCTCATGCTGCACGACACCCCGGCGGAGCTCGCCCGGGAGCTCCTGGATCACCAACGGGAGCAGTCGGCCACGCCGTTCGGCACGCCGTGGCCGCTGCCCGCCTGGCCGGCGGTGCCCACCCGGGTCCTGCTGAGCCGCGACGACCGGTTCCTGCCGCTGGAGTTCATGCGGCGCGTCAGCCGGGACCGGCTCCGCCTGGAGCCGGACGTGATGCCCGGCGACCACTGCCCGATGCTGGGCCATCCCGCAGAACTGGCCGACCGGCTGGTGTCCTACCGCCGGGCCCTCGGGCCCGCGGCGCCGGATGCTCGCCCGCCGCGCTGAGTCCCGCCGACACGAAGGCGCGCAGAGTCACGGGCCGGCGACGATCCGGCCGCCGCCCTTGGACGCGCCTTCGCCGGGCGCCTACGGTCGTCCCACTCCCCTGGGTGGAGCCGCGTCTCCACCGGGACACCGGAAGGACGGGACGATGCCGCTGTATCTGTCGAAGTTCACGTACACCCCGCAGACCTGGGCCCGGCTCATCGCCCATCCGGAGGACCGCCGGGAGGCCGCGCGGACCAACATCGCCTCGGTCGGGGGCACGCTGCACGGCTTCTGGTACGCCTTCGGCGCGCACGACGGCTACCTCCTGTGGGAGGCGCCCGACAACGTCTCGATGGCCGCACTGGCCCTGGCCATCAACGGGGGCGGGGCCATGAGCTCGTGGGAGACGACCGTCCTGATGAGCGTCGAGGACACCCTGGACGCCCTGCGCCGGGCCGCGCAGGTCGACTACCGGCCGCCCGGCACCTGATCCGCCACACCGTCGCACCACGGAGGACCACCATTCAGACCCTGGGCCGTGCCGAGGAGTCCGTGCACATCGAGGCGCCGCCGCAGGCGGTCTACGACGTCGTCGCCGACGTCACCCGCACCCCCGAGTACAGTCCCGAGGTCGACGAGGTGGTCTGGCTCGACGACGGCGGCCCGCACGTCGGGGCCCGCTTCCGGGCCCGCAACCGGGCCCCGGAGGACTCCCGCTTCTCCTGGCACAACACCCCGATCGTGATGGCCGCCGAGCCCGGCCGGGAGTTCGCCTTCGCGCGCACCGAGAAATTCGCCGGCACGATCGTGTGGCGCTACCGCTTCGAGCCCGAGGGCGCCGGCACCCGGGTCACGGAGTCCTACGAGGTGGCCCGCCCGATCGGCCGGATCGGCTGGTTCATCATCGGCACCCTGGGCCGGGACCCGGACCGGATGACCACGATGCGCGAGGGGCTGCGCGAGAGCCTGCGGCGGCTCAAGCGACTGGTCGAGGCCGGGACGGCGCCGTCGTCGTCGTAGGGCTGTCCCGGATGCCGGCGCGCGGTCCGCACCTCGCCGTGGTCACTGCTGCGGGTTGGGCGTGAAGGTGTGGCCCAGGGCGGTGGAGAGCTCGGCGAAGATGCGGGTGGCGGGTGCCGAGCACGGCAGCGTCCTCGGGTCGTCGGCCAGCACCGGGGACTCGGGGCAGTCCCCGGAGGCGATGTCGCTGTTGACCTGCACGACCACGGTGGTGTCGGTGGTGGTGTCGTAGTAGACGGTGGTGTTGTAGCCGGGCAGCTCCCCGGTGTGCCCCACCCAGCCGTCGATGCACCCGACGCCCAGTCCGTAGCCTCGTTCCGGCGGTGAGAAGGACGTGAGACGTTCTCTCTGGCTCTCGGCCTCCAGCAGACCCTGTCCGGTGCCCAGGGCCCGGCCGTAGGTCAGCAGGTCGTCCATGTCCGAGATCAGGTTCCCGGCGGTGAAGGCCCAGGTGGGGCTCCAGTGGGTGGCATCGGCCGGGACCTCTGGGGTGGCGGCGTCGCCCTGCAGGGTGAAGCCCCGGGCGAAGGGCTCGGGCAGCGCGGTGGAGGCGCCGGGCCAGACGGTCTCGTCGAGCCCCAGCGGGTCGAAGATGCGCTCCTCCATCAGCTCCCCGACCGGGCGTCCGGTGACCTGCTCGACGACCAGGCCCAGCAGGATGTAGTTGGTGTTCGAGTAGTCGAACTGCTCCCCGGGGGCGAACAGCGGCGACTCCGCGACACCGAGGGCGACGAGCTCCTCGGGCGTGTAGACCGTGTCCGGGGCCGCGGAGAACGTCTTCAGGAACTCCTCGTTGCGGGTGTAGCTGGCGATGCCGCTGGTCATGTCCGCGAGCTGGCGCAGCGTGATCCGGTCCCCGTGGGGGATGCCCTCGACGTAGTCCCCGATGGGGTCGTCCAGGGAGAGTTCGCCCTCCTCGGCCAGCTGCAGCACCAGGGTGGCGGTGAAGGTCTTGGTGACCGAGCCGATGCGGGTGTGCACGTCGACGTCCATGGGTTCCCCGGTCGCCGGGTCGGCCACCCCGTAGGCCTGCGTCCAGGTCCCCTCCGGGGAGGCGACCCCGACGACCGCGCCGGGGGCGGAGGCCTGTGCGAAGGATCGCCGGGCGGCGGCGTCCAGCCTCGCGGTGAGCTCCTGCGGCAGCGGCTCCGCCGTCTGCGGGGACGGATCGGCGCTGACGACGCGGTCGACGTCGGGAACGCAGGCCGCCGGGACGGAGGGCGCGGGCCCTGCGGCGGGCCCTGCGGCGGGCCCTGCGGCGGGCCCTGCGGCGGGCCCTGCGGCGGGTCCTGTGGCGGCCGACGGAACGCCGCCGGCGCCGCCGGCCCCGAGGAGCAGCGCCGCCGCCACGGCGGCGGCGAACGGGCGGCGTGTGGATCGGGTGGGTGATGACATCTGCGTTCTCTTCCCGGTCGGCGGAGCACGCCGTCTGCGCGGACTCTCCGCCCTGGCGGCGGTGCTTCGGGCTCTGTCGTCGTGGGCGACGATGTCGACCCCTGCAGCGCGCACCACGGCGACGGCAGCTCCTGGTCGCCCGCACGGACACCGGGATCGAGGGCAGGGCGGGCCGGTGCCGGACCCCGCGGATCATGCGCCCCGGCCCGGGACCGACCCCGGGCGGACCGCTCCGTCCAGCGTAGGACCGCCTCCGGGACCACCCCCTGGCCCCGTCCCGGATCGTTACCCGACATCGGAAGATGACGCACCCGACGGCCTCGGCGGGCTCGACGGCGCCACCGGTCGCCGACAGCCCCACCGCGGTCGCCGTCGGGCTCCGCGCCGACCAGGCGCTGTGACGCCACGTTGCGCCCGGACCGCCGTCAGGGTGTGACGATGCCCACTCGTGGTGTGTTCTCCCAGGTCAACCCGGATAATGGATGCGGCCGACCCGAGCGACGTCGCGGGGATCCGGCCCCCAACCCGCGACCGGACCAGGACATCAGCATGACCCTCGAAAAAACCCAGACCAGCACCGCACCCACCGACGAGCAGACCTCCACGGACGAGAAGCCCGAGAAGAAGAGCCCGGCCCTGAACATCCCGGGCCTGCTCGCCGGCGCCGCCACCGCCGCGACCATGTCCGTGATCGGTGGTCACCTCAGCGTCGTCGGCACCGTCCTCGGCGCCGCCCTCACGAGCATCGTCTCCGGCATCGCCGTGGTCGTCTACTCCACCTCGCTCGAGCGCAGCCGACAGGGCCTGTCGAAGGTCCGCACCGTGGTGACCACGCGCATCCTCCCCCGCGACGGCCTGCGGATCCCCGAGACCCACGGCAGCAGCGCCGTGACCGACGAGGCCCCCGGGCCGCGCTTCCGGCTGCCGCTGAAGCAGGTGCTCCTGAGCACCGGGGCGATCATCGGGCTGGCGGTCGCCGCGGTCTTCGGCATCCAGGCGCTGACCGGCACCGAACTCTCCGGTGGCACGGGCACGATCCAGCGCACCGTGACGGGCTCCGAGTCCGTGGCCGTGCGCAGCGCGACCACTCCCGCCCCGGCCGACGAGCAGGCGCCGGGCACCGGCGAGCTCGCCCCGGCCGAGGGCGCCGACCCGGCGCAGGCGCCGACCACCGCCCCCACCACGGGCGAGCTCGTGCCCGGTGAGACCGCCCCGACCAGCGGGGCCGTGACCGGCGACGGCACGACCACGTCCGGCGACGCGGCCGCCGGAACGGGCAGCCAGCCGCTGGACGGTGGCCAGACGGGCGCCGACGCCGGCCAGCTCGACCCCGGGGCGGCCCAGCAGGGCGCCACCGGCACCGGCCCCGGAGCGGCCCCCGCCGCACCGTAGGCAGGACCCGGCACCCGGAGCACAGGGGCGGCGGACGTGGTGACCACGTCTGCCGCCCCTGTCCCCGTCCGCGCCCCTGTCGTCGTCCGCCCCGCGGCGTACGGTGGCCCTGGAACCGGTGACGCTGCCGGCCCGGGGCACCCGGCCCCGCACCGCCCCCTGTCGAGGAGACCTCCGTGGAGAAGACACCCCAGCCGGTCGAGGAGTTCCTCGAAGGCGTCACGCCCCGGAAACGCCGGGCCGACGCCGAGCGGCTGCTCCCGCTGTTCGCCCGCGCCACCGGAGAGACCCCCACCATGTGGGGCACGATCATCGGCTTCGGCGAGTACCACTACCGCTACGCCAGCGGCCACGAGGGTGACGCCCCGGCTGCGAGCTTCGCCCCGCGCAGGGCCACCACCACCGTCTACCTGTTCGACGGCGTGGGCGCCTACCCCGATGAGCTGGCTCGGCTGGGCCCCCACACGACGGGCGTCGGGTGCCTCTACCTCAAGGACCTCGACACCATCGACCTCGGTGTGCTGGAGGACGTCGTCGCCGCCTCGTACCGCGCCGTGACCCGCGGGATCTTCGGTCAGCGTGCCCGCGACGGCGCTTCCTCGGACTGAGGCGGGACCGACGCGTCACCGAAGCCGTGGAGCAATCTTTCGTCATGTTCAAGTGTTGCCGCTGACCAGGCCCGATGTTTCCGGGGGCGCCCGGAGCTCTGGACTTAAGTCCAAAGACATATAACCCGTTCGGCACCTAACTTGGGGGCAATCGGGCTGCGGTCGCAGCCGCGGAGACGACGGCGAAGGGGAATGCAGTGGCGGGGGTTCGGGAAGTGCGGGAAGACCAGGTGGCGCAGTGGCTGACGGTGGTGGCCGTGGCACTGTTCATCGCCAACGGCGCGGTGCTGGCCGTCGGGGCCCAGGCGTACGGGTGGGCCGCGCTGCTGTTCGCGGGCGCCGTCCTGGTGGCGGTCTCCACCGGCATCCTGGAGCGCCCGCTGCGCCGGAGCTGACCCCACGGCCGCCCGGGCCGGTGGCAACCGCGCACCGGGCGGGCAGCCAGGACGAGCACGCGGCGCTCAGCGGCGGAGGGCCGCGGCACCCGGGCCGGTGAGCTCCCCCGGCCCGACCGCGCGCCCGGACACCGCCAGCAGCAGGGCGACGGCGGGGCCGCGCACCTCCGGGCCCGTGCCGGACGCGAGCCCGGCGTCGGTGGCCACGACGCGCACCTCCTGCGCGCGCTCCTTGCCACCCCCGATCCGCACACTGGTCCGCAGCTGGTGGCGCAGGGCCTCGACGACGGGCGCGGGCGGATAGGCGCGCTGGAGGCCGAGGGGCCGCCGGATGTCCTCTCCGTGCACGAACGCCTCGACCAGCCGGGTGGCCGGCGGTGCCGGGGCGCTCGTCGTCCGGCCGCTGACCGCGCGGAAGGCGGCCAGGGTCGCGCGCGGATCGGCCCGGCGCTCCCGGGCGATCCCCCGGGCGTTGCAGCGGTCGAAGTCGAAGCCGGCGGCGGCGAGACGGCACAGGAAGCTGAGCCGCGTCGTGCTCGCGTCGTCGACGAGGTGCGCCAGGACGTCGTGGACGTCCCAGCCGGGGCACAACGACGGGGTGGCCCACTGCGGCAGGGCCAGGTGCTCCAGGTCCTGGGCCAGCGACTGACGCTCGGCGTGCACCACGGGCCAGATCTCGGTCATGCGGTCTCCTCCGCTCTCCGTCGGGTCGCCACCGGACGAGGCCGTTCGGCGCCGCGCCCGCACTACGTCGTGGGATGCTCCGGATCGCTGTGCCGGTCGGAGCCGCGGCGCAGGAGCGCGCGCTGCCGCAGCAGGCCGGAGATCACGAAGCTCAGCGCCAGCGAGCAGACGAGCGCCACCAGGTAGCTGTCCAGCAGCCACGACAGCAGCGGCAGGAGCCCGCCCAGGCACACGGCCGCCAGCAGCTGCTCCATGGGCGAACCGGCAGGCTGCGGCGTCTTCCCGGCGTTCATTCCTCCACCCTAGGGACCGCGTCCGGGGCCGCGGCGACCGACCCGCCCCGGGGGTGCCGCCGGGGGAACCGGGACCG
This sequence comes from Kocuria turfanensis, assembly GCF_001580365.1. Lineage (NCBI taxonomy): Bacteria > Bacillati > Actinomycetota > Actinomycetes > Micrococcales > Micrococcaceae > Kocuria > Kocuria turfanensis. The sequence continues at coordinate 2,455,253 of NZ_CP014480.1, read as the reverse complement.
CGTGGTCCCGGCCGCGGCCAGGATCCTCCTCGGGCGGGTCACGCGCTGCGGCCGAGCTCGCGCCCGATGGCCTGCGCCGCCTGCCGCACGACCGGCACGAGCGCCTGCATGCGCTCGGCGGGCATGTACGGCTGCGTGGCCGAGACGCTGATCGCCGCCACGACCGCGCCGCGGGCGTCGCGGACGGGAGCCGCGACGCAGCGGATCCCGGGTTCGTTCTCCTCCAGGTCCATGGTGCTGTCCTGACCGGCGTAGTCCTGCATCGTCCGGCGGAACGCGGCGAGCTCCTCCGGGGAGTGCGCCCCCGGGTGCTCCGCGGTGTACTGCTCCGCCCAGCGGTGCGGCTCGTCCAGGAGCAGGGACTTGCCGATGCCCGTGCGGGTCAGCGGCATCCGGTGCCCGATCCGCGAGCGCATCTCGGCTCCCCGCGATCCGGGGATCTTGTCGAGGTAGAGCACCTGCCCGGCGTCCTCCACGGCCAGGTGCACGGTGTCCTGCACCGTGGCCGCCAGCCGCTCCAGGACCGGGCGGGCAAGGACCGGCAGGGGCTGCTGGTGCAGGGCGCGGAAGCCGTAGTCGATGAGCTGGGGCCCCAGCGTGTAGGAGGTGCCGTGGACCGTCCGGACGAAGCCTCGCAGCTCCAGCAGCTGGATCAGCCGGTGCGCCGTGCTGCGGCCGATGCCGGTGGCGTCCACGACGCCCCTCAGGTCGTGGGCGCCCTCCGCGACGGCGTGCAGGATGTCGAGGCCGCGGGCGAGCGTGAGGGTCCCCTGCGGGACGGGTGGCCGGGGCGGGCTGCTCTCGGAGGTCATGCTGGGAAGTCTAGGAGGGGAGCCGGACGTCTCACGGTCCCGAGTGGTGTTGCCGTGTCCCGTTATGTACGACGCTGTTCGACTTAGTGAGACGAGTGCAGCACACTCCAGATGTGCCCCAGCTCTCATCCGACCCCTCTGCACCCGCCCCTTGTGCACCCGGCCCGGACGGCTCCCGGCTCGTCGCGCTGGACTGGGGGACGACCTCGGCGCGGGCCTATCTGCTCGACAGCGCCGGCACCGTCCTCGACACCGCGCCGGCGGGCCGGGGCATCCTGGCCGTCACCGACGGGCTGACCACCGACCAGGAGCGCCGCGCGGCCTTCGAGGAGGAGTTCGAGCGGATGTGCGGGCGGTGGCTGGAGGCGCACCCGTCGGTCCCCGTGCTGGCCTCCGGCATGGTCGGCAGCAACCAGGGCTGGGCGGACGTGCCGTATCAGCGCCTGCCCCAGGACCTCGGCGCCCTCGCCGGGGCGCTGACGGAGATTCCCACCCGCCGTGGTCCCGTGCACGTGGTGCCGGGGCTGCTGGCGGACGGCGTGCTGCCCCAGGTGATGCGCGGGGAGGAGACCCAGATCCTGGGCGTGCTCGAGTCCGCCCACGGCGACACGGACACCGGCGAGCGCCGCGGGACGCTCGTGGTCCTGCCCGGCACCCACACCAAGTGGGTGCGCGTGGAGGAACGCCGCGTCCTCGATTTCCTCACCGTGATGACGGGCGAGGTCTACGGCCTGGTCACCCGGCACAGCATCCTGGGCCGGCTCGCCCGTCGGCCCGACGCGCCCGACCTGGGGGCCTTCGACCGCGGGGTCCGGACGTCGCTGGGCGCGGACCCCGACGGCGGGATCCTGGCCACCCTCTTCTCCGCCCGGACCCTGCCGCTAACCGGGCGCCTGGCCGCCGAGCAGGTGGACGACTACGTCTCCGGGCTGATGATCGGCGCCGAGGTGGCCTCCTGCGTGCGCGGCCGGCTGGCCTCCGGCGGCTCCCCCGGCGCCCGGCCGCCGGAGGTGCTGCTGTGCGGGGAGCCGGAGCTGTGCCGGCGCTACCAGCGCGCCCTGCACCAGCTCGGCGTCGACGCCCCGGTGGTCGGCGGCGACGTCGTCACCCACGGCCTGCGGAGCATCGCGCTCGCCGCCGGCCTTCTCGATCCCCCAGCGAAAGGAACGGCATGACGCACACCCCCACCGGCCTCGTCGCCATCCTGCGGGGCCTCACCCCGCAGGAGGCCCCCGAGGTCGGGGACCGGCTGTACGCGGCGGGCTTCCGCGCCCTCGAGGTCCCGCTGAACTCCCCCGACCCGTTGACCTCGGTCCGGGTGCTGCGCGAGAACCTCCCGCAGGACTGCGCCGTGGGCGCGGGCACCGTCCTGACGGTCGAGGAGGTCCGGGCCGCCCACGCCGCGGGGGCCGGCCTCGTCGTGTCCCCGGCCATGGACCCGGAGGTCATCGCCGAGACGGTCGGCCTCGGCATGCGCAGCTACCCCGGCGTGACCACTCCCACCGAGGCCTTCGCCGCGCTCCGGGCCGGCGCCCGGAGCCTCAAGCTCTTCCCCTCCGAGGCGGTCGGGATCGCCGGGATGACGGCCTGGCGGGCCGTGCTCCCGGCGGACGTCGAGTTCCTGCCCGTGGGCGGGGTCGACGCCGGGAACCTCCGGGACTGGGTGGCCGCCGGGGCCGGCGGGGCGGGCATCGGCTCGTCCCTCTACCGCCCCGGTGTGTCCGGGCCCGACCTGTCCGCCCGCGCCGAGGCCCTCGTCCGGGCCTGGCGCTCGGCGAGCGACCACCCCGAGAACTGAGCGAGGAGACACCATGAAGATCACCGGCGTGACGACCTACACCGTTCCCCCGCGGTGGCTGTTCCTGAAGATCGAGACCGACGAGGGCGTCGTGGGATGGGGCGAACCGGTCGTCGAGGGCCGGGCGGCGACCGTGGCCGCCGCCGTCGAGGAGCTCTCGGACCACCTGATCGGCCAGGACCCCCGCAACATCGAGGACCTGTGGACCGTGCTGTACCGCGGCGGGTTCTACCGCGGCGGGCCGATCCTGATGAGCGCCCTGGCCGGCATCGACCAGGCCCTGTGGGACATCAAGGGCAAGGCCCTCGGGGTGCCGGTGCACGAGCTGCTCGGCGGGAAGGTCCGCGACCGGATCCGCGTCTACTCCTGGATCGGCGGGGACCGCCCCACCGAGACCGCCGCCGCGGCCCGGGCCGCCGTCGAGCGCGGCTTCGGCGCGGTGAAGATGAACGGCACCGCGGAGCTGCAGTACGTCGACAGCTGGGACAAGATCGACCTCTGCCTGGAGAGCGTGCGGGCGGTGCGTGAGGCGGTGGGCCCGGACATCGGCATCGGGGTGGATTTCCACGGCCGCGTGCACAAGCCCATGGCCAAGGTGCTGCTGCGCGAGCTCGAGCCCTACAGGCTGATGTTCATCGAGGAGCCCGTCCTCAGCGAGAACGTCGACGGCTTCCTCGACCCCCTGCGCAGCACGTCCACGCCCATCGCCCTGGGCGAGCGGCTGTACTCCCGGTGGGACTTCAAGGACGTCCTGGCCTCCGGGGCCGTGGACATCATCCAGCCCGACCCCTCCCACTGCGGCGGCATCACCGAGGCCCGCAAGATCGCGCACATGGCCGAGGCCTACGACGTCGCCCTGGCCCTGCACTGCCCCCTGGGCCCCATCGCCCTCGCGGCGTGCCTGCAGATCGACGCCGGGTGCTACAACGCCTTCATCCAGGAGCAGAGCCTGGGCATCCACTACAACGAGAGCAACGACCTGCTGGACTACCTGGCCGACCCGTCGGTCTTCGACTACGAGGACGGCATGGTCCGCATCCCCGGCGGGCCCGGGCTGGGCATCGAGGTCAACGAGGACTACGTCCTGGAACGGGCCCGCGAGGGCCACCGCTGGCGCAACCCGGTCTGGCGCCACGCCGACGGCTCCTTCGCGGAGTGGTGAGCCGCCGGCCACGGAGCTAACGACACGGCAGTGCCTGCCGGCCGGTGCCGTCCCGGACCCGGTGGCGGCCCTACCGCACGTGCTCCCGCAGGAACGCGACCGCGCGCCCCCAGGCCGACCGGGCCTCGTCGGGCCGGTAGTTGCGCCGGTTCTCGTCGTTGTGGAAGGCGTGCGGGGCGTCGTAGTAGTGGAACTCCACGACCGGGGCCCCGGACTCCCGGCGGATCTGCTCCTCCAGGGTCTCGGCCTTCTCGACCGGGTAGGACCTGTCCTGCCGGCCGTAGTGGCCCTGCACGGTCGCGCGCAGTCCCTGGTAGGCGTCCGGCAGCCCCTGGCCGACGCCGTAGAACGGCACTGCGGCGCCGATCCGCTCGCCCTGGTCCGCGGCGAGCGCCAGGACGAACCCGCCGCCCATGCAGAAGCCGATGGTGCCCAGGGTGGTGCTCGTGACGACCTCGTGGCCCAGCAGGAAGTCCACTGCTCCGCCGAGCAGGCGGGCGCCCTCCTCCTCGGGCAGCCGTGCCATCATCGCGGCGGCCTCGTCCGCGTCGTGGGTGATGGACCCGCCGTAGAGGTCCGGGGCCAGGGCGACGAAGCCCTCCGCCGCGAGCCGGTCGGCCACGTCGCGGATGTGGTCCGTCAGCCCCCACCACTCCTGGACCACGATGACGCCGGGGCCGCGGCCGGCCTCCGGCAGGGCCAGGTAGCCGTGGGCCTGCTCCCCGGCCGAGGGGAAGGTGACGTTCTGGTGCGGGGTCTGCTCCACGGGGGTGCTCCTTCGTCGGGGGTCGGGCCCGGCCAGTGTAGGCAGGCGGCCCGTCATGTTCGGACGGGAAAGCCGTCATTCTCGTTTGCTTTCGTACACTTCAGTACGGTCGGTGGGGCCGGGTCGATCGAGCACTGGAGTCGGGGAAGATGCGCGAGCACGGTGGCACCACGCCGCACCGGTGTCCCCGGCGACGGAGCCGGGTGCGGCGGACGAGCCCGGCGGCGGGAATCGTGCTGCTGGTCCTGCTCTGGTTCACCCCCGGCCTCGTCGACCGCTACGCCCTGCCCGTCCTCCTCCCGCACCTGCCGAACGCCTCCGCGCCGCCGCCGGGGGTGGAGGCCTCCCGGGCCCCGCTGGGCGCCCCGCCGGTCGTCGCGGACGTGGGCGGCTACCGCTTCATGGACTCGCCCGACCCGGAGCAGGAGATGGTCGCCTACGACCCCTGCCGGCCGGTGCACTGGGTCGTGCGCCCGGACGGCGCTCCGCCCGGAGGGCAGCAGCTCGTGGAGGAGGCCGTGGCCGAGATCTCCGCGGCCACGGGCCTGCAGTTCGTCTACGACGGCACGACGACGGAGGGCCCCGACGCCCAGCGGAAGCCCTATCAGCCCGATCGGTACGGCCTGCGGTGGGCGCCGGTGCTGATCGCCTGGTCGGACCCGGACGAGGTCCCGGAGCTGGCCGGCGACGTCGTGGGCCTCGGCGGCAGCACGCCCCGGGGTGCCCCCGGGCAGCCGCTCGTCTACGTCACGGGACAGGTCACCCTCGACGCCCCGGGCCTGACGCCGATCCTGCAGGCGCCCGGCGGCGCCCACCACGTCCGCGCGACCGTCGTGCACGAACTGGCGCACGTGGTCGGGCTCGCCCACGTGGACGATCCCGCCCAGGTGATGCACCCGGCGGGTGAGGCCACCACGCTCGCCGCCGGGGACCGGGCCGGCCTCGCCGAGCTCGGCACCGGCCAGTGCGTCCCGCAGCTGTGAGCGGCCGGGCCCCGCGCGCCCGGTCCGCGGTTCGGGCGTGGAGGGCCTCGTCCGCGGCGGCACGGTGAACACCCGCCGCTGTCACATTCAGTCTCATGTTCCCTGGACGCCACCGGGCGGACACCGCCCGGACGTACGTTCTGCGCATGCGCACCGTCTCATCAGCCGCGATGGCCGCGGCCATCTTCCTGACCACGTTCACCGGCGCGGCCGCCCACGAGGGGCGGACGGACCACCGGCCGGCCTCCGTGCCCGTCCTGGAGCAGCGGGCCACGCTCTCCGCCGACCATCTCGCCGAGGGCCCGCCGTCCGGCGCCGAGGCCACGCCCGCCAACGGGCGCACCGGGCCCTTCGACGGTCAGGTGATCCCCGGCTTCTCCGCCATGGTCGACAACGGCGACGGCACCTTCTGGGCCATGCCGGACAACGGGTTCGGCAACCGGCAGAACTCCGGCGACTTCCTCCTGCGGCTCTACCTCATCGCCCCGCAGTGGGAGACCGCCGAGGGCGGGGCCGGGGAGATCGAGGTGCTGGAGACCGTCTCCCTGCGGGACCCGCACCACCGCGTCCCCTTCCCGGTCGTCAACGAGGACACCGAGGAGCGCCTGCTCACGGGCAACGACTTCGACATCGAGTCGGTGGTCCGTCAGCCCGACGGCAGCTTCTGGATCGGCGAGGAGTTCGGGCCCTTCCTGCTCCACGTGGACGCGGACGGGGTCGTGCTCGAGGAGCCCGTTCCGCTGGCCGACGTCCGCGAGGGCGGCAGCGGCGAGCTGAGGTCCCCGCAGAACCCGTACCTGGCGGCCGGAGAGCGGCCCGACCTCGGCGCCAGCAAGGGCTTCGAGGCCATGGCGGCCTCGAAGGACGGCCGCCACCTCTACCCGGTCCTGGAGGGCGCGGTCGTCGGCGACGACGACCAGCGCCGCCGCTGGATCTTCGAGTTCGACGCCGAGCGCCGGGAGTACACCGGGCGCACCTGGGCCTACGAGACGGACACGGACGCCAACCTCGTCGGCGATGCGTTCATGACGAAGAAGAACCGCCTGATCATCCTGGAGCGCGACGACTTCGACGGCCCCGAGGCCGTGACCAAGCGGATCTACGCGATCGACCTGCGCCGCACGGACGACGCCGGGCACCTGGAGAAGGAGCTCGTGGTCGACCTGCTCGGCATCGCCAACCCGGCCGGCATCGGCGCGGAGACGTCCCCCGGGGCCTACGGCGTGGACGAGCAGTTCTCCTTCCCCTTCCAGTCCGTCGAGGTGCTCCTGCAGCTGCAGGACGGCCGCCTGCTGATCGGCAACGACAACAACTATCCCGGCAACGACGCGCGCCACCCGGGCACCCCGGACGACACCGAGCTGATCGTGCTCGGCCAGGACCGCATCCGCCCCGGCGCCGGCGCGGACGCCGAGGTGATCGGGCACCGCGGCGCCTCGGGCCACCGGCCCGAGCACACGCTGGCCGCCTACCAGCTGGCCGCCGCCCAGTGCGCCGACTACATCGAGCCGGACCTCGTGCCCACGAAGGACGGTGAGCTGGTGGCCCGCCACGAGAACGAGATCGGCGGGACCACGGACGTCGAGGACCGCCCGGAGTTCGCCGACCGGCGCACCACCAAGACGGTGGACGGCACCGAGTACACCGGTTGGTTCACCGAGGACTTCACCCTGGCCGAGCTGCGCACGCTGCGGGCGGAGGAGCGCATCCCGGACACGCGCCCGGCCAACACCGCGTTCGACGGCCTCTACCCGATCCCGACCTTCGAGGAGGTCGTCGACTTCGCCCGCCGCTCCCGCACGTGCGACGGTCAGCCCCTGGGGATCGCCCCGGAGCTCAAGCACCCGACGTACTTCGACTCCATCGGGCTCTCCATGGAGGAGCCGGTCGTCGAGATCCTGGAGGTCAACGACCACGGCGACCGGAAGGACCCGGTGGTGCTCCAGAGCTTCGAGACGGCCAACCTGCGCGAGCTCGACGAGCTGACCGACGTCCGGCTCGCCCAGCTGGCCAACTGCACGGGTGCTCCGTACGACCTCGTCGCCGCCGGGGACCCCCGCACCTACGCGGACCTCACCACACGGGACGGGCTGCGGGAGATCGCCTCCTACGCCGACGTCCTCGGCGCCTGCAAGGACCTCATGATCCCGCGCGAGGCCGACGGGACCCTCGGTGAGCCGACGGCGGTGATCGCCGACGCCCATGCCGCCGGGCTCGAGGTCCACGGATGGACCTTCCGCGCGGAGAACACCTTCCTCCCGGCCGAGTACCGCTCGAGCGCCGACCCGGCCGAGCACGGCGACCTGATCGGTGAGATCCGCACGTTCCTCGAGGCGGGCATGGACGGCCTCTTCTCCGACCACCCGGATCTGGCGGTCGCGGCGGTGGACGAGCGGGGCTGAGCGGCCGACCGCCGATCGAAGGGCCCGGAGGGGCTGCCCGGCACGGCCCGGGCGGCCCCTCCGGGCTGTGCCGTCGGCGTGCTGAGGAGGGAGAATGGGTCTCCATCCGCGTCCGGTGAGGGCGCACCCCGTTCCCAGGAGATCCATGCAGCACGCGCACGACCCCTCGGCCCGCCGGGCCGGCCGGCACCCGGGCCGCTGGGCGGTGGCGGTCCCGCTCGCCCTCGTCCTGCTGAGCGGGTGCACCGACCCGGCCCGGACCGCCGTGGACGCCTCCCCGGCCGGACAGGCCCTCGAGGCGCTGCCCGTCGAGGAGGCCGGCAGCGGTGACGACTACGACCGGCTCGCGCAGTTCGGGGACTGGGCCGATCCGGACGGCAACGGCTGCGACGCCCGCAACGACGTCCTGGCCCGGGACCTGACCGGTGTGGTGCTCGGCGACGACGGGTGCACCGTCCTGTCCGGGACGCTGGAGGACCCCTACACGGGGGCGACGATCGACTTCCGCCGCGGGCCCCTGACCTCCGCCGACGTGCAGATCGACCACGTGGTGGCGCTCAAGAACGCGTGGGTCACCGGGGCGGACCGGCTCGGCGCGGACGAGCGTCAGGCGCTGGCCAACGACCCGCTGAACCTGCTGGCCGTGGACGGGCCCACCAACGGGGAGAAGTCCGCCTCGGACGCCGCCTCATGGCTGCCGCCGAACGAGTCGTTCCGCTGCCCGTACGTGGCCCTCCAGATCGCGGTGAAGACCCGCTACGAACTCTTCGTCACCGCCGAGGAGAAGGCGGCCATGGCCGAGGTCCTGGCCGGGTGCCCCGAGCAGGACCTGCCCGGCGACGCCCCCGCGGCCCGGGCCGATCGGCCCTCCCCCGCACCGTCCACCCCCGACGAGGTGTACTACCCGGACTGCGACGCCGTGCGCGAGGCCGGCGCCGCACCGCTGCGCGCGGACGAGCCCGGCTACCGGCCGGCGCTGGACCGCGGCGGGGAGCCGGGCGTGGCCTGCGAGGACTAGGGTCACGTCCCGCGCAGGAGCCGGTTGTCGTCGGTCACCACGTACGGGAAGCCGTCAGCGTCGACACTGACCTTCACGGCGCCGCCGGGTGCGGATGCCCAGCCCTCGCCGTTCCACGTGGCGATGCTGTGGCCCCCGTCTACCGAAGCCGTTCCGACGATCCAGATTGCTCCGTTGGCGCCCACTCCGATGTCCCGGGCCTCTCCCGGTTGCTGCTCCCACTCGGAGCCGTTCCAGCGGGAGATGCGGTTGTTCTCGTCGATGGTCCACGGCTCGCTCTGGTGTCCCACCGCGGCATCGCCCTGGGTGGCGACATCGATGGCGACGGCGCCACCGGGTGCTTGCTCCCAGCTCGTCTCGGTCCATCGGTAGATCCCGTAGCCGCCCGGCGCCGGGTCGGTGCCGACGATCCAGACCGAGCCGTCGACACCGATGCCGATGTCGCGGGCGCGCCCCGGTCGTTCGATCCAGTCCTTACCGTTCCACTCGAAGATGCGGCCTTCGGAGTCGACGATCCACGGGTACCCGCTCGGGGCCACGTCGATGGCAGCGGCCTCCCGTCCGAGGGCCTCCCACTCGCTGCCGTTCCACCAGTTGACCTCAGGGCCACCGGGCCAGCTTCCCTCGCTGAGTGCCCAGACCGCCTGGTCCTCACCGGTGCCGCCGATACCGACCTCCCTGATCTCACCGGGAAGCTCCGTCCACCCCACCTCGATGGACTCCGGAGGCGGCGACAGCACCTGGTCTGCAGGCGGTGACTGGGCGGGGGTCGCCTGCGCCTCAGCAGGCGCCGGCCCGTCCGACGGCTCGACCGCGCGCGTGTCCGGCGCACACGCCGTCAGGGTGATCGCCAACAGGAGGGCTGGGTACAGGCCGGTCCGGGTGCGGGACACGGATGTGGGTTTCTGCATCGGCGTGATGTTCTCCTTGGTACCTGCTGCGCTGGGGTGCACGGCGCGCATGACTTCCGGGGTCCGAGCGCCGACAGACCCTTCCGGGGCCGGTGGCGTCTCGGGCGGTGATGTGCGGCTCAGCACCGCGTGTCCACGACCTTGACCCCGTTGGACGTGAGGTCGACCAGGGCCGAGGTGGTGTTGTTCCCCGTGTCGGTCTCCGCCAGGAGTCCGCGCGGGTCAGCGGTGGCTTCCAGGCAGTAGCGTCCTGGGAGGGACAGCCCGGTCAGGTCGATCCACTGGCCCCACACGTCGAACGAGTACGGGTCGCCCCAACCGACCGATATGCCCTGTGTCACCGAGCGGGTCTCGGTCAGGCCCTCCTCACAGCCGTCGTAGACAGCCGGTTCGGCGGCTTCGCCCGAGGAGGCGCCGGGCAGGCGCTCGTCGTCGATGAGGCAGAAGCCCTCCTTGTGGGCGACCCGCGGATGCTCCTCGCCGGGGACCCGCAGGCTGTACTCGGCAGCGTGCTGCAGGTGCCAGTGGCTGTGGTTGTCATCCACCGCATAAGTCATGACCGCTTCGGTCGGGACGGATTCACGGCCACCGCCCCGCTGGTCGATGCGCTGGACGACGGACATCTTCTCTGTCGAGGTGCTGGTCCTGCTGCCCACGAGTTCGAGGGCCCCGTCACCGCGGTTGGCGATGACAGCGGTGAACCGCAGGACGCGACGGCCCTCGAGGATCTGGACGCGATGGTCGCTCAACGGCTCCATCTGCAGGTCGGGCAGCCGGTCCTCCGGCCCCGCGACACGGTGCGGCGCTGCGCCGTGATCCGCGGTCGCCGGCGCTGTCGCGCCCAGCAGCACGCCGGTGGCAACGATGGCAGCCGTGGCAGCCGTGGCAGCTGTGGCGAGCACAGCCCGAGAAGTCCCCAACACTTGGTATCCCCCTACGCGGTTGGATTCGCACCGCTCCGGCGCAGCCCACGGCCGTTCGCACGGTGGCGCTTCCGGTTCAGATGTCCCCCGGTCGCCGCGAGGAACGCGGCGGACGTGAGGCTCACTATGCATTTGTGAACGCGCAGCCGTCAATCCATGACGCCGGGCAACGACGGGGGGTTCTGCTCCGGACGGTGAGGGCTCGAAGTGCTCCGGGGAGTCCCCCTACCGGCTCTTGTCGGCCGCGGGCTCCTGCGGCGCGCCCTCCTCGGACACGGGCTCCTGCGGTCCGGCTGCCGGATCCGAGGCCGCCGGCTCGGAGGGTGTGGTTCCCTGCGCCGCGGCGGCGGCCCAGGAGGCGCCCGGCTGCCGCGGCACCCCGGCCGCGAACGCCTTCCGGACGGCGGCGGCCTGCTCCTCCCGGCTCGCGTGCTCGGCGGCGGCGATCACGGTCACGAACGCCTTGGTGTCGTGGACCAGGTCGGTGATCGTCTCGGGCGAGTCGACCGCCCAGCCGTAGGCCGTCGCGTAGTCCACGGGGCGCCCGCCGGAGGTCACGGTGCCCTGGTCGTCGATCTCCACGCTCATGCTCGTGCGTCCTCCTGTGCTGGTGACCGCCCCGGAAGGGCCGGATCTGAGGCGAGGGTATCCCAGGCCGGGGCGGTCCGTGCTGACATCCTGTCGTCGGGCGTTGTCAGATCCGCTCCCTAGACTGGACCGGTGCAGGCCTGGATGGAGTCCCTCCCCCTCGGTGCCGCGATCCTGTTCTTCTGGGCCGTGGGCATCGTGCGCACTACGGCCGTCTTCGCCCTGGGCCGCGCCGCGGCCACCGGCGGCAGCCGGCGCTCCGACCGTGTCCGCCGGCTGATGGACACCGCCCTCTACCGGCGGGCCCAGCGGCTCGTGCACCGCTGGGGCGTGCTGGCCGTGCCCGCCTGCTTCCTCACCGTGGGCCTGCAGACCGCCGTCATCCTCACCACCGCCGTCACCGGCATGCCCCTGCGCCGCTGGATCCCCGCGATGCTGGTGGGCACGCTCATCTGGGGCACCATCTACGGGACGGTCGGGATGGCCGTGGTCTGGGCCTGGCTGCGGGAGCCGTGGGCGGTCGTGCTCGTCGTCGCCCTGTTGACCCTGCTGGCCGCCGCCCGCGCGGCCCACGTCCGCTGCAGCGCCCGGCGCACCGCGGACCGGTAGACGTCTCGCCGGCACATTTCATCAGCACACTTGCTGTCGCGCGCGGCGACTCTCTACGGTGGATCCACACCCACCGACAGGAGCACCGATCATGCAGCTCAAGCCCATCGCGGACCAGGTCGTCGTCGTCCTGGGCGCCTCCAGCGGCATCGGCCGCGCGTCCGCCCTGCGCCTGGCCGAGAAAGGGGCAGCGCTCGTCGTGGCGGCCCGCAGCGAGCCCGGCCTGCAGTCTCTCGTCCAGGAGATCACCGACCGCGGCGGCCGGGCCACCTACGTGGTGTGCGACGTCGTCGACCCCGACCAGGTCCAGGCCGTCGCCGAGGCTGCGGTGTCCGCCTACGGGCGGATCGACACCTGGGTCAACGTCGCGGCCGTGCTCGTGCACGCCCCCTTCGAGCAGACCCTGCCCGAGGAGTTCCGCCGCCTCATGGAGATCAACTACCTCGGCCAGGTGCACGGCGCCCTGGCCGCGCTGCCGCGCCTGCGCGCGACCGGCGGCGGCGCCCTGATCACCGTCTCCTCCGTGGAGAGCCGGGTCGCCCTGCCCCGGCACAGCGCCTACGCCGCCTCCAAGCACGCGGTGGAGGGCATGACCGACGCCCTCCGGCGGGACCTGATGGCCGAGGGCGCGCCGATCTCGGTCACCAGCATCAAGCCGGCCACCATCAACACCCCGTTCTTCACCAGCGCGGCCCACACCCTGGACGTGGAGCCCACCGGCCCGCCGCCGGTCTACCAGCCCTCCGTGGTGGCCGACTGCGTGCTCTACGCCGCCGAGCACCCGGTGCGGGACCTCTACGCCGGCGGGGCGGGGCGGGTCATGTCCGCCGTCCAGGCCCTCGCGCCGCGGCTGATGGACGCGGCGCTGTCCCGGGCCGTGCCGCTGGAGGCCACCTCGACGCCCGCCCCGGGCGGCGCTCCCGGCACCCTGTACGCCCCGCGGGAGGACGACAACCGCGCCGAGGGGGACTTCGGCTCCCGCGCGCGGGGCTTCAGCGCCTACACCTGGCTGCAGACCCACCCCCGGGCCAAGCCCCTGCTGGCCGGCGCGGCCCTCGCCACGGTCGCCCTCGTCCTCGACCGCCGGGACGGCCGCTGATCCTCGCACGGAACCGCGCCCGTTCCCGTGCCGGGGAGCGTGCCGGGCCGGGCGCGCGGTGCGCCCGGCCCGGTGCCGTCCCCGGAGTCCGCGATCAGCCGCGCAGGGACAGCTCCTCGTCCTTGATGTCGGCGAGCGGGCCGAGCACGGCGCCGTCGAACGTCGCCGGCTCCCGCCCCTCCCGGACCAGGTGCGGCCAGTTCCGGTTGGCCAGGGCGCCCTTGCCCAGGGCGACGACGTCGGCCGCACCCGTGCCCAGCAGCGCGGCCGCGGCGTCCGGGTCGTCGAGGTGGCCGTTGGCGATCACGGTGACCCCGGAGTGCTCCTTGGCGAGCGCGGCCAGCGACGGTCCGTCCCCGCCGAAGGCCGGGGCGGCGGCCCGGTACTCGGTGGTGTGGATGAAGTCGACGCCCGCGGCGCCCAGGGCCGAGAAGATCACCCGGGCCTCCTCGGCGCCGCCGCTCCACCGGTGCTCGGTGTCGCTGACCTTGGCCTGGGAGATGCGGATCCCCACGGTCATCTCCGGGCCCACGGCCTCGCGCACGGCGCGGCAGACCTCCACGGCGAAGCGCACCCGGTTCTCGGGCGAGCCGCCGTACTTGTCGGTGCGCCGGTTCAGGTAGTCGGTCAGGAACTGGTCCAGCAGGTATCCGTTGGCGCCGTGGATCTCCACGCCGTCGAAGCCCGCGTCCTGGGCGTGCAGGGCGGCCGTGACGAAGCCGTCCCGGACCTTGTCCATCTGCTCCGGGGTGATCTCCTCGGGCACGGGGAACGGTCCCTCCCCGCGGTAGAAACCGAGCTGCTGCCCCTTGGGCGCCACCGCGGAGGGCCCGACCGTGGCGTCGACGTACCGGTTGCCCTGGGTCTGGGCGCCGGCGTGCATGAGCTGGGCGAAGATCCGCGCCCCGGCCGCGTGCACGGCGTCGACGACGGGGGCCCAGGACTTCGCCTGCTCCACGGTGGCGATGCCCGGCTGGTGCAGGTAGCCCTGGCTGTAGGCGGTGTCGGGGTAGATCCCCTCGGTGATCAGCAGCCCGAACCCGCCGCGCGCGAAGGTCTCGTAGTAGGAGACCATCCGGTCGGTCGCGCGACCGTCCTCGGTCGCGCTGATGCGGGTCATCGGGGCCAGGGCGACGCGGTGCGCCACCTCCGTGGCGCCGATCCGGACGGGTGACCAGAGCGGGGCGAACTCCTGCATGGGCATCTCCTTCGAAGTGTCGATCGGTGCGGTCTGGATCTGTGCGATCCGGCTCCGTGAGATCTGGTGCTGTGCGCTCTCGAGCTCCGCGGTCCGGAGCCGTCGACGCGGTGATGGGCGGGGCCGCCGGCACGTCGTGGGCCCCACGGTGGAGCGAACGTCCGCGCCGGGCGTGGCATTCCGCCGGGGCGATCAGCCCGTCGCCCGGATTCAGCAGATTTTCATGGAGGCGGATTATTGTTGCAACCGTGATGTCCACGATGCAGACCCCACTTCCCCACATGTTCGCCGCCAGCCTCTACGCGGCTGAGCGGCTGCTCGCCGAAGCCATCCACGACGAGCACGTGAGCGTCGACGCCGTGGTCGTCCTCGACGCCCTGACCGAGCACGTCACGGCCGAGGAGGCCCCCTCGCTCGACGCCGTGGCCCGCGACGCCCAGCTCACCCCCGAGCAGCTCGACACCGCCCTGCACGACCTCGCCGAGCTGGGCTACCTCCAGGAGCTGGCCGAGCACGCGCCGCACCTGTCCGGTCTCCGCGCCGCCGCCTTCGGCACGGCGGCCTGACCGGGCGCCCGGGAAGATCCCCGGCCGAGGCCTGACCGCCCACCTCCCGTCCGTGGGCCGTGCGGGCGGGAGGACCCCGTGCCTCCGGTGGGCGCTCAGGGCGCGGAGAGCCGCCTCCCCCCGCTGCTCTCCCGCACGACCAGCTCCGCCGGGTAGATGAAGGGCGCCGGCCGGGCCCCCGGGGAGTCGATCTCCTCCAGCAGGATCCGGCACGCCGTGGCGGCCATGGCCGACATCGGCTGGGTGACGGTGGTCAGCGGCGGGACGGCGGTGGCCGAGAGCGCGTGGTTGTCGTAGCCGACCACCGCGACGTCCTCGGGCACCGAGCGGCCGCGCCGGCGCACGGCCTCGAGGACCCCGAGAGCCATGAGGTCCGAGGCCGCGAAGACGCCGTCGAGCTCCGGGGCCTCCTCGAAGAGCCGCAGCGCGGCCTCCTGGCCGCCGACGGTGGTGAAGTCCGCGTGCACCACCGTCCCCTCGGCCAGGCCGGCCTCGCGCAGCCCCTCACGCCACCCGGCGAGCCGGTCGGCCGCCGCGGTCATGTCCGCCGGGCCGGCGACCGTGCCCACCCGCGTGCGGCCGCCGGCGGCGAGGTGCTGGGCGGCCAGCCGGCCGCCCTGGTAGTTGTCGGTGTCCACGTAGGGAACGCCGGGCCGGGCCTCCCAGGGGCGGCCGATGAACACGGTGGGCAGCCCGGTCCCCGGCAGGGACGTCGTCCACGGATCGTCCCGGTGGTGGGAGACCACGATGGCGCCGTCCACGTGCCCGCCGCGCAGGTACCGCAGCACCCGCCCGGAGTCGTCCCCGTTGCGGGACATGAGCAGGACCAGCTGCACGTCGGTCTCCCGGAGGGCGTCGGTGATGCCCGTGATGATCACGGCGAAGAACGGGTCCGCCATGATCCGGATGTCCGGCTCCGGGATGACCAGGGCGATCGAGGAGGTGCGACGGGTGACCAGGCTCCGGGCGGCGCGGTTGGGCGTGTAGCCGAGCTCCACGACGGCGGCGTCCACGGCCGCCTGCGCCTGCGGGCTCACCCGGTCACCGCCGTTGATGGCGCGCGAGGCGGTCGACCGGGACACGCCCGCCGCCGTGGCGATGTCCTCCAGGGTGGGGTTGGACCGCCCTGTGCCGGCGTGGCCCGGCCGGATCCGCTCAGTGTTCATCATCCAGACGATACGACACCCTTCAGTGTCCCGGGCTCCTGGGAGGGCCCCGCCGGGACCGCGTTGGCCGCGGCCACGGAGGCGTACCACCGGGCACTGGCCTTGGGGGTGCGGTGCTGGGTCCCGTAGTCCACCCGGACCAGGCCGAACCGCTGGTGATAGCCCCACGCCCACTCGAAGTTGTCCATGAGGGACCAGGCCAGGTATCCGCGCACGTCCACGCCGTCGTCGATGGCGTCCTTGACGGCCCGCAGGTGGGCGTCGAAGAAGCGCAGCCGGTCCTGGTCGTCCACGAAGCCCGAGGCGTCGGGGGCGTCGTCGTAGGCGGCGCCGTTCTCCGTGACGAACACGGGGATGCCGGCGGGACCGGTGTACTCCTCCTGCACCCGGTTCAGCAGCCGGCGCAGCCCCTCGGGCTGCACCTCCCAGCCCATCCCGGTGACCGGCAGGCCCCGCGGCACGGACTGCACGCGGTCGGCCGCGACGTACGGGGAGGAGACGGGACGGCTCAGCGGCGCGTGGCCCTCCGGCGCGGAGGGGGCGTCCGGCGCGGCCGTGGTCACGGCCTCCCCGTGGTAGTAGTTGATGCCCAGCACGTCGAGCGGTGCGGCGATGCGGGCGAGATCGCCCTCCTGCACGTGGTCGGCCAGGCCGAGGTGGCGCACGTCCTCGAGGACGTCGGCCGGGTACTCCCCCCGGAACAGGGGGTCCAGGAAGATGCGGTTGAACTGCCCGTCGATGCGGCGGGCCGCATCGCGGTCCGTGGCGCTGGCCGGGTCCAGCGGATCGGGCACCGTGAGGTTCAGGGTGATCCCCAGGGTGGCCTCCGGATCGCGCCGCCGCAGCTCCTGCACGGCCAGGCCGTGCCCGAGCAGCAGGTGGTGAGCCGCGGCGAGCGCCGCCCGGGGCTCCTGCCGGCCCGGGGCGTGCACTCCGGCCGCGTACCCGAGGAAGGCCGAGCACCACGGCTCGTTGAGGGTGGTCCAGATCCGCACGCGGTCCCCGAGGGCCTCGTGCATGACGGCCGCGTACTCCGCGAACCGGTGGGCGGTCTCCCGGTTCGCCCAGCCGCCCCGGTCCTCCAGCGCCTGCGGGAGGTCCCAGTGGTAGAGGGTGAGCCACGGCTGGATCCCCGCCGCGAGGAGCTGGTCGACCAGGCGGGAGTAGAACGCGATGCCCTCGGGGTTGGGCGTGACGCCGTCCGGCACGCACCGGGCCCACGACGTCGAGAAGCGGTAGGCCTGCAGGTTCAGCTCCTGCATCAGGGCCACGTCCTCCGCGGACCGGTGGTAGTGGTCGCAGGCGACGTCCCCGTTGTGGGCGTCGGCCACGGCCCCGGGGACGCGGGCGAAGACGTCCCAGATGGAGTCCTGCCGGCCGTCCTCGTGGGCGGCGCCCTCGATCTGGTAGGCGGCGGTGGCCGCGCCCCAGACGAAGTGGTCGGGGAACGACAGTGGTGTGGTGCTCATCCTTTGACTGCTCCTTGCATGATTCCGGACACGAGTTGGCGTCCCGCCACCACGAAGAGCAGCAGCAGCGGGACGGTGGACAGCACTGCTCCGGTCAGGACGACCGAGTAGTCCACGAAGTGCGCGGACTGGAGCAGCTGCAGGGCCACCGGGAGGGTGGGGTTGGAGGGATCCAGCACGATGAACGGCCAGAAGAAGTTGGTCCACGTGGCCACGAAGGTGAACAGCGCCAGCATCGCGGCCGCCGGCCGGGCGGCGGGCAGGCCGATGTGCCAGAACGCCTGGATCATCGAGGCGCCGTCCATCCGGACGGCCTCGATGAGCTCGTCCGGCAGCGCGTCCCGCAGGTACTGGGTCATCCAGAACACCCCGAAGGCCGTCACGACGCCGGGCACGATCACGGCCCAGAGGGACCCGGTCCACCCGAACTTCGCCATGACGATGAACAGGGGGACCACGCCGAGCTGCGTGGGCACGGCCATGGTCGCGATGACGAAGACCAGCAGCGCCTTGCTGCCCCGGAAGCGGAGCTTGGCGAAGGCGAACCCGGCGAGCGTGGAGAACAGCACGACCGACGCCGCGGTGACCGTGGAGACCAGGACGCTGTTGCCCATGGCCTTCCAGAACGGGATGCTGTCCATGACCTGCGCGGCGTTGGCCAGGAAGTTCCCGCCCGGCACCAGCGGCACGCCCCGGCTCAGCACGGTGCTGTCGTGGCTGCCGACCAGCAGGGACCAGTACAGCGGGAAGACGGCGCCCAGCACCACCGCGCCCAGGAAGCCGTAGGTGAGGAACCCGGGCCGGCGCAGCCCGCCTCCCGGGCCGGGGCGCCGGCTGCGTCCGCGCAGGCCCCGTCCGCGGAGGCCACGGGCCGCGCCGCGCACGGCGTCGCCGCCCGCGATGCGCTCGAGCGGCGCGTTCGAGGAAGAGGTGGTCATTTTCGGCCTCCCTGGTGGGCGATCCGCCGGGTGATGAGGAAGTTGGCCAGGGAGATCAGCACGATCAGCAGGAACAGCAGCCAGGCGACGGCCGAGGCCCTCCCGAAGTCGCGCTGGCCCCAGCCCAGCTCCCAGATGTACATGGTCAGGGTCTGCCACTGCCGGTCCGCCCCGCCCAGGCCGTACTGGTCGAAGACCCGGGCCTCGTCGAAGATCTGCAGCCCGCCGATGGTGGCGGTGATGACCACGAAGATGATGGTGGGCCGGAGCATGGGCACGGTGATGGACAGGAACTGGCGCACCCGCCCGGCGCCGTCGATGGTCGCCGCCTCGTAGAGATCGCGCGGGATCGCCTGCATGGCCGCGAGGAAGATCAGCGCGTTGTAGCCGGTCCAGCGGAAGTTCACCATCGTGGCGATGGCGAAGTGGCTGGCCAGGGGGTCGGAGTGCCACCGGACGGGGCCCAGCCCCACGCCCCGCAGCACCTCGTTGACCAGGCCGAACTGGTCCGCGTAGAGGTTGTTGAAGATCAGCCCGACCGCCACCGGCGCCACCACGAAGGGCACGAGCACGCCCATCCGCCAGAAGGTCCTGGCGCGCAGGTTCGCGTCCAGCGCCGCGGCGATGGTGAGGGCCAGGAGCACCTGCGGCACCGAGGAGAGCACGAAGATGCTGAACGTGTTCCCCAGGGCGTTCCAGAAGAACGGCTGGGCGAGGACGAACTGGTAGTTCTCCAGGCCGGTGAACGTGCCCTGCCCGCCGATGAAGTCCCAGTCGTGCAGGGACACCCACGCGGTGTAGAGCAGCGGGAACAGCCCGGTGAGGGCGAACAGGACGAAGAACGGCGAGATGTACAGGTAGGGCGAGAGCTTCACGTCCCACCGGGACAGCCTCTGGGAGAACGCCAGGCGCCGGACGGCCCTGGGGGGCCGTTCCGGCCGGCGCTGCCGGACGGGGGGCGCGGGTCGGACCCGGTCGGTGACAGCCATGGGTCAGAGCGCGTTCACCGCGGCGACGAACTTCTCCCACGAGGAGGCGGCGTCGTCGGTGCGGTCCACGTCCACCCGGGTCAGCGCCTGCTGCATGGCGTCGTTGATCGGGAAGTACTTCGGCCCCTTGAACGGGGTGACCTCCACGGCCTGGGCGCGCTCGGCGAAGATCTCCCCCGAGGGCGCGTCGGCGAAGAACGGGTTCGTCTGGCTCAGCAGCTCGTCGCTCTCCAGCGCCTCGACCTGGCTCGGGAAGTTGCCCTTGGCGGTGAAGGCCTGCACCTGCTGCTCCGGGGCGGTCAGCCAGTCGGCCAGCTTCTTCGCCTCGGCCTGGTGCTCCCCCTGGGTGGGCACCGTCAGGTAGGACCCGCCCCAGTTGCCCCCGCCGCCGGGGAAGACGTTGGCGATGTCCCAGCCCTCGACGCCGGCGGCGTTGCCCTCGATGATGCCGAGCATCCAGCCCGGGCACAGCATGGTCGCGAAGGCGTCGGACTGGAACCCGGCGGCCCAGTCGTCGCTCCACTGGCCCAGGTGCGCCGAGAGGTCGTCCTCGGTGGAGGCGGCCAGGACCTGCTCGTAGATGGCCTTCACCTCGGGGTTCTCGGTGGCGACGACCGTGCCGTCCTCCGTCTCGTAGGCGTTCTGCACCTGGTTGATCATGCCCTGGTAGGTGGCCCCGGCCGAGTCGTACCAGGCCACGTCGTCGTTCTGGGCCACGAAGTCCCGGCCCACCGAGAAGTAGTTCTCCCAGTCCCCGCTGAGCAGCTCGGCGACCTCCTCGCGGTCGCTCGGCAGTCCGGCCTCCTCGAAGAGGTCCGCGCGGTAGCAGACCGCCTCCGGGCCGGAGTCGGTGCCGTAGCCGATCAGCCGGCCGTCGGTCGTGGTGGCCGCCTCGGTCTTCCAGTCCAGCCAGCGCCCCTCGACCGCGGGGTCCGTCAGATCGGCGAACTGGTCGGGATACTCCATCAGCTCGGGCAGCCAGTCCACCTCGATGGCCTCGATGTCGGACAGTCCCGAGCCCGCGGCCAGGCGGGTGGTGAGGTTGTCGCGGGCCTCGTTGGAGGTCGCGGCCTTCTTGTGCTCGATGGTCACGTTCGGGTTCTCGGACTCGTACTGCTCGAACAGCTCCTCGTAGCCGAACTCGTTGAACGTGGCGACCGTGAGGGTCACGTCCTCGGTGCCGGTCTCGCCGTCCACCCCGGCGTTCTCCGAGGCCGCCCCGGCTCCGCAGCCGGTCATGGTCAGGGCCAGGCAGGCGGCTGCGGCCGAGAGGGCGGTGAATCGTGCTCTGCTGCGCACAGGTGACTCCTTCGTCGTCAACGGGACGGTTCCTGCCGGCATCCGCACGGCACCGGGCCTGCTCTCCGCAGGCCGGTGCTCGGCGGTCGACAGCGGCGCCCGCTCTGTGGGAGCGCTCTCACCCGTGTGCTCACCGTGCGTGATTCACACCACATTGTCAAGCACCCGCCCGCCCTTTCCGGAGCGGACAATGCTGCCAACCCAGGGAACATGCGACACACGTCGCCGGAAGATTGCATGAGAGCGTTCCCACGGCGAGGCCCTCAACACCCCGTGGACGCGGGGACGCCCCCGGAGAGCTGCTGCTCTCCGGGGGCGTCCCCGGGTGGCCGCGCGGACCGGCGGCCGTGCGGGATCAGTGGTGCGGGATCAGCCCTCCGGGTCGGAGTCCTCGTTCTTGGCGTCGCCGTGCTCGTGCGGCACCGGGGTCATCTCGGTGGTCATGTCGGCGTCGTCGATCTTGGCCGCGTCCTCGATCGGGTCGGGGCTGGAAGTCGGCTGGTCGCTCACGGGTGCTCCTTCGTCGGGACGGCTGGATGTGCTCAGCCTACGACGACGCCGCGCTCATCCGGCCCCGCCGGCCGGAGCACGCAGCGGCGCGAGCGCGGCGGACCAGGCGATCACCTGGTCCAGCATCGTGGACAGCGCGCGCAGGTGGTGCTCCGCCGGGGCGAAGGTGCTGTAGTGCTCGAAGTCGGTGCGCAGGGACAGGGCGACCTGCTGGCGCACGTCGGCCAGCTGGAGCTCCCCGGCGACCTGCCGCAGCTGCTCCACGGCGCGCACCCCGCCGGCGGAGCCGTAGGAGACGAAGCCCACGGCCTTGTTGCTCCACTCGGCGTAGAGGTGGTCGAAGGCGTTCTTCAGCACTCCGGGAGGGCCGTGGTTGTACTCGGGGGTGACGACGACGAAGCCGTCGAAGCCGTCGATCGTGGCGGCCCACCGTCGCGTGTGCTCGTGCTGGTACCGGCCCGCCGAGGGCGGCACGGGCTCGTCCAGGTGCGGCAGGTCGTGCTCGCGCAGGTCGAGGAGCTCGAAGTGCGCGTCGTCGCGGGGGGCGGCGTGGGTAAGCACCCAGTGCGCCACGGCCTCCCCGTTGCGGTTGGGACGGGTGCTGCCGAGGATGATGCCGATGCGGACCATGACGGTTCCTCCTGCCTGCGGTGGGTCAATGGTGTGCGGTGGGTCAATGGTGTGGCGTGGGTCAATGGCGCGGGGTGGCTCAGCTGCGGGCGGTGGGCACGAGTGCCCGGGGCCCGGACGTCCCCGCGCCCAGCCCCCGCACGGCCTCCCGCGCGGCGGCCCGTCCCGCCCGGGTTGCGCCAAGGGTCGAGGCGGAGGCCCCGTAGCCGACGAGCAGCACGCGCGGGTCGGCGAGCACCCGCACCCCGTCCGTCCGGATTCCGCCGCCGGGCTCGCGCAGCCCGAGCGGGGCGAGGTGGTCGAGGGCGGGCCGGAAGCCGGTGGCCCAGAGAATCGCGTCGGCGCGGATCTCCCGGCCGTCGGCCAGGCGGACCCCTTCGGCGGTGATCTCCCGCAGCGGACCGGCCGAGACCAGGACCCCGGCCTCGATCCCGGCCCGGTACTGCGGAGTGAGAGGCAGGCCGGTGGCCGAGACCACGCTCTGCGTGGGCAGCCCCGCCCGGGTCCGCGCGTCGACCCGGCGCTCCACGTCCCGGCCCCACTCGGCGTCGAAGGGGCGCGGCGTGAACTGCGGCGGGCGGCGGGTGACCCACGTGGTCGTGGCGCCGGCCGCGTCCAGCTGCAGCAGGAACTGCACGGCGGAGGTGCCCCCGCCCACGACCACGACGTGCCGGCCGCGGAACTTCTGTGCGGAGCGGAAGTCGTGGGTGTGCAGCTGCCGCCCCCGGAAGAGCTCCCGGCCGGGGTAGTACGGCCAGTGCGGGCGGTCCCACGTGCCGGTGCCGTTGATCAGCAGCTGCGTCCGCCAGGTCCCGGTGTCCGTGACCACGTCGAGCGGCCCGCCGTCGGAGACGGACTCCACCCGGCGCACGGCCACGGGACGGTGCACGGGCAGCTCGAAGCGGCGCTCGTACTCGCCGTAGTAGCGGGTGACCACGGCGGAGGCGGGCTCGGCCGGATCGGGGACCCCCAGGGGCATCCCGGGCAGGTCGTGGATGCCGTGGGCCCCGCCGAAGGTCAGCGAGGGCCAGCGGTGCCGCCACGCTCCCCCGGGCCCGGGGTTGGCGTCGAGGACCACGAAGTCCTCCTCGGGCACCAGTCCGCGGCGGCGCAGGTGGTGGGCCGCGGACAGCCCTGCCTGCCCGGCTCCGACGACCACGACCTTCAGCACGACGCCCCCATTCGTTGACATATCACTGAAAAAAGGGAACGCCGGGCGGTCGTGCGCTATTCCGGACCGACGAGGCGGTGGCCCGGCCGCGGCGGCACGCACCGGGGTGCCGCCGTCGGGTCGACCGCAGCGCCCCGGAGGACGTGCGGGGCGCTCAGGCGCGGTCGGGCTGGTGCTCCCGCGCGGCGCCGACCCGGTGCAGGGCGTCCCCGGTGAGCCGGAAGACGGACCACTCGTCCTGGGGCAGCGCGCCGAGGCTGCGGTAGAAGCCGATCGACGGCTCGTTCCAGTTCAGCACGCTCCACTCGACCCGCGCCCAGCCCTGCGCCACCGCGTGCCGGGCCAGGGCCTGCAGGAGCGCCTTGCCGTGGCCGGCGCCGCGGGCCTCGGGGCGCACGTAGAGGTCCTCGAGGTGGATGCCGTGCACGCCCTCCCAGGTGGAGAAGGTGCGGAACCACAGGGCGAAGCCCTGCAGGCGGCCCTCGTCCTCCACGACGTGGGCGAAGACGGCCGGGTGCGCCCCGAACAGCGCCTCCGCCAGCTGCTGCTCGGTCATCCGCACCGCGTCGGGCTCGCGCTCGTACACGGCCAGGTCCCGCACCATCCCGAGGATGGCGGGCACGTCCTCCTGGCGGGCCTTCCGGATCTGCGACATGACCGGCAGACTACCGCACCGGCCCGGTCCGGACGCCGGGACGGATCCGGCGGCCGGCGATCAGAGCAGCGAGCGCACGTGCCGGATGGCCCGCTGGGCCTCGGGGGTCCACCACGCGCCCACGTAGACGTGGAAGGCGCCGGGCTCGTAGAGCAGCCGACCGGGGTTGCCGGCGCGCTGCAGGGCCCGGGCGAAGCCGAGGGCGTCGGCGGCGAGGATGTCCCGTCCGCCCTGCACGAGGTGCACCGGCGGCAGGCCGTCCAC
Organism: Kocuria turfanensis; assembly: GCF_001580365.1. Taxonomy (NCBI): domain Bacteria; kingdom Bacillati; phylum Actinomycetota; class Actinomycetes; order Micrococcales; family Micrococcaceae; genus Kocuria; species Kocuria turfanensis. The sequence continues at coordinate 2,431,327 of NZ_CP014480.1, read as the reverse complement.
GTTGCCGTGGACGGGGCTGACCAGGGGGTCGGTCAGCGAGCGGTCCCCGGCCCAGGCCTGGCACAGCGGGACGACCTCGTCCGTGCTCAGCATCGGGTCGTGCGGGTCGATCTCGCGCACGGCCGGGTGGGTCGCGGTGACGTCCAGGGCCGGGGAGAAGCCGACGACGTGGTCGGGGGCCCGCAGCCCGGTGTCGCGCAGCAGCATGGCCAGCCCGATCGCCAGGCACCCGCCGGCGGAGTCCCCCGCCACGACGATCCGGTCCACGGAGGGCCGGGCCACGAGGTCGGACCAGGCCGCGGCGAGGAACTCGTAGCCCTCGTCCGCGCAGCCCTCCGGGGCGAGCCGGTAGAGGGGCACCGTGACCGTGGTGCCCGTGCCCTTGACGACCTCGCGGATGATCCACCAGTGCGCCGGCAGCAGCGGGTTCACGAACGCCCCGCCGTGCAGGTAGATCAGGTGGGACCCGTCCGCGCCGGCGCGCGGGGTCAGGCGCAGCACCGGGCGCCCGGCCACCTCCTCGCGGGTGAGCTCGTGCGAGCGCCGCAGGTCCTTCGGCACCGCCGCGGGCTCCGGATAGGGCCGGCCCCGCAGCTGGTCCAGCTCCCGGAACGGGCTGAGGCGGGCGCGCACGGCCACCGCCCGGGCGGTCAGGTCCATCCGCAGGCTCATCGATCGTCCCTCCCGGGCCCCGCGGCCCACTCCCTCGGCGCGGCACCGCCGCGTCGGCGGGGCCGCCCTCGGCGTCCGGGCGGCCAGTCGCGGCCAGTGTAGGCGCGCCGGCCCGGACCGGGGACGCCGGCGCGGCGGCTCCGGTCCGCCGGCCGTCAGTCCTCGGCGCCCGCGGCGGCCGCCGTGGCGGCCAGGGTGGTGCTGCCGCCGGTGATGAGGGACGCGGCGCGCTCGGCGATCATCGCCGTGGGCGCGTTGGTGTTGCCGCTGGGCACCCGCGGCATCACCGAGGCGTCCACCACCCGCAGGCCGTCGATGCCGTGCACGCGCAGGTCCTCCGGGGAGACCACCGCGTCCGGGCCGGTGCCCATCCGGCAGGTGCCGACCTGGTGGTGGTAGGTGGTCACGAACCGGTGGAGGTAGGCGACCTCCTCCTCCTCGGTGCGCACCTCGGGGCCGGGGTAGAGCTCCTCGGCGCCCCAGTCCTGCGCGAGGGGGCGGGTGCGCACCATCTCGCGGGCCTGGCGCAGGGAGGCGAGCAGGGCCTCGCGGTCGCGCGGGTCGTCGAAGATGTTCGGGTCGAGCGCCACGGGGTCGGACACGCCCGGCCCGGTGAGGCGCACGGTGCCGCGGGACCGGGGGCGGACCAGTCCGGCGTGCAGCGTGAACGCGTTCATCGGCCCCTCCATGCCCTCGTCGTACATCGGGACGGAGAAGTGGATCGGCTGGGTGTCGGGGGCGTCCAGGTCCGGGCGGGAGCGCCAGAACAGGTGGGTCTGGGTGACCGACCAGTCGGACTCGGGGTGCTCGATCGTCCGGGCCGTGGCCTCGGCGATGACCGGGGCCAGCAGGTGGTCGTGCAGGTTCGCCCCCACCCCGGGGAGGTCGTGGACCACGGGGACGCCGACGTCGGTGAGGTGTGCGGCGGGGCCGATGCCCGAGCGCAGGAGGATCTTCGGCGAGTCGAGCGCCCCGGCGCACAGGACGACCTCGTCGGCGCGGATCTCCTCGGGCGCACCGTCCGGGGCGGCGAGGGGCACCACGGCCACGCCGACCGCGCGTCCGTCCTCGACGAGCACCCGCTGCAGGAGCACTCCGGTGCGCAGGTTCAGCCGCGGGTGCTCCTCCACCGGCTTGACGTAGGCCATCCAGGTGTTGAACCGCCGCCCGTCCCGGACGTTGATCTGCTGCTGGGAGACCCCGTCCAGCGTGCCGCCGTTGTAGTCCTCGTTGTAGGGCACGCCCACCTGCTCGGCCGCCTCGACGATCGAGGCGAACACCGGGTTGAGCGGGTAGTCCTGCACCACGGGCACCGGCCCGTCGGTGCCGCGGCTGTCGCCGGGGGCCGTCCCGGCGGGCGGGACGTAGGTCTCGAGCGCCCGGAACCAGGGCAGCACGTCCTCCCACCCCCATCCTGGGCAGCCGTCCGCCGCCCAGGCGTCGTAGTCCTGGGCGGCGCCGCGCACCCAGATCGTGGCGTTGAGGGCGTGGGAGCCGCCGAGCACGCGTCCGCGCGGCCAGTGGATCACCCGGCCGTCCGCGTGCCGCTGGGGCACGGTGAAGTAGTCCCAGTCCTCCGGCGAGTGCCACAGCTCGCCCAGGCGGGACACCTGGTGGATGGCCGGGTTGAGGTCCGTGCCCCCCGGCCTCCAGGAGGATCACCTCGTGGCCGGCGTCCAGGAGGCGGCGGGTCAGGATGCTGCCGGCGGTGCCGGCGCCCACGACGACGTAGGTCTTGGCGGTCTCGTTGCGCATGGCCCCAGTGTGATCCGGGGCACGTCGCGGCGGGTTGTCCCGGCGCGCAGGACCCTTGACCCACAGCGCGGGAATCCGCGCTGTGGGTCAACAGCCGTGCTCGCACGGTCAAGCCGACCGGGTGTGTCCCGGGTCACCATGGGGGCAGCACCGCACCCGTCCTTCCGAAGGAGCCACCGTGACCACCACCCCCGCCGCCACGACCGACGCCCCGGCCGACGTCCCGGCCGTCCTCGGCCTCGACGAGCTGCTGGCGGCCGTCACCGACCCGGCCGGCCGGGAGATCCTCGACCCGGCCACCGGGGAGCTGGTCGGCCGGGCCCCGGAGTCCACGGTCGAGGACCTCGACCGGGCCCTGGAGGGGGCCCGCCGGAAGCAGCCGGAGTGGGCCGCCGTCCCGGACGCCGAGCGCGCGGCCCTGCTGCTCCGGGCAGCCGACGCCGTCGAGGCCAACGCCGCCGCGCTCGCGGAGCTGCTCTCGCGCGAGCAGGGCAAGCCCGTGCAGAACGGGCCGAACGCCCTGTTCGAGGTCGGCGGCGCGGTGGCCTGGCTGCGTGCGACGGCGGCGCTGCCGCTGGAGCCCGAGACGCTGTTCGACGACGAGTCCGGCCGGGCCGTGCTCAGCTACGAGCCGATCGGCGTCGTCGGGGCCATCAGCCCGTGGAACTGGCCGATGATGATCTCGGTCTGGCAGCTCGCCCCGGCCCTGCGGATGGGCAACACCGTGGTGGCCAAGCCCTCCGAGTACACCCCGCTGTCCGTGCTCGGGCTCGCCCACGTGCTCAACCAGGTGCTGCCCGAGGGCGTGCTCACCGTGGTGGCGGGGGGCCGGGAGGTCGGCGAGGCGCTGTCGGAGCACCCGGGCGTGGACAAGCTGATGTTCACCGGCTCGACCGCCACGGGCAAGGCGATCATGCGTTCGGCCGCCGGCTCCCTGACCCGGCTCACCCTGGAGCTGGGCGGCAACGACGCCGGCATCGTGCTCCCGGACGCGGACCCCGAGGCCATCGCCGAGGACCTGTTCTGGGGCGCGTTCATCAACACGGGCCAGACCTGTGCCGCGCTCAAGCGCCTCTACGTCCACGAGGACGTCCACGACGCCGTGTGCGAGGCCCTCACCCGGGTCGCGGCGGCCATGCCGATGGGCCAGGGGCGGGACGAGCGCAACGTCCTCGGTCCCCTGCAGAACCGGGCGCAGTTCGAGATCGTCGCCGACCTCGTGGAGCAGGCCCGGGCCGGTGGCGGCCGGGTGCTGATCGGCGGGGAGCCGGCCGCGGCGCAGCCGGGGTACTTCTACCCCACCACGCTCGTGGCCGACGTCGACGACGACAACCCACTGGTGACCGAGGAGCAGTTCGGCCCGGCCCTGCCGATCGTGAAGTACTCCTCGGTCGACGAGGCCGTGCGCATGGCCAACCGCCTGGACGTCGGTCTCGGGGCCTCGGTGTGGGGTTCGGACCCGGACCGGGCGCGGGAGGTCGCCGCCCGGCTCCAGGCGGGCACCGTGTGGATCAACAAGCACGGCGCCGTCGATCCCCGGATGCCCTTCGGCGGGATCAAGAGCTCCGGGTTCGGCGTGGAGTTCGGCGTGGAGGGCCTCAAGGCCCTGGGCGTGCCGAAGGTCATCGCCTCCTGAGCGGGCCCGCCCGGCGGGGAGCCGGAGACGCTCCTATGGTCTGTCAAGCCGGGCTGGGCTGGTGCTCGAGCAGGCGGTAGAGGTCTCGGGCGATGTAGCGCTTGAGACAGCGTTTGATCTCTCGGGGTGTCTTGCCCTCGATCGTGCGGCGGGCGACGTAGTCGCGGGTGGCGGTGTCGTAGTGGATCCGGGAGAGCGCGATGGTGTGCAGAGCCCGGTTGAGCTGACGGTCGCCGTAACGGTTGAGCCGGTGACGGGTGGTGACCTGGCCACTGGTGGCCGGGATCGGGGCCACCCCGGCGAGCATCGCGAAGGCGGCCTCGGAATGGATCCGCCCCGGGTGGGACCAGGCGCACAGCACGGTCGCGGCCACGATCGGGCCCACCCCGGGCTGGGCGAGCAGGTCCGGGCGCCAGGACCGCACGATGGCCAGGACCGCCTTCTCATGCTCGGCGGCCTCCCGGGCCAGGTCACGGGCGCGGCGGGCCAGGCAGCGCAGCACGGTGACGGTCGCGGTGGTCTCCGCGTCCCAGGAGGAGTGGATCCGCAGTCCCGCGGCGGTGGTGAGCATCCCGGGCAGTTTCTGCCCGCGGAACCGGCCCCGGATCGGCTCCGGGGCGGCGATGATGAGGCTGAACAGTTGCCGTTGGGCGTTGGTGGCGGCCTCCACCGCCGATCGTCGGGCGGCCAGCAGCACCGACAGCGCCTGCCGGTCCCCACCGTGGCGCGGGGTGCCCAGCCGAGTCCGGGACATCGCCTCGCGCGCGGCGCGGATCGCGTCCAGCGGGTCGGACTTGGCCCCGTTGCGCCGGTGGGCGCGCTGGGGCCGGTCGAGCTCGACCACGACCTCTTCGAGCTCGGCCAGGTGGCGGGCCAGCCCGGCCCCGTGACCGCCGGTGCCCTCGATCGCCCAGGCCCGCAGCCGGGCGTGCTCATCGGCGAAGGTCACCAGGCGGGCGTACCCGTCGGCGGTGGCCTCCACGGTGATCTCCCCGAGCACCCCGCCGGTGCCGGCATCGACGGCGGCCGCGGAGTGGGTGTGGACGTGGGTGTCGACGCCGATGACGACGTCGACGACCTCTCGTAGATCGGTCAGACTGGACATTGCGTTCCTCCCAAGCTCCGGAGCGGACGTAGGTTCCGGTCCGGGAGGAGTCACGGCAGGACTGTGACGGGACACGCCCGGCGCCGCTAACGCCGGACGGTCAAGCTCCTGATCAGGCCAGTCGCTCCGACCGGGCCGGGGCCGGCAACCACGAGCGGACAAGTCTCCAGCAAGGCACGCAGCCAGTCAGACCAAGGGTCACACTCGTGGTCACCTACCCACAGCCCAGCACCATCAGGCTGCAAATGGAATCCTCACAGTCAGGCCAGGCGCATGGTGGTGAGGCAGGTCGGGTCGCCGGCGGAGGTGCTGACCTGCTGGGTCGCCGTCCCGGCGTCGGAGGTGATCTCGAGGGTGCCGGTGATGTCCTTGGGCAGCCACAGGCCCACGAACCCGTTCTCGTAGCTGGTGAGCGTCCGGTCGAGGAGCACCTCCCCGGCGTCGTCGGTGACCAGCACGTCGAACTTCTCGCCCACGAGCTCGCCCTGGCAGCCGGAGAGGCTGTGGTGGAAGCACTCGTGGGTGGTGGTGGTCCACGGGGCGACCGCGAGGTAGAACCGGTCCTCCGGCATGGGCAGCACGGCCTCGGACCCGCCGTCGGTCAGGACCACCTCGTCGTAGGTCACGGAGCCCGCCAGGCCCGCCGCCCGGTCCTCGTGGGTGCGGTCGAGCCGCTCCACGACCTCTTCGGTGCTCGCGCCCTCCAGCCCGTGCTCGCGCAGCAGGGCCTCGCTCTCCGCGCTCGCGCCCGCGCACCCGGAGGCGAGCAGCAGGACGGCGGCGGACACGGACAGCACCCAGGACCTCATGCTGCCCACCCTATCGAGGACCCCCGACGGGCGGCTGACGGGCCCCACCGGGCTCCTCCCCAGCCGCCTGCCGGTGGAAGCGACTACACTGCGGGGTCAAGCGGTCGCGGGATTCGGGAGGATCCGCCATGAACAGCACCGAGGGCAGCGACGGCTCCGGGGTCGCGCTGCTGGTCACCGGGGCCACCGTCGTGTCCGTCGTGTCGTCCGTCCTGGCCGATCTGCGGATCGTGGCCGTCACCGCGCTGGTCCTCGCCGGCCTGCTGCTCGTCGTGGTGCTGCTGCGCACCACCCTCCGGGCCCTGCGCCCGGGCGCGGCCGGCCGGCGGGTGAGGCACCGGCCGCTGGAGCTCGCCCGCCGGGCCGGCGCCGAGGACATGCGCGCGGCCTGGATGCACCGGCAGCTCGGGCTCCTGCCGCCCCAGCAGCGGACCGCGGACACGGGGTTCGTCGCCGCCCGGCTGGCCGAGGCGCCCCGGGCGGACTGGGACGCGGCCCGTCTCCGGCTGCACGGCCGGGCCCTGTGGTCGGTCCGGGACGCGGCCGGACGGACGCCCCTGCACCAGGAGGTCGAGGCCCGGCTGGACCGGGTGGCCGCCATGATCTCGGACCTGACCGACGACGAGTTCGACACCCACAGCGGGCAGCGCGACGACCGGTATCTCTTCCACGCCGACCCCAACGTCCGGGCCGCCTACCTGGCGGGCGGATCCGAGGCCGTGGAGGCGATCATGGGCACCATCTCCGCCGCCCGGGCGCAGGCCCGGGCGGACGCCGCCGCGCAGGCCGCCGCGGACTCCCTGGCCCAGGAGCGCAACGCCGCGCTGCGGGCGCTGCGGGAGATCCACCGGCCCACGGGATCCCGTGACGCCCACGCCGCGTGGGAGGAGCAGGCCCGCCGGATCGGCAGCTGACCCGTTGCCCCTCAGCCCGGGAGGTGCTCCTCCGGGGCACCCTGGAACTCCCGCACCTCGACCGGCAGGGTGGTCGCCCGCGCCAGCTTCCGGCCCCACTCGATGGCGGCGTCGTAGTCGGGGGCGGCGACGATGCAGATCCCTCCCGCGTGCTCGTCCTCGCGCTCGTACGGGCCGTCGGTCGTGACCACGTCCGCGCCGTGGAAGCGCACGACGACGGAGGCCTCCGCCCGGTCCAGGCCCCCGGCGAAGACCCACGCCCCCGCGGCCCGCAGCTCCTCGTTGAACGCGGCGACGTCGCGCATCACGGGCTCGAGGACCTCGGGGGCCGCCGGCCCGCCGTCGGGCTGTTCGATGCTGAGCAGGTAGTGCTTCATGGTGGGCGAGCCTCCCTGGGGCGTCGGATGGTCCTCGGAGTCTACGGTCGGGGCGGTCCCCCGAAATAGACCTGGACGTCGACCACCCGGCCCCCGCGCACCGTGATCGCCTCCATGTTCCGGAACGTCCCGCCGGTGCGCAGCTCGTACTCGTAGCGGATGAACACCAGCCCGGGCGCCACCTCGGCCACCTCCTGCAGCTCCTGCCGGGCGACCCGGCCGGCCGTGGGGAAGCAGCGCACGAAGTAGGCCTCCCGGTCGATGTGGTCGTCCTGCGGGGACGTGAACCGGAACCCGTCGCCGATGAGCTCCCGCGCCCGCTCCTCGTCCTGGGCGAGGTAGGCGGCGAAGAGCTCGCGGACCACCTGAGCGGCCCCGGCGCTCACGCCCCGGGTCGCGCGGGGGCCGCCGCCTGGTCCAGCAGGTCGCACAGGTCGAAGACGTACTCCGTGGTGTTCTCGGTGATCTCGGCCGAGACGACCGCAGGGACCTCCGTCGCCTCGTCGGTCGGCCCGGCGAAGACGACCGTCTCCGTGAGCGTGCCGTCGAGGTGGACGAAGGCCTCCGGCAGCCCGGCCTCGGCGAGGGCGGCGGCCTCGACCTCGTCGAAGGCGATCACCAGGGACGGCCCGTCGTGGTCGAACGTCAGGGTGGTGGTGTCGGCCGAGACGGTCTCGAACCCGGTGCCGGAGACGTCGAGCTCGTCGAGCGTCGCGCCGTCGGAGGCCCGGGTGACGTCCACCGTGGCGGCGCCGCGATACTGCACGACCGTGTCGCCGTCCTCGGTGACGAGGGCGCGGTACTCGACCTCCCGCACGTCGCCCGCGGTGAGCGTGAGCTCCGAGTCGCAGGCCGGGAGGGTTCGGGGCTCGTAGGCGACGGGCGGCAGCGGGAGGAAGGCTCCGTGGGTGCTGGCCGGGGGCCACGGCTCGGCGGCCGGGTCCTCGGCCGCCGCCCCCGCGGAGAGCGGGACGGCGGTGGCCATGAGGCCGGCGGCAGTGGTGGCCATCAGTCGCGAGGTGCTGGGCATGACGGTGTCCTTCGCACGGGGCGCGCCGGGAACGGCGGCCGGCGGTCGGTGGTCAGGAGACGGACGGGCGCGCGGTCCGCTGCTCCTCCTGCCAGTGTTCTCCTCGGCCGCCCGTGGGGCGGCCGGTCGACACCCGAATCGTTGTGCCCGCGCGCAGATGACGGCCGGCGGGCTCAGCCGTTCTGCGGCAGCTGGGCCACGAGCTCGTCGTCGTCGGGCTCCGCCACCGGCGGCAGGGTGCGCACCTGGTCCGCGGAGGGGCGCACGGCCCGGTCGGCCGGCTCCAGGCGCACCGGCAGGCCCGTTTCGAGGGAGGCGAGCACCGCCTCGTGCACGCGGATGTCCAGCAGCCCCTCCTCCCCGTCGGCCTCGGGCGCGGCACCGGTCAGGATGCACGCCGAGAAGTAGTCGGTCTGGCCCGCGAACTGCTCCACCGGGTCGTGGGTGCGGGTCTCGGTCCGGCCGTCGCGGGTCACGGTGTAGCTGATGCCCACCTCGGGGCCGAAGCCGAAGCACGGCTGGGCCGCCAGCGCGCCACCGGTGCCCACCACGGTGAACTGCTCGGTGGCCTCGGTGGCGTAGCTGATGGTGAACTGCGCCAGCCGCTCCCCGGGAAAGCGCAGGGTCACCGCCACGGTGTCGTCGAAGTCGAAGCCCCGGCCCGGCGTCCGCACGCCCATCGCGTGCACCTCGACCGGCTCGGCCGCGAACAGATTGCGCACCGCGTTGAGCGGGTAGCTGCCCATGTCCGGGATCGGCCCGCCCCAGAACCCGGAGTGGCCGCGGTGGTTGGCCTCGTCGATGTCCTGGGCGAACACCGCGGTGAACAGGCGGGGCTCGCCCACCAGGGCCTCGTCCCGGACCCGGGTGATCAGCTCGAGGGTGCCCGGCTCGTGGTGCAGCCGGTAGGCGACCATGAGCCGGGCCCCGCCGCGCGCCGCGGCGTCGATCATCGCCCGGCAGTCCGCCACGGAGGTCTCCATCGGCTTCTCGACGAGCACGTGGATGCCCGCCTCGAGGGCGGGCTCGGCGAACTCCCGGTGCCGGAACACGGGCGTGGCCACGTACACGGCGTCCACGTCCCCGGAGGCCAGCAGCGCCGGGTAGTCCTCGTAGGAGTACGCGGGCACGCCGTACTCGGCCGCGAGCTCCCGGGCCTTCTCGGGGGTGCCGGTGACCAGGGCGGCCAGCACGGAGTTGCCGGTCCGGGCGATGGCGGGCAGGAACGCCTGCTGGGAGATCTGGCCGAGCCCGACCACCGCGTAGCGCACGGGGCCGTTCGTCGAGGGGGCGGTCCGGGGAGACGTCATGGGGGTGTCCTTCGCGGTCGGGAACGGACGGGCGGTCCCGGTCAGACTAGCGGCGGGCGGGCACGGACGGAACGCCCGCGCACGGTGCGGGCCGGGTGGGCCATCATGGGAGCACGCCCCCGCCGGACCGTCGCCGGTCCCCGACCGCCAGGAGAGTCCCGTGCCCAAGAGCAAGGCCCGCAAGAAGGCCGCCGCCAAGAAGAAGCAGCAGCGGCGGGAGTTCCACGCCGCGGCCGGCGCCCGCGGCGTGGAGATCGACGGCGCCCCGCAGGGCACCTGGGACGACGACGCCCACGAGCTGCTGGTCTCCCGCGGCTGGGTGGCCTACCGGGACCTGGAGATGGACCAGCTCGGCGACGGCTGGGAGTGGCTGCCGTCCCAGCTGCCGCTGGACGCCGGGGTGGGCGGCGAGCCCGGGCCCACCTCCGTCTTCGCCGCGGCGGAGGGCGGCTACGACGTCGAGCTGGCCAACCCGGACGGGACCGTGGACCCCGACCGCTCGGGGCACTACGACACCCTCGAGGAGCTCGCGGCGGCCCTGGACGACCTCGAGGCCTGGCGGGTCCCCGCCGACGAGTACGTGCTGCCCGACGAGCCGAGCTTCTCCGCGGACACCCCCTGGGCGATCTGCCAGCTCTACGCCGGCGGGATGATCGACCACTGGGAGCTCGCCGCCGACCTCATCCACTTCCCCTACGAGCAGACCCCCGACGGGTTCGCCGCGGTGGAGCGCGCCCACCGGGTCGGGCTCATCCCGGCCTCGCTGTTCGCCGCGGTCGTCGCCGGCCGGGCGGGGTAGCGACCCGCTCCCCTTGTCGGCGCTCCGGGCGCAGGCGTAGCGTGGCACCGGACCATCACCCTACTGAGGAAGAAGGACCGTCATGACGCAGACCCCGGACCCCGCCGAGAACAAGCCCTCCCAGGCCGAGGGGGACGTCCCCGAGGACCAGGACGTGGAGTCGGCCGTCGATCCCGCCGGCAACAAGCCCTCCCAGGCCGAGGGCGAGGCGCCCGTGGACCCCCCCGGCGACGACTGAGATCCGTCACGGCAGCGCCGGGCGCCCCGGGACCGGGGCGCCCGGCGCTGCCGTGACGGGGAGTTCCCCTCGGGACCGTGAGCCCCTCGGCACCGCCGGGTCGGGAGCCCCGGCGTTCCCCGCCACGGCGCCCGGTCGGCTCCGGGGCGCGGCCCTCAGTGCCGGCTCAGCCCCCGGCCGTGCCGGCTCCCGGACGTCGGCGCCCACCCCGGCAGGCCGAGGAGGTCGGCCGCCTCCCGGTAGTGGCAGGTGGAGAGGATGCCGAAGCCCGTCTCCACCGCGCGGCGGTAGTAGTGCGGGTCCAGGGCGTCGGCGGGCAGGTTCTCGTCGTAGCGGTGCAGCTCCAGGCGCATCGGCACGTTCCAGCCGCGCATCCGCAGGCTCGTCTCCATGTCCGGGACGTAGTGGCCGGCGAAGCCGATGACCCGCCCGAGGTCGGGCACCTCGCGCCGGATGTCCTCGGCCGTGGCGAGCCCGTCCGGGTGGGTGGGCACGGAGTAGACGAGGTCCGGGGCGATCCGGCGGTAGACGGCCAGCTGCGTCAGCCCCTGCACCCCCACCACCACCTGGCTCTCGGCGCGGTGGGCGCGGACGAGCTCGACGACGGCCTCGGGCGCCACGTGATGCACCTCCAGCCACAGGACCGCCCCGGCCAGCACGGCCCAGGTGAGGAACTCGCCGGCCTCCCGCACGGGGTAGCGGGTGACCTCGCCGTAGTTGTCCACCAGGTGCTGGCTCAGCACGTAGTCGGCCGACTGCTCGCTCACCGGCCCGACGCCGGTGCTCCCGTGACCCATGACGGGCTCGTGCAGGACGACGCACCGGCCGTCCACGGTGCTGCGCAGATCGATCTCGATCATCGTCCGCGGCCGGGTGGCCAGGACGTTCTGGGCCGACTCGAGGGCGGAGCACGGCCACGGGCCGTCGGGGTGGTAGCCGCCGCGGCGGGCGAGCAGGAGAGGACCGGTGGCCGTCAGGCGGTCGTGCCGCGTGTAGGCCGCCAGCTCGGCCGGCGAGTCGAAGACGATCGAGTGCTGTGCCGCCCGGGATGCGGTCTCTGCGGAGGTGCAGTCCAGCGGCTCCGGTCGGTGGGGGTCGTTCGGCATGGTTACTCCTGGGGGGATGGGAGCGCAGTCGGTGGCCGTGGGGGGACGGCCGGTGGGCGGGAGGCGGGGGAACCGCCCGTCCACGTGCTCAGGGGCCCTCGGCCGCCCGTGCACGTTCCAACTCTTCCACGTCCGAGGGCGAATACGTCGCCGCGATCTGCATGTCGTTGCCTCCGCGGAGCACATTGGTCGTCTTGAGACCTCGGATGACGAGCCGGGGAATGGGCCGGTACGTCGTGCGGCCGTCGTGCACCGGCCGGGTGCCCACGCCCTGGCGCAGGGCGACGGCGTGCAGCCACACGTCGTCGGCCCGGGGCGCGCACGCCGTGAACCCGCTCCCGGCCTCGCGCAGGGCGTCGAGCAGCCGCGGCGGGTAGAGCACACCGGAGGTGCCCGTGGCGAAGGTCTGCAGCGAGGCGCCCGCGGGGGCGCCGGGCACCCAGGTGGCGTACGGCTGGATCCGTCCCGCCTGCACGCGCATGCGGTGCGCCCGGTGCGCCACCACGTCGCCGGGGTGCCGCTCGTGGACGGCGAGCAGCTCCTCCAGCCACGTCTCGCCGTAGAGGACGTCGTCGTCCGCGATGACCAGGGGCAGCTCGTGCCGGGCCTCGGAGCACACGTAGGGGTAGTACTTCTTGTGGGGGCCCCAGTCCTCGGTGGTGCGGATCTCCAGGCCGCGGCGCACCAACCGGGCCAGCGGTGCGGGGGGATCGGCCACCACGGCGGGGTCCTCCAGCCACAGGATCAGCCGCCGCGGTCGGACGGTCCCGCGCGTCATCGACTCGACGGCCAGGTGCACCGTGCGGATCCGGCTCCCGTAGGAGGTGAGGCTGACGACGACGGGCGCGTCCCCCCGCACCGGCGTCGTCGCGAAGCGGTTGCGCGCCCGGAAGTACAGCGCGCTGCGGCTGGTCCGGAACGCGTGCAGCCAGCTGCGGACCAGCGCACGGGACAGCACCCACCGCAGGGGGTGGGACCGCCGTCCGGCCGACCGGGAGGTCATGTCGGGGGCGTCAGCCCGGCGCGCGCCGCCGCGCTGCCCAGGTGCAGGACACCCGAGTCGGTCGTCACCGCGATCCAGGAGAAGCCCTGCGCGCGCAGCGCGGCCGCCCGCTCCGGGGACCCCGCGAACGCGCCCGGCAGCACACCGGCCGCCCGGCACGCGCGCACGATCACCGGCAGGGGCGCGTCGGCCGCGGTGTCCGCGAGCAGGTCGTCGACGTCCCGGCCCAGCGCGAGGGAGAGGTCGAAGGGCCCCACGAAGACCATGTCCAGGTCCGGGGTGGCCGCGATGTCCTCGACCGCGGCCACGGCCCGGGCCGTCTCGACCATCACCGCGCACCGGGGGCGCGGCATCGACGCCGCGCCCCCGGTCGTGTCCCGGCTCCCGGGCAGCGGACCCCAGCTGCGGGCGCCCCGTGGCGGGTAGTGCGCCGCGGCCACGGCGGCCTCGGCCTGCTCCGCGTCCTGGACCAGGGGGATGATCACGCCGTCCGCCCCGGCGTCCAGGGCCCGGCCGATCGCCGTGGGGTCGTTCGCGGCGACCCGGACCAGCACCGGGGCCGCCGCCTCGTGCCGCAGCGCGAAGAGGCCGCGGAGGGCGGCGTCGTCGAAGTGTCCGTGCTGGGCGTCGACGCCGACCCAGTCGAAGCCGGCGCGCTCGAGCGCGAGCGTGGTGCGGGCGTCGCCGAGCGTGGCCCACACGCCGGTGCGCACCGCGTCCGCGGGAAGGTCTGCGTCGGTCATGGCCTCATGATGGCAGGGGGCGGGCGGGGGCACGACCTCGCCGCGGGATTGCGACGACGGCGCCGGCGACGACCGTGACCACCACGGCGGGCGCGGCCGCGACCACGGCCGCCGCCGCACGGGTCACGGCGAACAGCCGCCTCATGCCCGGTCCCCTCCTGCGTGCCCGGTCAGACCTCCACGGCGGCCAGCACCGGCAGGGTGGGCGTCTCGGAGCCGCCGGCGGGCTCGACCGTCATGGCCACCGCACCGGCCCGGTCGACGTCCCCCTCCAGCCACACCTGCACCTGCCCGCCGCCGAAGTGCGCGTCCGGCACCGGGGAGCCGTCCTGCATCAGCCACAGCTGGTACTCGCGCCCCTCCTCCGGGGCCGGGAGGTCGGCGGCCACGAGCATGGCCGCGTCCTCCTGCTCGGAGACCACCAGGGTGGCGGTGCTCCCGTCGACCTCCAGCCGGTGGGTCGCGACGTCGGCGGCGGCCAGCAGGCGGGCCTGCCGATCCTGTTCCTGCGCGGCGAGCTGCTGCTGCTCGCGCTGCTCCGTCTGCGTCCCGATCGCCCAGCCGCCCAGGGCGGCACCGGGCAGGAGCACCGCGGCCGCCGCCGCGGCGGCCAGCCGCTGCCGCCGGGGCCGCCGGCGCTCCGCCAGGGAGACGACGTCCGCAGCGGTCCCCGGGTCCACCGAGCCCGCGGGGGGCACAGCGCTCGGCGTCGCGGCCGGCGTCTCGGCGGGCGACGTGGCCGGCCTCGCGGTCGGCGTCCCGGACCGGGTGCCGTGGATGGCGGCGAGGACGTCGGCGCGCAGGGCCGGCGGCGGGTCCTGGGCCACCGCCGAGGCCAGGGCCGCACCGACCTCGCCGAACGAGTCCACCTCGGCGCGGCACGCCGCGCAGCCCCGGAGGTGCTCCTCGAACGCGGCGCGCTCCTCGGGCTCGAGGGCGTCCACGGCGTAGAGTGCCGCGTCCCCGTGGACGTCGTCGGACCAGTCGTCCACCTGCATGTCGTTCACCGCTGCACCCCCAATGCCGATCGTAGATTGTTGAGCCCGTCCCTGATCCGCGCCTTCGCCGTGCCCAGTGGGACGGCCAGGTGCTCGGCGACCTGTCGGTGGCTGTAGCCCCGGTAGTACACCAGGCAGACGGCCTCGCGCTGGAGCTCGCTCAGGGATCCCAACCCCGAGCGGACCTCCTCGGTGTCCAGGGACTGCTCGACCTCGCCCCAGGTCTCGTCGGAGGGCGATCCCGCCTGGCGGAGCTCGTACTGCTCGTCCCGGACGCGTTCCCGCTGGCTCTGCCGGATCCGATCCACCGCGCGCCGGTGGGCCATGGTGCACAGCCAGGCCAGCACGGTGCCGCGCCGCGGGTCGAAGCGCTCCGCCTGCTGCCAGGCCATCAGGTAGACCTCCTGGACCACCTCGGCGGCCAGCTCCGGGGAGCGGGTCAGCCGCACCACGAGCCCGAACAGCTTCGTGCACGTGGCGTCGTACAGCTGGGCGAAGGCGGTCTCGTCCCCGGCGGCGCTGCGCCGCAGCAGCTCGGCCAGGTCGTCGGTCCCGCCGGAGGAACGGGACTGGGTCCCCGCGCCGCGGCCGCGGCCGGTCGGTCCTTCACTCACGCGATCTCGCTGTTCACTCGGGGGGCAACGCCTCGTCCGCCACCCGGGCGAGGACAGTCCTGTACCGCAGAGTGCCACATCGGACCGGTGCCGCGCTGTCGACACACGCTGTCCTTCCATGCCAGGTGTTCGTCACCGGACGCGCCGCGGATGGGTCGGCGGCGCGTCCGGACGGATCCGGGGCGGTCCAGGACTCCGGTCCGGCACCGCGGTCCGGGGCGCCGATTCGAGCGCCGGAAAAAACTTTGCGGCCGCACCCATCCGGGGGCGCCCCGGCGCCGAACCTCCTGTGCACACACCGAATGTGCGCACACGGCACGACCCCCGGTACGACACAGGAGAAACTGATGCGCAAGTCCACGTTCCTCGCAGTCCCCACCCTGGCCCTCGGCGCCCTCACCCTGGCCGCTGCCCCCGCCTCCGCCCACGCGGAGGACATGTGGTCCTCCCAGGCGACCCTGAACACCCTGAACAACTCCGGCACCACCGGCGACGTCATGGTCGACGTCCACGGCACCGAGGCCACCGTCACGATGAACGTCACCGGCGCGGCGGAGACCTTCATGGACGGGCCGTTCCCGCACGCCCAGCACATCCACATCCACGGCCAGGGCACCTGCCCCGGCCCCGAGGCCGACGCCGACGGCGACGGCGTGGTCAACACCACCGAGGGCCACCCCTCCTACGGCATGATCGGCACCTCGCTGACCCTCGAGGGCGACACCAGCCCCGACTCCGGCCTCGCCGTGGACCGCTTCCCCGGTGGCAGCGCCTACACCTACGAGCGGACCTTCGAGCTGGACGCGGCGACCGCCGAGGCCCTGCAGAGCGGCACCGCGGTCGTGGTCGTCCACGGCGTGGACCCGGCCAAGATGCCGGCCGCCGCCGCCGAGAAGATGAGCGACCTCGACCCGTCGCTGCCCGCGGCCGCGACCCTTCCGGCGGCCTGCGGCACGCTGACCGCTTCCCAGATGGGCGCGATGCCCGAGGGCGGCGCCGACACCGGCGTGACCCAGGAGACCGGTTCCGGCGCCGAGACCGCGGCCCTGGGCGGCGGCCTCCTGGCGGCCGTGGCCGGCGGCGCCTGGGCCCTGCGCCGGCGCGCTGCCCGGGCCTGATCCCGCGGGACGGTTCCTGTCATGACGGGATCGACCACCGGTCGCCGCGGGGGCCTGCTGGCCTCCGCGGCGGCCGCCGTCCTGCTCGCCACCGGCTGCGCCGCCGGATCCGGTGACGGCCCCTCGGCCGCCGCCGGCAGCACGCCCCCGGCGGCCTCGAGCACCGCCCCCGGCACGTCCTCGACGCAGTCCGCGTCCACGTCGTCGCCCACCTCGTCGTCCACGCCGTCGTCCACGGCCGCGCCGTCTCCCACGGAAACACCGCAGGCCGCACGCGCGACGCCGACCGCCGCACCCCAGGACCGCCCCGCGGTGCTGGACGCCTCCGAGCCCGTCTCCCTGACCGTGCCGTCCACGGGCACCCGCTCCGAGCTGCTGCACCTGGGCCTGCGGGAGGACGGTTCCCTGGAGGTCCCGCCCGAGGCTCCCGGGTCCCCGGCGAGCTGGTACACCGGCTCCCCCACTCCCGGCGAGCGCGGCCCGGCCGTGCTGCTGGGGCACGTGAACGCCACGGGCGGAGGGCCGGGAGTCTTCGCGGACCTGCGGCAGCTCGCCCCCGGGGACAGGATCGAGGTCGCCCGTCAGGACGGTTCCACCGCGGTCTTCGCCGTCGACCGCGGGGAGCAGTACGGCAAGGACGACTTCCCCACCCTGGAGGTCTACGGCAACACGGAGGCCGCGGAGCTGCGGCTGATCACCTGCGACGGCTACGATCCGGCCACCGGCGAGTTCGACGACAACTACGTCGTGTACGCGACCCTGGTGTCCTGAGCCACCTCGCCGCCGGGCCGGCCCGTGGGCAGCACCGCACCGATGAGCACCTCCGCGGCCCGGCGCGCCTGACCGCCGCCTGGCAGGGCGCCCTCACCGGGGCACGACCGGCGAGCGAGGTCGTTCCCTAGACTCGAACCGGTGGGAACGACCGTTCCCACCCTCTGCACGAACGACCGAGAGGAAGAGCGTCCATGGGTTACATCAGCGTCGGCACCGAGAACAGCACCGACATCGAGCTGTACTACGAGGACCACGGCAGCGGGCAGCCCGTGGTGCTGATCCACGGCTATCCGCTGGACGGGTCGTCCTGGGAGAAGCAGACCGTGGCCCTGCTCGAGGCCGGCCACCGTGTGATCACCTACGACCGCCGCGGCTTCGGCAGCTCCAGCAAGCCCACCACCGGCTACGACTACGACACCTTCGCCGCGGACCTGGACGCCGTGCTGACCCACCTCGACCTGCAGGACGCCGTCCTCGTGGGCTTCTCCATGGGCACCGGCGAGGTGGCCCGCTACCTCAGCACCTACGGTTCCTCCCGGGTGGCCAAGGCGGTCTTCCTCGGCTCGCTGGAGCCCTACCTGCTGCAGACCGACGACAACCCCACGGGCGTGCCCCAGGGCGTCTTCGACGGCCTCACCGCGGCCGTGACCGCGGACCGGTACGCGTTCTTCACCGAGTTCTTCGGCAACTTCTACAACGCCGACACCTTCCTCGGCACGGACCGGCTCAGCCAGGAGCTCGTCGACGCCAGCAAGGACATCGCGTTCCGCTCGGGCGCCGTGGCCTCCGTGGCCGCGCAGCCGACCTGGCTGACCGACTTCCGCGCCGACATCCCCCGGATCGACGTCCCGGCCCTGATCGTGCACGGCACCGCGGACAACATCCTGCCGATCGACGCCACCGGCCGGCAGTTCACCAAGGCGCTGCCGCAGGCGCGCTACGTCGAGATCGAGGGCGCCCCGCACGGCATGCTCTGGACGCACGCCCCCGAGGTGAACGAGGCCCTGCTGGACTTCCTCGCCGGCTGACCGGCCCGGGCACCGGCCGGCCGCCGGCGCCCCCTGGTGCGATCAATAACGAATGTGTAACGTGATGCCCTGAGAACATCCCCCCGCGTTCTCCCGGACCATCGGCGTCCCCTGCGCGGGTGGTCCGACGGCCCCGGCCCGCCTCTCCCGGCGGACCGGGGCCTTCGTTCGTGCCGGGCAGTCCCCGGCCGGGCACCGATCGGGCGTGCGCTGCCGCGGCGCCGGCTGCTCAGCCGCGGGGGTCGCGGTCCGGGCGGGCTCCTTCCGGGCCCTCGCCGGGCCGGTCCGTCCCAGCGGGCCGATCCGTGCCGTCCGGCCGGGCGCCCGGGGAGCGGTCGTCCGGCGTGGTCCCCCCGGCGGCCCGGTGACCGCCGAGGTAGTCCCGGGCCTTCTGCTGGACCGAGTCCACGTGCCGCTCGTACTTCCGTCCGGTGCGCTTGTCCACGAAGTTCCCGGCCTGGTCCAGGACCTTGTTCACCTTGTCCGGGTTGCGCTGCGCGAGCTGCTTGGCCTTCGCCGTGAGCCCCTTGAAGTTCACCATGACGTCTCCTTCCGAGAGCGGTCACCGCCGCGAGTCCGCGGCGGTGCTGTCACGAGTCCATCATGCAGAGCTGTTCCCGCGCTGGCCAGCACCTGTGGCCCGCCCCGTCGGGCCCCCGGTCCCGAACATGCTCCTGAAGGCATACTCCGGCCCGGGCGGCGGTCAGACCCGCTCCAGCGGCAGGGCCGGGGCCAGGCGGCGCAAGGACGTGAAGGTGGGCACGAGGGCCTCGTACAGCTGCTCGAAGACCGGCTGGAGGGACGCGTAGACCGCGGCGTCGGCCGGGTCGGGGCGCAGGGTGGAGTCCACCTCCACGAGGTCCGCGGCCACGTCGATCGACTCGATGAGCCCCAGCGCCTGCATGCCGAGCAGCGCCGCGCCGAACCCGGACCCCTCGTGCCCGGACGCGAAGGAGATGTCCGTGCCCAGCACGTCGGCGAGCATCTGCCGCCACAGGGGGCTGCGCGCGAACCCGCCCGTGGCCCGGATCTGCTCCACCGCCAGCCCTGCCGAGCGCATCGACTGCAGGACCAGGCCCAGCTGCTGGCACACCCCCTCCAGGGCCGCGCGCACCAGGTGGGCCCGCCCGTGCGCGCGGGTGAGCCCCACGTAGGCGCCCCGGGGCAGGGAGCTCCAGTGCGGGGCGCGCTCGCTCAGCAGGTAGGGCAGCATGAGCAGCCCGCCGGAGCCGGCGGGCACGCTCTCGGCCAGCGCGCACAGGGCCTCCTGGGAGTCCTCGCCGAGGTCCGGGGCGAGCGCGTCGCCCGCCCAGCCCAGGACCACGCCGCCGTTGTTGATGGCCCCGCCCACCACCCAGCGGCCGGGGGTGAGGGCATAGCAGAAGACCCGGCCCAGCGGGTCCACCACGGGACGGTCGACGACGACGCGCAGCGCGCCGCTCGTGCCGATCGAGCAGGCCGCCACTCCGGGCCGCACCGCCCCCAGCCCCAGGTTCGCGAGGGGTCCGTCGCTGGCGCCGACCACCACCGGCGTGCTCGCGGGCAGGCCGGTGGCCCGGGCGGCCCCGTCCGTGAGCCCGGGCAGGACGGTGGTGGTGGGCACGAGCTCGGGCAGCTGCTCGGGCAGGATCCCGGCCAGGGCCAGGGCCTCGTCGTCCCAGGCCAGCTCGTGGATGTTCATCAGCCCCGTGGCGGAGGCCACCGAGTGGTCCACCACGAGGGCGTTGCACAGCCGCAGCAGCACGAACTCCTTGATGCCGGCCCAGAAGGCGACCCGCTCGCACAGCTTCGGCTCCTGCTCGTGGAACCACACGAGCTTGGGCAGCGGTGACATCGGGTGCACGGGGGTGCCCGTGCGCCGGTGCAGCGCGAGCCCGCCCACGCCGGCGCGCAGCCGCTCCGCCTGGGCACTGGCCCGGGTGTCGGCCCAGGTGACGAGCGGGGTGAGCGGATCCCCCTCGGGCGAGAGACCGAGCAGGCCGTGCATCGCGGAGCTGAAGGACAGCCCGGCCACGCGCTCGGCCCCGACCTCCTCGACCACGGCGCGCACCGTGTCCAGGACGGCGCGGAGGATCAGCTGCGGGTCCTGCACGGCGTGGCCGCCGTGCGGCTCCTCCAGCGGATAGCCCGCCGAGGCGGAGGCGAGCTGCTCGCCGCCCACCGCGAACGCGACCGTCTTGGTGCTCGTGGTGCCGATGTCGACCCCGAGCACCACCGAACCGGCGGTGGGCTCCGCGTGCGGTCCGGTCATCAGCGGGTCTCCTCGCCGAAGGACACGAGCACCTTGCCGGAGGCCGCGGAGTCCCGGGCCGCGGCGAAGGCCTCCAGGGCCCGCTCGGCCGGGATCTCGTGCGTGACGACGCCCTCGATCCCGGGGTGGGCGGCGAGCAGCTCGATCGCCTCGTCGATCTCGTCGTCGAAGCGGAACGAGCCGCGCAGCTGGAGCTCCTTGGACACCAGCGGGGCCAGGTTCACGGGCCGGGCCTCGTTCGGCACCATCCCCACCTGGACCACTACGGCACCCCGGCGCGCGGCCGTCAGCGCGGGGCTCACGGCCGCGGGCACCCCGGAGCACTCCAGCACCACGTCGAAGGCCTCGGCCGGGAGCGGGTCCGCCCCGATCCGGACGGTGCCGTGCACGCCCAGGGACCGTGCCCGCTCCAGCGGGCCCTCCAGGACGTCGGTGGCCACGACCTCCGCCGCGCCGCGCGCCAGGGCGGCGGCCGCGGCGAGCAGCCCGATCGGCCCGGACCCGGAGACCAGCACGCGCCGGCCCGCCACGTCCCCGGCCACGGTCAGCCCGTGCAGCGCCACGGCCAGCGGCTCGGCCAGGGCGGCCCGGCGCAGCGGGACGCCCTCCGGGAGCACCCGGACCATGTCCCGGCGCACCAGCAGGAACTCGCTCATCCCGCCCTGGGTGTGCGGCCGGGTGGCGGCGCTGCCCAGGTAGGCCCCGCCCGGCCACAGGTGGCGCCGGTCCTCGATCCCCGGCTCCGGGGTGCCGAACGTGGCCGGGTGGACCGTCACCGGGGTGCCCGGCGCGAGCTCGCCGGCGGGGTCGAGGTCCACCGTCCCGGAGACCTCGTGGCCGGGCACGAGCGGCTCCCGGACCACGTACTCCCCGTTGGCGCCCTCGGCCCAGTAGTGCAGGTCGGACCCGCACACCCCGCCGTAGGCGATCCGGAGCCGGAGCTGCCCCGCGGCCGGTTCCGGGACGGGCAGCTCCTCGACGCGCAGGTCCTGCTTGCCGTGGATGACGATGGCTCTCATGGGCTCTCTTCCTGGGACGTCCGGATCAGCGGGGACATCCGGATCGGTGGCTGGCGGTTGCGGGTCAGACGACGGAGGTCATGCCGCCGTCGACCAGGACGTTGTGCCCGGACACGAAGCTGGAGGCGTCCGAGCACAGGTAGATCAGCGTGCCCACGAGCTCCTCGACGCGCCCCCAGCGCCGGGCCGGGGTGCGGTCGACCACCCACGCGTTGAACGCCTCGTCCTCGACCAGGGCCCGGTTCATCTCAGTGGCGAAGTAGCCGGGGGAGATCGCGTTGACCTGGATGTTGTAGCGGGCCAGGTCGGCGGCCATCCCCTTGGTGAGCATGACCACCCCGCCCTTGGTGGCCGAGTACGGGGCGATGGTCTGCCGGGCGAGCACGGACTGCACCGAGGCGATGTTGACGATCTTGCCGGAGCCCCGCTCCTGCATTCCGGGGACCACGGCGCGGGAGACGTGGAAGGCGCTGGAGAGGTTCGCCGCGACGATGTCCTCCCAGTCCTGGGCCGTGAACTCGGCGAACGGGGCGCGGCGCTGGATCCCGGCGTTGTTCACCAGGATGTCCGGCACCCCGTGCTCGGCCACCACCGCCTCGATCCCCGACCGCACGGCGTCGGCGTCGGTGAGGTCGAAGGCGGCCGTGGCCGGCGCCGTGCCCGTGCGGCCGGCGATCTCGTCGCGCACCCGGGCGAGGGCCTCGCCGTCGCGCCCGTGCAGGTCGAGTTCTACCTGCTGAAGTGCCCGCGGCCAGGGCCCGCCCCAGTCCCCGGGAGGAGCCGGTGACCAGGGCGAGCCGGCCGGTGATGTCGAAGATGCTGTTCACGTCCGCCTCAGGCGATGTAGAAGACGGCGAGGACGATGACGAAGCCCACCACGGACTGCAGGGCCTGCTGGACGGTCCACGTCCGCAGCGTGGTCTTGACGTCCATGCCCATGAGCCGGCCGACGAGCCAGAACCCGGAGTCGTTGACGTGGCTGGCGAAGACCGACCCGGCGGCGGTGGCCAGGACGACGGCCGCGACCTCCACGGAGTTGAAGCCGCCCGCGGCCACGGCCGGGGCCATGAGACCGGCGGCGGTGACGAGGGCCACGGTGGCCGAGCCCTGGGCCAGGCGCAGGACCACGGCGATGATGTAGGCGGCGAAGATGACCGGCAGGCCGATGCCCTCGAGGGAGGACGCCAGGGCGTCACCGATGCCGGAGGCGCGCAGGATGCCGCCGAACATGCCGCCGGCGCCGGTGATGAGGATGACCGAGGCCACCGGGCCCAGGGCGGAGTCGACGACCTTCTCCAGGGCGGTGCCGTGCTCGCCGCGGCGGGTGCCGAGGACGAACAGGGCCACGAGGACCGAGATCAGCAGGGCCACCGGGGAGGCGCCGACCATGGAGAGCGCGCCGAACCAGGGGGCGTCCTCGGAGACCGTGCCTGCGGCGCGGAGGAAGTCCAGGCCGGTGTTCATGAAGATGAGCACCAGGGGCAGCAGCAGCAGGGCGATGATGGTGCCGACCTTGGGCGGGTTGACCGGCTGGTCGTCGTCGATCTCCCCGAAGAGTCCCGGCACGGGCAGGACGAAGTTCATGCCCACGCGCTTGCCCCACAGGTAGCCGGTGACGTACCAGAGCGGGAAGGCCAGCAGCAGACCGATCAGCAGGACCATGCCGAGGTCGGCGCCGTAGAGCTCGGTGGCGGCCACGGGGCCCGGGTGCGGCGGCACGAAGACGTGCATGACCGAGAACGCACCGGCGGCGGGGATGCCGTAGAGCAGCACGTTGGTGCCGCTCACGCGGCGGGCGACGGCGAAGATGATGGGCAGCATGACCACCAGGCCGGCGTCGAAGAAGATCGGGAAGCCCATGATCAGCGAGGCGATGCCGAGGCCGAAGGGCGCCCGCTTCTCACCGAAGATGTCCACGAGCTTGTCGGCGAGCACCCGGGCGCCCCCGCTGTGCTCCACGAGCTTGCCGAGCATGGCGCCGAGGCCGATCAGCAGGGCCACCGAGCCCAGTGTGCTGCCGAAGGCGCCCACGGCGGTCTCCACGATCAGCGCCGGCGGGATGCCCGTGGCCAGCGCGGTCAGCAGCGCCACGAGGATCAGGGTCAGGAACGCGTGCAGCTTGAACCTGATCACCAGGATCAGGATCAGCGCGATGGCGGCGGCCGCGATGCCCAGCAAGGGGGCGGTTCCGAGGGTCTGTGTCCAGTCTTCCACTGAGGGTCTCCGTGATCTCGGGCCTGCGCACAGGCCGTGGGGGTGCTCGTCGTGATCCACGACACGCGCTAGGCTGACAGAAAGATCATACTTTTGGCAACAGCGGGCACGTCATGAGCGCCGCGAGAGGGACGGAGCCGGGATGCACGGGGTGGAGCAGCACAGCGAAGTGCTGGATCGGCTCGGCCGCAGCGTCGCCTCGGGCGAGCGCACTCCCGGCACGGTCCTGACGCTCGCCGGCCTCGAGGAGGAGTTCGGCGTCTCCCGCACCCTCGTGCGCGAGGTCGTGCGGGTGCTCGAGTCCATGGGGATGCTGGAGTCGCGGCGTCGCGTGGGCGTCACCGTGCGGCCGTCCCAGGACTGGAACCCGTTCGACCCCCGGCTGATCCGGTGGCGGCTGGGCGGCCCCGGCCGGGACGCCCAGCTGCTGAGCCTCACCGAGCTTCGCGCGGCGATCGAGCCCGTGGCGGCCCGCCTCGCCGCCGCGCGGGCGGACGCGTCCACCCGCCGCCGTCTCGTGGAGCTGGCCGCCCGGCTCAAGGAGCTGGGCGAGGCCCACCGCGGCACGGACCCGGAGTACCTGGCGACCGACATCGCCTACCACGAGCTGCTGCTGGCGGCCAGCGGCAACCCCATGCTCGCCGCCCTGGGCGGGACGGTGGCCGAAGTGCTCTCCGGGCGCACCGCGCTGGGGCTCATGCCGCGGGACCCCGCTCCCGGGGCGCTGGAGGACCACGAGGCCACCGCCGCCGCCGTCGCCTCCGGGGACGCCGCCACGGCCGAGGCCCGGGCGCGCGCCGTGGTGACGGAGGTGCTCGAGGAGGTCGCCGACGGGACCGGGTGACGCCCCGGCCCGGCCGGCGCGCGCCGGGCGGACCGGACGACTCGTAGGCTGGGCCCATGGGCATCTCCGAGACCGACCGCAAGCACCTGCGACGCTGCGTGGAACTGGCCCGCGAGGCCCTCGACGCCGGGGACGAGCCGTTCGGCTCGGTGCTCGTCTCGGCGCGGGGAGAGGTGCTGTTCGAGGACCGCAACCGGGTGGCCGGAGGTGACGCCACCCGGCATCCCGAGTTCGAGATCGCCCGCTGGGCAGCCGCTCGCCTCGCTCCGGAGCAGCGCTCCTCGGCCACGGTCTACACCTCGGGAGAGCACTGCCCCATGTGCTCGGCCGCGCACGCCTGGGTGGGGCTGGGCCGCATCGTCCACGCCTCCTCCTCCGCGCAGCTGGTCCGGTGGCTGCAGGAGCTCGGCGTCCCGCCCGCCCCCGTGGCGGCGCTGCCGATCTCCCAGGTGGCCCCGGGCGTGCCGGTGGACGGCCCGTGCCCCGACCTGGCCCCGGAGGTACGGGAACTGCACCAGTCCCGCCACCGCCCCTGACCCCCCTCTGACCCGCGAGGCTGCCCGTGTCGGCGACCGGGCACGGTCGTGTCGCCGTGAGCCGCGATCTCGGCTCGGGGTGGCCAGGGCCCCGCCCGGGGACCAGGATGGGAGAGTCCCTCCGGTGGGCGGCGCCCACCGGAACCGATCGACGAAGGGAACGACCATGGTGGACATGGGAGGATTCGCGGACAAGGCGAAGGACTTCGCGGAGCAGCACCCGGACAAGGTGCAGCAGGGCGTCGACCGCGGCGGCGACGCCGTCGACGAGCGCACCGGCAGGAAGTACGAGGACCAGGTCGACCAGGCGCAGGAGAAGGCCGGCGGCTTCCTCGGCACCGGGGACCAGGACCAGCAGCAGCCCTGACCCGCAGCGCTCCCCGCAGCCCCCGCCCGCCGCCCGGCGCGCGGGGGCTGCCCGTGGGCCCCGCTCCCGCGGGGTTGCGTCTCTCGGCCACCCACCCGCGCGCGGTCGCCGCTGCGTGCGACCTCGGCGCGGGAGGCGGGGACGGGTCAGCGGAGGGCGGCGGCCAGGTAGGGGGCGGTGCGGCTCGACGGGCACGCGGCGACCTCGGCGGGGGTGCCGGCGCAGAGGATCCGCCCACCGGCCTCGCCGCCGGAGGGGCCCATGTCGATCACCCGGTCCGCCCGGGCCACCACGTCCATGGCGTGCTCCACCACCACCACGGTGTTGCCCGCGTCCACGAGCCGGTTCAGCTGGCGCAGCAGCGCCTGCACGTCCTGCGGGTGCAGCCCGGTGGTCGGTTCGTCCAGGAGGTAGAGGGTGTGCCCGCGCCGAGCCCGCTGCAGCTCCGTGGCCAGCTTGATCCGCTGGGCCTCGCCGCCGGAGAGCTCGGTGGCCGGCTGGCCCAGCCGCAGGTAGCCGAGACCCACGTCGAGCAGGGCGCGCAGGCTGCGCGCGGCGGCCGGGACGTCGGCGAGGAACTCCGCGGCCGTCTCCACCCGCATGCCCAGCACGTCGGCGATGCTCCGGCCCCGGTGCGTGACCTCCAGCGTCTCGGGGTTGTAGCGGGCGCCGTGGCAGTCGGGGCAGGGGCCGTAGGTGCCGGGCAGGAACAGCAGCTCCACGGCGAGGAAGCCCTCGCCCTGGCAGGTCTCGCACCGCCCGCCGGCCACGTTGAAGGAGAACCGCCCGGCCCCGTAGCCCCGGGCCCGGGCCTCGTCGGTGGCGGCGTAGAGCTTGCGGACCGCGTCGAAGAGCCCGGTGTAGGTGGCCAGGTTGGAGCGCGGGGTCCGGCCGATGGGCCGCTGGTCCACGCGGATCATCCGGTCCAGGTGTTCCAGGCCCTCGGCGGAGCCCACCCGCGCCCCGGGAGCGGGCGCCGCCTCGTCGTCGTCCGTGGGCACCGCCCCGCCGTGCAGGTGCCGTCCCACGGTCTCGGCCAGGACCTGGCTGACCAGGGTGGACTTGCCCGAGCCGGAGACCCCGGTGACGGCGGTGAGCACCCCCAGGGGGATCTCGACGTCCAGGTCGACGAGGTTGTGCCGGCGCACCCCGCGCAGCCGCAGCCACCGCTCGGGCCGGCGGGCGGCGGGCGGTGGTGCGGCGGCCTCCCCGTCGGGGAACAGGAACGGGCGCGTGACGGACGCCGGGACCTCGGCCAGCCCCGGCACGGGGCCGCTGTAGAGCACCGAGCCGCCCCGGTCCCCGGCCTGCGGGCCCACGTCCACGACCCAGTCGGCCCGGCGGACCACGGCCATGTCGTGCTCCACCACGAACACCGAGTTGCCGGAGGCCTTCAGCTCCTCCAGCACCGCCAGCAGCGGCTCGGCGTCGGCCGGGTGCAGGCCCGCGGAGGGCTCGTCGAGCATGTAGACCACCCCGAACAGTCCCGATCTCAGCTGGGTGGCGATGCGCAGCCGCTGCATCTCCCCCGGGGAGAGCGTGGGGGTGGACCGGTCCAGGCTCAGGTAGCCCAGGCCCAGGCCGAGCAGCACCTCCAACCGGGCGAGCAGGTCCCGGGCGATGGTGACCGCGGCCTCGCTGCGCTCCCCGGAGGTCACCGCGCGCGAGGCGGTCCCGGCCTGCTCCAGGACGGCCGTCGGGCGCACCGCCTCGGCCAGCTCGGCCAGGGGCGCCCCGTTGAACTCGGCGATGGTCCGGCCCCCGAAGGTCACGGCGAGCGCCTCCGGGCGCAGCCCGGCGCCCCCGCACGCGCGGCACGGGCCGGTGACCACGAAGCGCAGGACGCGCTCGCGCATCTGCGGGCTCGCGGAGTCCGCCAGGGTGTGCAGGACGTGGCTGCGCGCGCTCCAGAACCGGCCCTTGTAGGGCTTCGCCACGCGGTCCCGCTGCGGGGTGATCTCCACGACCGGCTGCTCCTCGGTGAACAGGATCCAGTCCCGGACGTCCCGGGGCAGCTCCCGCCACGGGGCGTCGACGTCGTGGCCCAGGTGCACGAGGATGTCCCGCAGGTTCTTGCCCTGCCACGCGCCGGGCCAGGCGGCCACCGCGCCCTCGCGGATGCTCAGCCCGGGGTCCGGGACCAGGGAGGACTCGGTGACGTCGTGCACGGTGCCCAGGCCGGAGCACTCGGGGCACGCGCCGGCGGCGGTGTTGGGCGAGAAGGCGTCGGAGTCCAGGCTGCCCTCGGCGCCCTCGGGGTAGGTGCCCGCCCGGGAGAAGAGCATGCGCACCGAGTTGGACAGCGTGGTCAGGGTGCCCACCGTGGAGCGGGAGCTGGGGGCCCCGCGCCGCTGCTGGAGGGCCACGGCGGGCGGGAGCCCGGTGATCTCCTCCACGGCGGGGTTGTGCCCCTGCTGGATCAGCCGCCGGGCGTAGGGCGCGACGGACTCGAGGTAGCGCCGCTGGGCCTCGGCGTAGACGGTGCCGAAGGCCAGGGAGGACTTCCCGGACCCGGAGACGCCGGTGAAGGCGACGATCGCGTCGCGGGGGATGTCCACGTCCACGTGGCGCAGGTTGTGCTCGGAGGCCCCGCGGACCCGGACCATGCCGGAGCGGGTGGCGTCGGGGGCGGTGGCCGCAGTGGTGTCGAGGTCGATGCTCACCGCGTCCACCCTAGCGACCCCGGGGCCCGCGGCGGGACTCAGCCGGTCCGGTGCCGGTCCCGGCCGATCGTCCACGCGGTGTCCGCGGGGGCGGGATCCACCACCCAGGCGGACCACTCGTCCAGCCCGCAGAACCAGCGGGCCCCGTCCCGGCCGGCGACCACGAGGGCCGTGGCCAGGATCCCGGCCAGGCGCGCGTCCGGGCCGACGACGGTCGCGGAGCGGGCCCCGGCCGCGGGCCGGCCGGTGCGGGGGTCGACGATGTGGGCGGGTCGTTCGTAGGTCCCGGAGGTCGAGACCGCGCCGTCGCCGGGCAGGACGGTCCACGAGAGCGCGCCGGGGTCGTCCGGGTGGCGGATCCCCACCGCCCAGGGCTCCCCCGGTGCCGCGACCCCGCGGGTGACCACGTCCCCGCCGGCGTCGAGGCACACGTTCGGGCAGCCGGCGCGGACCAGGTCGTCCGCCAGCCGCTCCGCGGCCCAGGCCTTGACGTAGCCGGAGGGGTCGAACCCGCCGCGCACGGCCCAGGGGTCGAAGCAGCCGTCGGTCAGCTGCCGCCCCTCCCGGCAACGCCGGAGCACGTCGAGCAGGGCCCCCTGCGCCGGGTCGCCCCGGGTGAGCCGGCGCTCGTCGAGCAGGCCGGTCCGCAGCGCGGTCACCAGGGAGTCGGGCCGGTAGGTGGAGAAGACGGCGTCGACCCACCCCATGTTGGCCACGGCCACGTCCAGGGCGTGCTGCACGACGCGCTCGGCCGGCAGGGGCTCCTCCCCGGCGCGGACGTCGACGGTCACCGTGGTGCCCCAGATCCGCTCCCGGTGGAGGTGCCGGCGGCCCTCGGGGCGGCGCAGCTCGACGGCGGGGGCGCTCACGGTCCGGCCCGGTCCACGAGGTCCCGGAAGGCGGAGCGGTAGCCCCGCACGGCGTGGTCGGCCCCGCTCACGGCGTCGACCCGCGCCGGCTGCCTCGTGAGGACCTCCTCCTGGAGGGCGGGCAGGGCGCGGTCGTCGGTCCGCTGCGGGGGGCGGGGGGAAACGGCGGTGCGGTCGATGCTGTCGACTCTAGGTCGGGGGCGGGGGCCGGGCAGTGGACTTTCGGGCAGAGTTGCCGGGCCCCGGTGCCCGGCAGAGCCGGAGTGCGCCCCGGCAGGACACGAGTGCGTCCCGGCAGGGACGGAGTGCGCGCAGCGAGCGGCCCCGCCCCCGCCGACGTGGGGGGTCGGCGGGGGCGGGGCCGGGCCGCGGTCAGTCCCTGATCTCGATGACCTGCAGCGGCAGGTTGGTGCCGGTCCCGCAGAACTCGGTCTGGCACTCCTGGATGAACCCGGAGATGACGGCCGGCCCCTCGTCGAAGGCCATGTTGAAGGCCACGGCCTGGTAGTCCATCTCGACCTCGCCGCCCTCGCAGGCCCACTGCTCGAAATAGCTGCCGTTGGCGATGCGCCCCTCGGAGACCCGCTGGGTCACGCTCAGGGAGACGAAGACGTTGCTGCCCGCGGTGCAGGAGACCTTGTAGGTGCCCTGGACGGCCGCCCCCTCGGCGATCCGCGTGGCGTCGCTGATGTCGGAGATCTCCATCGCCTGCGCCGGCGCGGCGGCGACGAGGCCGACTCCTGCCGCGAAGACGGCGGCCGTGACTGCCCTGGTGGTTCTTCTCATGGTTCTGTCCCATCCGGTGGAGAAGCGAGGACCGCTTCGCGACTGGTGCCGGCTCGCGGCGTCCTCCCCCGGACGCCTGTCGAGCCCCGTGTCTGTGCGACATCCCCAACGTAGGCGCAGGTCAGCGGACACCGGGCACGTGGCGGGAAGATGACGGACACGATTCGGACACGGCCCCGCCGGGAAGGCCTCCTGCCGGCCGGGACGGGCGGACCGCGTTCCTCAGAAGGCGTCGTCGATGGGCACCGGGCGGCCCTGCCGGTCGAGGTAGTAGGCGCCGGCGTCGCCGATGTGGGCGGCGAGCGTGTCCTCGAACGCCTGGCCGGCCCCTTCGTCGTAGTGGGTCCCGGGGTGACCGGCGGGCCGGTGGCAGCGCAGGACGTCGGAGCGGTCCTCGAGCCCGCACGTCGTCCCGTCCGCCGCCGGGCGGGCCGGCGGCGCGGCGCGGTCGGCCGCGGGGGCCCGTCCCAGCGCGGCGACGGCCACGAGCAGCAGGGCCGCCGCGGTGACCAGCGGCACGACCGGCGCGACACGGCTGACCGCGGCCAGGACCAGGGCCAGCCCGAGCAGCATCAGCAGGGCGAGCACGGCGGCCCGCTCGATCGTGCGGTCGGGCGCGCGGTGGCGCCCCGCCTCCCGGCCGGGGGCGCTGCGCGCGGTCCCGGGCACCTCGGGCAGTTCGGGAACGAGTGGCGTGGTCACGGCGGTCCTTTCGCGTCCGGCCCGTCCGCGGCGCACGACCGCCAGGACGAGCGGCGCGGACCGACGAGCAGCCCCGGCGGGCGACCTCGACCGGAGTCCCCCCGATCGCCCGTGCCGGGGATGGCATCATCCTCACCCCGCAGGGCGGCCGACCGGAACCGTGTGCTCGTCCGTGACTCGCCCACGACGGCGCCGGGCACCGTGACCGTCCGCCGGCGCCGCGGCGGGGCGGCCCCGCGACCCCGCCCTGACGTGCGGCACCGCCGCGCGCCGTCGGGTCGCCCGCGCCCACCGCAGCATGCCGCCCGGCCCTGCCCCCTCTTGTGGGGCTGGACCGGGCGGCGGTCGATCGGAATGGGCGCGGCACACCCGCGCTCGGGCGGAGCGGGGCAGGGCCCCGGCGGGGTCAGTTCCCGCCCTGCCCCTCCTCCTGGCCACCGTCCTCGTAGGGCAGCTCGCCCTCCGTGGCGCTCTCCTCCTCCGGCGCGCTCTCCTCCTCGCCGATGGTCGCTCCGGGGGCGGCGGTCTCCTCGCTCTCGGCGGTCTCCTCGGCGCCGGCGGTCTCCTCGGTCCCGGTGGTGGCCTCCTGCTCGGTGCCCCCCTCGCCGCCCGACTCCGTGTTGTCGCACCCGGTGACGCCCAGTGCCGCGAACGGCAGGGTCGCGATCACCAGCACCTTCCGCCACCAGTTCCTGTCCACTGCTGCGGCCATGGCTCCTCCTCCGTGGGTTGTCGACGGACCTCAACACTAAGCCAGCTTCCGAATGCCCTCAAGGGCTGTCCCGTGCCCCGCCGCGGCCGTGCCCGCCGCGGCGGGCGGCACCGAGAGCACCCGGCCGGTCCAGCGCCGCCGGATCCACCGGTCGTGGGTGGCCAGCACCACGGTCCCCGGGAAGTCCTCCAGGGCCTGCTCGAGCTCCTCCGCCAGGGCCAGGGACAGGTGGTTGGTCGGCTCGTCCAGCAGCAGCACCGGGGCGGGTTCGGCGACCAGGGCCGCGAGCGCCACCCGGCGGCGCTGACCGGGGGACAGCTCCCCGAGGGGGCGGGCGGCGTCCTCGCCGCGCAGCAGCCCGAGGTCGCGCAGCGTCGGGGCGCGGGCGGCGTCCCGCAGCCGGGCGCGGTAGGCCGCCTCGGCGGGCACCGCGAGGTCCGGCCAGTCGTCCTCCTGGGCCAGGCGCCCGACGACGACGCCCCGGCGTTCCACGGCGCCCGCGTCGGGGCGCAGCTCGCCCGCCAGCAGGGAGAGCAGCGTGGACTTCCCCGTGCCGTTCGGGCCCTGGACCAGCAGCCGGTCCCCGGCGTGCAGCACCAGGTCGGTCGGGGCCAGCCGCCCTGCGACGGCCGCCCCGCTCAGCCGGAGCAGGGTGCCGGAGGCGTCGTCGTCCGCGGTCCCGGCGATCCCGGCGGAGCGCAGCGGGGCCGGCGGCGCGCCGACGGCGGCGCGCTCGAGCGCGCCGAGCCGCTGGCGGGCCGAGCGGACCCGGCCGCCGATGGTCTTGGCGGCGCGGTCGCTGTAGAACTTGCGCGTGATGCGGCCCTCGGACTTCGGGTCCGTGGTGTGGAAGATCTCCCGCCCGGAGACGTCGACGACCTCCTGCAGCCGCTGCCGCTCCTCCTGCTGGGCCGCGAACCGCTCGCCCCAGCGGCGGCGGGCGGCCTCGCGCCGGTCCAGGTAGGCCGAGTAGCCGCCGGTGGACACGGTGCCCTGCCGGGCCGGGCCGCCGGCGGACTCGTCCGGGCCCAGCGCGGGGTCGAGGTCGACCACCCCGGTGGCGGCGGCGTCCAGGAACCAGCGGTCGTGGCTGGCCATGAGCACGGGACCCCGCCGGCCGGCCAGCTCGGCCACGAGGAAGTCCACGGCGGCGTCGTCGAGGTGGTTGGTCGGCTCGTCGAGCAGCAGGGCCGCGGGCCGGGACAGCAGCAGCGCGGCGAGGGCGAGCCGCCGCCGCTGACCGCCGGAGAGCTCCTCGATCCGGCGGTCCCGGCACAGCCCGCCGAGGCCCAGTCCGCCGAGGACCGCCTCGATCCGGGCGTCGAGGGCCCAGAGGCCCTCGCGTTCGGCGTCGCGCAGGACGGCGTCGTAGGCGTCCGCGGTCGCCGGGTCCCCGGGGGCCTGGGCGATTCCGGCGGCGAGCGCGGCGAGGCGGTGCTCCAGGGCCCGGACGTCGGCGACGGCGTCCTCGACCACCTGCCCCACCGTGACCCGCGCGGGCAGGTCCAGCTGCTGTCGGAGCAGCCCGGTGCGCTCGGGGCGGTGGACGGTGCCGGTGGCGGGCACCAGCAGCCCGGCGGCCAGGTGCAGCAGGGTGGTCTTGCCGGCGCCGTTCTCGCCGATGAGGCCGATGCGCCCACCGGCCGGGACGGTCAGCGAGACGTCGGTGAGGACGCGGCGTCCGGGAAAGCCGAAGCCGACGCCGTCCAGGCGCAGGTGCAGGGGGTGGTGCGGGGCCGAGGCCATGGTGGGGTCCTGTCGATGCGGGAGCGGGGCCCGCCGGGCCGGTGCGGCACCGGATGCGCGGAGCCGCTCGGGCTCGGATCGACGGTGCCGGCCGCGGACGCGGACCGGGGCATCAGGACGAGAACATGGCCCCCAAGCTACGCCGGGGGCCGCCGCGCGGCAAGGGCCCGGGCGACGACGGCGTCCAGGCGGCCGGCGTGGGCCCCGCGCCAGTACGCCTGCCCGCAGCCGGTGCAGCGGGAGAAGGACCGGTACGCCCGCCGGGTGCGGGGCAGCAGCTGGTCGGCCACGTCCTCCGCGCTCGCCTCCTCCAGCGGCGCGCCGCAGCGCAGGCACCGGGTCCACGGCGCCAGGGGCGGGTCGAACCGGTCGAGGACGTCGGCCAGCTGCTCGTCGGCCCGATCACCGCGCACCAGGGCGCCCTCGGGCAGGGCCCCGCGGTGGAGCAGCCCCCGGTCCTGGGTGAGCAGCACCCGCTCCTCCCGGGCGGCGCGGTCCACGAGGTGGGCGTCGTCGGCGTCGGCCTCCCAGGCGGCGTCGAGGCCCAGCAGGCGCAGGCGGCGGGCCAGGGGCCGCAGGTGGACGTCGAGCAGGAAGCGCGGAGGACGGTGCCGGGTGGGCTGGGGCCTCGGCCGGGCACCGACGGTGAGCACGGGCCCGCTGCCGGGGTCGCCGGCCTCCGACGGCGCGGGGGCCGCGGCGGTGGGCCGGGTCGCCAGGTCGACCTCGCGGCCGTCGAGGCGGACCGTGCCGACCTCGGTCGGCGGGATGCCGACCATGCGCACCACGTGGCCGACCGTGTCCGTGCCGGGCACGTCGAGCGGGAAGCGGGACCCGCGCCGGCGCGGGGTCAGCAGGAACTCCAGCGCGGGGTCGACCTCCAGCACGATGTGAGCCACCGCTCCAGGATGCCGCACCGGCCGGTGCGGCGCCGGCCGGCGCGGTGCCGCGGGACGGTCGCCGACCGCCGCACCGCGGATCAGGCCGGGGCGCCGCCCAGCTGCGCGGCCAGGGCGGGCAGATCGGCCGCCTCGAGGTCCGGCTGGGCGAAGTAGCCCGGGTACTGGGCTCCCGTGCGGTTGAGCCACGCCGTCCGCAGCCCCGCCTCGTGCGCCCCGTGGACGTCCCACGGGTGCACGGCCACCAGCAGCATCTGCTCGGCCGGACGGCCGCACTGCGCCGCGGCGTAGGCGTAGGCGGACCGGGCCGGCTTCCAGGCCGGGGCGTCGTCGACGCTGAGCAGGGCGCGGAAGCGCTCCCGGACCCCGGCCCGGCCGAGCAGGGACTCGGCCACGCTCGCCGAACCGTTGCTCAGCGTGACCAGCTCGGCCAGCGGGCTCAGGGCCTCGATCCCGGCGACGACGTCGGGGTGCACCTCCAGGCTCCTGAGCGCGGACATGATCGAGCCCGCCGCGGCCTCGTCCGCCCCGTCGCCGGTCTCCGCCAGCAGGCGCACCAGGCTGTCCTGGGCGATCTCGGCGAAGGCCGCGTTGCCGCCGGCGGCCGTGACGGCGAATCCGTCGCGGAGGATGCCGGCGAACCAGACCTGTGCCAGGTGTGCGGGGGCGCCGGCCGCGGTGAAGGCCTCCCCCAGCGGGGCCATGTCGGACAGGGTCTCGTTGACGTCGAAGACGATCGTCCGGGGACTGCTCACCACGTTCTCACCTCACGGTTGTCGATGCTGTTCACGGGCCCGGCGCACGGCCGGGCGGCGCCGAGGGCGGCGTGCTGACGAGCCTACGGCCCGCCGCCCCGGCAGCCCCACCGGCGCTCCGGCCCCGCCGACGTCACGCCCCCGGCCGGGCCGGGTCCGCTCCGGTGAGGTGCTCCAGCATCGCCGCGGCGACCGCGGCCGGGGAGTCCTCGGTGGGGATGTGCTTGCCGTCGACCTCCACCAGGTCGGAGCCCGGGATCTGCTCGACGTAGCGGCGTGCGAAGCCGATCTTCTGGAAGTCGTCGTCGCGGCCCCACACCAGCCGGGTGGGCAGCGCGGCCTCCTGCAGGGCCGGCACCAGGTCCATCGTGTACCGCGGGTCCGCCGCGGCGGCCAGCGCCGTCCAGGACCGGACCCGGGCCGGGTCCCGCCAGGGCGCCAGGTACTCGGCCAGCTCCTCCTCCCCCAGCTCCCGGGACACGCTGCCGCGGGTGGAGGCGGCCCGGGCGGCCAGCAGCTCCTCCACGGTGGTGGCCGCCCGCACCTGCGGGTCCCGGAAGCGCTCGACGGCCGGCACCGGCCAGGAGTCGAACATCACGGAGTTCATCAGCACCAGCCGCCGCACCCGTCCGCTGGTCGCGGCCACGTGCTGGGCGATCCCGCCGCCGATGTCGTGGCCGGCCAGGTCGAACTCCTCCAGGCCCAGGGCGTCCGCGGCGGCCAGCACCGTGCCGGCCAGGGCCGGGACGGTGGCGTGCTCCACCTCGAGCTCCCCGCCGCTGGCGCCGAAGCCGGGCAGGTCCAGGGCCAGGCACCGGGCGGCCTCGCCCAGGGCCGGCAGCACCGGCTGCCACACCCGGCTCCAGAAGGTGCCGTGGAGCAGCAGCAGGGGCCGGCCCTGCGGGTCCCCGGCCGTCAGGACGGACAGCGGGGTGCCGTCCACCTCGATCTGCTGCCGTGCCGTGCGTCCTGCCATGAGTGCGTCTCCTGTCTCGTGGGGTGCGGCGGGCCGGGGTTCCGGCCACCCATCCGCTGCGCCGCCGGCTCCGAATACTTCCACGAGACCGCCACCACGACCAGAGGAAGGGACGTCATGGCCTTCGACATCGACCGCTTCGCCCACGAGTCCACCAGCCTGCACTGGGAGGACCTCGGGCTCGATGCGTTCCGTGAGGACCCGCTGCCCCCGGAGACGCTGCGCACCCTGCGCTACATGTGCGACGTCGAGTTCCACACCGTCTGCTACCTGCGGGACATGCTCGTCAGCCCGTCCCGCCGGGACCCCGAGGTCAGCACCTTCATGACCATCTGGAACCACGAGGAGTTCTGGCACGGCGAGGCCCTCGCCCACGTCCTGGACCTGCACGGGATCACCGTGGCCTTCGACGAGGTCAAGGCCAAGCGTGTGAAGCTGGGCTGGCGGGACCGGATCAGCCCGGTGAAGCAGTCGCTGCTGTCCAACATCGTGGGCACGGACTTCGTCGCCGTGCACATGCTCTGGGGCGCGGTGAACGAGCGCTCGGCCGCCGCCGGCTACCGGCGACTGGCCGCGCTGGAGGACCACCCCGTGCTCGCCCCGCTGGTGCGGCGCATCGCCGCGCAGGAGACCAAGCACATCGCCTTCTACACCACCCAGGCCCGGGCCCGGCTGCAGGACAACCCGAAGGCGCAGAAGTTGGCGCGCCTGGCGCTGCGCACCGCGTGGGAGCCGGTCGGCTCCGGTGTCTCGCCCGACGACGAGGTCACCCACGTGATGACCCATCTCTTCGCCGGCCCCGAGGGGCGCAAGGAGATCGAGGCCATCGACCGGCAGATCGCGAAGCTGCCCGGGATGGAGGGGCTGACCGTGGTCGCCGACGCCCTGGACGCCCGGGGCGTGCCGGCGTGAGCGCGCCGACCGGGTTCGACGTGCGCGCCTACATGCGCGACCCGCTCCAGGTGCGACCCACCGACCTCGACCTGCCCGCCCTGGGCGACCTGGACCCGGCCACCCTGGAGGCGCTCACCCGCCTGGAGGCCGCCGAGCGCGCCCTGCTGCACCGCATGCGGGACTTCCTGGTGACCCCCACCCATGCGGAGTCGAGGGTGACCGCCTTCCTCACCACCTGGGCCTACGAGCAGCACTGGCTCGTCCAGACCCTGGGAGCGGTCCTGGCCGCCAACGGCCGGGCGGCCGGGGAGGACCGGGCCACAGCCCTCGGGCGCCTGCGCCGCGCCCGGGACGAGCGCCTCGGCCCGGTGCTCGGCGCGGTCTCCAGCAACCTCCTGGGCGCCGATGTCACCGGCGCCCAGATGCTCACCAGCCGGCTCGACACCGCAGTGCTCACCGAGTCCTACCGCCGGCTGGGGGCGGCCGAGCCTCGGCTGACCGCCACGGCCGGGGCCGTGGTGCGGCTCAAGGAGCGCCACCTCGCGTTCTTCACCGCTGAGGCCCGGGCCCGGCTCGCCGCCGGCCCGGGCGCGCGGCGCCTGGCGCGGATCGCGGTGTCCCGGTGGCAGTGGCCCGGCACCCGCTACGCCGCCCGCAGGACGCGGGCGCACCCGGCCGCGGACCCGGAGGTCCGCGCCGCCCTCCTGGGGCTCGGACCGGGCCTCGAGGGGGCTGCCGCGCCCCTGCGGGGGACGGCCGGGACCCGATCGGTGGGCACAGCGCTCACCCGCATCGGTCGCCGCTGAGTCCTCCGCCGCGGGGGCGCCCTCACGGTCGGGCGCCGAGCACCTTGACGAAGGGCGAGGAGCCGTCGCGGGCATAACCGTGGTGGTGCCAGAACTCGTGCAGGTCCTCGTGGCGCCGGGTGGGGATGACGATCTCCAGGGTGTGCGCCCCCATCTGCCGGGCCAGTTCCTCGCACCGGGTCAGCAGACGGGACCCGATCCGCTCGGCCCGGTGATCCTCGTCCACGGCCAGTGCCGTGACACTCGCCCGCACCGCGCTCCCGGGCGCCTGCCGCGGGGACAGGTAGACATGGGCGGCCCCGACCGGGATGTCCTGGAGCGTGGCGACCACGTGGGCCTCGGTCGCGGGCTCGGCCCGGAGTCGCGTGCGGATCCACTCGGGGTTCAGGCAGTACCCCACCTGGTCGGCGAGATCCATGAGCAGGAACATGTCGGAGACCCGGGCCGGGCGCAGGACGACCTGCGCCGCCCGGTTCGCGCCGGCAGGCTGTGTGACGGTCAAGACGCCCTCCTCACTCGTCGTGCAGAGCCCCGGGACCACCGCCCCGGATCTGCCCGGGCGGTCCGGCCGCGAGATGTCGATTCATGACGGTCCGCTGAGCGCACCGCAGTTCGAAAAACGCAATGTCTCTTGACAAGAGTAGATCGTGCATCCTCTGCTGACCAGGGGTTCGGGAGTCCTCGTGCGGGAGTCGTGTCCCGCGATGCGCGGCCCGTGGTGACTACACTGAACAGTGCACAGGTGCACCCGGACCCGGACTGCGGAGCGCAGCGCGGGGTCGCTCCACACCGGCAGGTCAAGCAGACGGCCGGAGCGTTCGCCGCACCCGAAGGACTTTCCCATGCATCGTCTCGCCCCCGACGCACAGTTCTCGATCCCGTCGGACGTCCCCTCCGCGCACACGTCCCACCGCGCATGCCGTGCGGACGAGACGGCGCACCAGCGACCGGCCGTGCGCAAGCTCCGGTTCGTCTCCCACGACCCGTCGGAGGGCGTCGAGGTCCTCGAGCGCGTCTACGCCGCCCGGGTCCAGGTGTCCCCGGACACCCCGTTCTCCATGCACCAGGCCCTGGGGGCGGTGGAGCGGCTGAGCCTGGAGCGGGTGCGTCTCAGCGGCGCGCCCGCCGCCGCCCTGATCGACGCCCCGGGCACCCTGCGCGTCGCACGGGTGCTGGGCGGCCGGCTCGCCTTCACGGACGCCACGTCCACCGCAGCCGGCCTCAGCCCGTTCCTCTTCCCGGTGCGCTCCTACACCTGCCGGTGGGACGAACTGGACCTGCTGACCCTCTCCCTGGACCTGGCCGCCGTGGAGGCGCACGCGGCCGGTCTGCTGGACGCCGAGGACTTCCGCCTGCGCTTCACGGCCGCCGAACCGGTCAGCCCCGCCATGGCCAGGTACCTGGCCGGGTCCGTGGCCGCCCTGGGGCAGCACCAGCTGGGCAACGAGCAGGCCATGGCCAGTCCGCTCGTGCGCGCCGAGACGTTCCGGGCCCTGGCCACCGCGGTGCTGCACGCGTTCCCGAACAGCTTCCTCGAGCGCTCGGCGGTGCCCGAGCCGGAGCGTGCGGCGCCCGCCGGGGTGCGCCGGGCGGTGTCCTTCATGGAGGAGCACGCCGCGGAGGACATCGGACTGGGCGAGATCGCCCGGGCGGCCCGGATGAGCCCGCGGGGACTGCAGGCGGCCTTCCGCCGGGAGCTGTCCACCACTCCCCTCGCCCACCTGCGCACGCTGCGCCTCGAGGCGGTGCGCGCCGAGCTGCTGACCACGGACCCCGGGGCCGGCGCCACCGTGGCGGAGATCGCCGCTCGCTGGGGCTTCAGCCACCCCGGACGCTTCGCCGCCGCCTACCGGGAGCGGTTCGGCGAGAACCCCGCCACGACCCTGCGCGGCTGAGGGCGGGCCGGGTTTCCCGCGCGCGGAACGGTCGACGCCGGGCGCGCCGAGGCGTAGCGTTTCAGGCATGAACTGCCAGGTGCGGCGTTCCGTGTTCACCACCCGGGACCCGGCCGAGGGCGTCGCCGTGCTCGACGAGGTCTTCGCCATCCGCGACGTGCACATGGACCGGGAGAGCCGGTTCTGCATGGACCTGTCCGCGACCGCGGTGGGCCCGGTGAGCTACGAGCGGGTCCGGCTCATGGGCTCCTCCACGACCGGGCGCACGGACGGCGCCGGCTTGCTGCGGGTGTGCCACGTGACGCAGGGCGCCGTGAGCGCCATCAGCGCCGGCGACCGGTTTCCGCGGACCGGGCCCTTCCTCTTCCCCCAGCGCACGTACACCAGCTGGTGGGAGGACATCGAGGCCATGACGGTGGCCGTGGACCCGGCGGCGGCGGAGGCCCACGCGCGGGGACTGCTCGGGGACGAGACCTTCCGGCTCGCCTTCGCCGGGTCCCGCCCGGTCTCCGCGGCCATGTCCCGGTACTGGCTGGGCACCGTCACCCACCTCGGCCGGAACCTGCTGGCCGACGACGAGGCGCTGGCCAGCCCGCTCCTGCGGGCCGAGCTCACCCGCTCCCTCACCACCGCGCTGCTGCACACCTTCCCCGGCTCGTTCCTCGACCGGAGCCAGGCCCTGCCCGGACAGCCCCGCGCGGCTCCGGCCGGGCTCCGGCGCGCGGTGGCCTACATCGACGAGCACGTGACCGAGGACATCGGCCTCGCCGAGATCGCCGCGGCCGCCGGGATGAGCGTGCGCGGGCTCCAGGCCGCCTTCCGGCGCGAACTGGACACCACCCCGACCGCCCATCTGCGCGCCGCCCGCCTGGACGCCGCCCACCGGGACCTGGTCGCCGCCGACCCCAGCACCGGGGTGACCGTGGAGGCCGTCGCCGCGCGGTGGGGCTTCACCCACCGCGGGCGCTTCGCCGCCGCCTACCGGGACCGGTACGGGCGGGCCCCGGCCGTCACGCTGCGCACCTGACCCACGAGAGGACCAGAGGATGACACGCGCCACACCGGTGAGCCTGCACCTTGCGACCACCGATCCCGACGTGGCCAACGAGGCCCTCCAGCAGGTCTACACCCGCGCGCGGATGGGCACGGTCCAGGACAGGAGGTCCTTCCTGTACAGCCAGGACGTGGACGGCGACTCCGACCTCAACCTGGGGCAGCTCACCTTCCGCGGCAACGTCGCCGGGCACATGGTCGTCGACGGGGCCTTCTCGGTCATGCTGCCGCGCGCCGGAGGAGTCCACTGGCGGATCGACGGGCGGGCCGGTGGCGGACCGGGCCTGTTCCTGCTCCAGCCGGGTCAGGAGTACTACGGCGAGGTGGACCGGCTGTCGATCGCCTCGGTGAACCTCGGCCCGGAGACCCTGCGGCGGACGGCGCGGGACGTCCACGGCGACGAGTCGCTGGAGGTGGCCTTCGACGGCCCGCACCCGGTCTCCTCGGCGCGCGCGCGGTACTGGCGGAGCACCCACGCGTTCGTGGAGCAGGCCCTGACCGACCCCGCCGTCGCCGCCGTCCCCCTGTTGCGTGCCGATCTGCTCCGGAGGATGTCGGTGGCGACCCTGGAGACGTTCGCCCTCCTCGGCGACCCGCGCACCCGTCGCGCTTCGACCACCGACCGGCAGTCGGCCTACCGGCGCGCCGTCGAGTACATGCGTGCGCAGCTGTCCTCGCCGATCACCGTGGAGGACGTCGCCCGCCACACGGGCCTGAGCACGGTGGAGCTCACCCGCTCCTTCCGCTCGCACGCCGGGACGACGCCGGGGGGCTGTCTCCGCGAGCTGCGGCTCGCAGCCGCCCACGAGGACCTCCTGCAGGCGGATCCCGAGGCCGGCGACACGGTCCGGGCCATCGCCCTGCGCTGGGGGATGGTGCACTCCGGGGACTTCGCCCGCCGCCACCGGCAGGCCTACGGCGAGAGCCCGGCCGAGACGCTGCGCCGCTAGGTGTCCCGGGCCGCCCGCACCGCAGCGGCCCGGCGGCTCCGCAGCACGGGCCAGGGGTTCCGGCACGGACCGGGACCCCGGCAGCAACGGCCAGGGGCTCCCGCGGGGTCCGGGGCCTAGAGCAGGGGCCAGGGGACCCGGCGCCCCGTGACGTCGACCGGCAGGACCGGGCGCTCCAGCAGCCGGCACACCCGCTGCCGGAGCGCGGAGGCCTCCGGGGCGGTGAGCAGGTCGGCCAGCTCGTCGGGGACGGACTCCGCCAGCGGTGCGAGGGCCGCCAGCAGGTCCTCGGGAACCGG
Organism: Kocuria turfanensis; assembly: GCF_001580365.1. NCBI lineage: Bacteria > Bacillati > Actinomycetota > Actinomycetes > Micrococcales > Micrococcaceae > Kocuria > Kocuria turfanensis. Next base: position 2,390,062 of record NZ_CP014480.1, on the reverse strand, counting down.
GTCGCCGCCGAAGTCCCAGACGACCGTCCGCAGCTTGTAGCCGGCCGCGAAGCACAGGCCGTGGTCGATCCCCCACACCCGGCCGTCGGTCCCGCGCAGCACGTGACCGCCCTTGCGGTCGGCGTTGTTCGCCACGACGTCGAAGAGCGCGATCCGGCGCAGCGCCTCGTGGCTGCCGGGGACGCCGTCGTAGAGGGTGAAGTAGTGCGCCAGCGGATCGTGCTCCACGAACAGCTGCAGGGACCCGACCCCGAACGGCCCGTCCTCGCGCACCACGGTGGGCGGGACGATCCCCCAGCCCAGGATCTCGCTGAGCAGGTACGCGGCGCGCTCCCGCTTGTGCAGCCCCGGGGCGAAGTCGACCAGCGGCCGCTCCCCCTGCCGGGGCTTGTAGACGGCCCAGGCGGAGCGGCCCTCCAGGCAGACCTGCACGAGCAGCGCGGAGTTGCTGCTGCCCCGGATCACCCCGAGCAGCTCCATCCGCCCCTCCGCGAGGAGAGCGAGCTCGCTCACCGGGACCTGCTCACGAGACCCTCAGCCCGCTCAGCGGCTCGTGGGTCGAGTTGAGCGTGAGCACGGCCGGCGCCTGTCCCGGCGCGTAGGAGATCGCCGAGACCGAGCACGGGCTGACCACGATCCGCTGGAAGAGGTCCAGGTGCGTCCCGAGGGCGTGCGCGAGGGCCGCCTTGATCGGGTCGGCGTGGGAGAAGCAGACCACGACCCCGCCCTCGTGCTCGGCGCGGGCCCGGTCGACGGCGCCCACCATCCGGGCCTGCATCTCGGGGAAGCTCTCCCCGCCGGGGAAGCGGAAGGTCGACGGCGCGCGCTGGACGGTCGACCAGGCCGTGAGCCGGGACAGCCGGGAGAGCTCCGCCCCGGTCCACTCCCCGAAGTCGCACTCGAGCAGCCCGGGGTCCACGACGGCCGTCCGCCCGGTCCGCGCCTCGGTGGGCTCCGCCGTCTCCCGGGTGCGCTCGAGGGGGGACGTGAGCACCGCGTCGACGGGCACCCCCGCGAGCCGCTCGGCGACCTGCTCGGCCTGGGCGCGGCCGTGGTCGGACAGGTGCAGACCGGGCGCCCGCCCCGGCAGGACCTTGCCGGTGGTGGGCGTCTCGCCGTGGCGCACGAGCAGGACGAGCGTGCTCCGGGGCCTCTTCCGCGTTGCCATGATGTACCAGCGTACCGATCAGGGCGGCGCTGACCAGAGGATCTGCCCCCCGAGGACTTCGGCCCTCTTGACGCCGGGGTTAATGTGGCGCTGTGAGTGATCGTTCAGATCGACCCGACATCCGGACGCTCGGCGAGCTGCGCGCGGCCGGGCACGCCCCCCGTCCGCTACGCCAGGAGATCCGCGAGAACCTGCTGAGGACGCTGGCGGAGGGCGGTGATCCCTGGCCGGGACTGCACGGGCTCGGGCGCACGGTCCTGCCCCAGCTGGAGCGGGCGCTGCTGGCCGGCCACGACGTCGTGCTGCTCGGCGAGCGCGGCCAGGGCAAGACGCGGCTGCTGCGCACGCTCGCCGGTCTGCTCGACGAGTGGTCGCCCGCCATCGAGGGCTCGGAGCTCAACGAGCACCCGGAGGAGCCCCTAACGGAGGAGTCCCGGCGGCGCGTGCTGCTCGAGGGCGACGAGCTGCCCGTCGTGTGGCGGCACCGCTCGGAGCGCTACGTGGAGAAGCTCGCGACCCCGGACACCTCCGTGGCCGACCTGATCGGTGACGTCGACCCGATGCGCGTGGCCGAGGGACGCCGGCTCGGGGACCCGGAGACCATCCACTACGGGCTCGTGCCGCGCGCCCACCGCGGCATCGTGGCGATCAACGAGCTGCCCGACCTGGCCGAGCGCATCCAGGTGGCCATGCTCAACGTGATGGAGGAGCGCGACATCCAGATCCGCGGGTACGTCCTGCGGCTGCCGCTGGACGTGCTGGTGGTGGCCACGGCCAACCCCGAGGACTACACGAACCGGGGCCGGATCATCACCCCGCTCAAGGACCGGTTCGGCGCCGAGATCCGCACCCACTACCCGCTCGAGCTGGCGGACGAGATCGCCGTCATCCGGCAGGAGGCGGAGCTGGTCGCGGAGGTCCCCGAGACGATCCTCGAGATCCTGGCCCGCTTCACCCGTCTGCTGCGGGACTCCTCCGCCGTCGACCAGCGCTCGGGGGTCTCGGCCCGGTTCGCCATCGCGGGCGCGGAGACGGTCGCGGCGGCGGCCCTGCGGCGGGCCACGGTGCGCCGCGAGGACGACGCCGTCGCCCGCATGGTCGACGTCGAGACGGCCACCGACGTCCTGGGCGGCAAGATCGAGTTCGAGTCCGGTGAGGAGGGCCGCGAGCGCGCGATCCTCGACCACCTGCTGCGCCGGGCGACCGCCGAGACCGTCCGGGGCCGCTTCCGAGGCCTGGACCTCGGCCCGGTCGTGGAGGCCTTCGACGGCCGCACCACGGTCTCCACCGGCGACGACGTCTCGGCCCGGGACTTCCTCGCCGGCCTGCCCCAGCTGCCGGAGTCCGACGGCGACGGCGCGGTCTACGAGCAGATCGCGGCCCGGCTCGGGGCCACCAGCGCCGGGCAGCGCGCCAGCGCCATCGAGCTGGCCCTCGAAGGGCTGTTCCTGGCCCAGAAGATCTCCAAGGACTCCGACGAGGACGGCACCATCTACGGCTGACCGCTCGCCGCGTCAGCGCCACGACACGTTAGGGGGCGTCATGCCCGCACACCACCGGTCATCGCGGTACGGAAGGTACGCCGGGGGGCCGGATCCGCTGGCCCCTCCGGTGGACCTCTCGGAGGCGCTGGCGGCCGTCTCGGAGGACGTCATGGCGGGGTACTCGCCGGAGGAGGCGATGCGGGAGTTCCTCCGCCGGGGCGGACGCGGCCGGGAGGGCCTCGACGACCTGTCCCGGCGCGTGCACCAGCGGCGGCGCGACCTGCTGAAGCGGCACCGCCTGGACGGCACGCTCGACGAGGCGAAGCAGCTGCTGGAGAAGGCCCTGCGCCTGGAGCGGGAGCAGTTCCTGCGCGACGCCCGGATGGACCCGATGGACCGGTCCTTCCGCGAGATGCAGCTGGACGGGCTGCCCCGCTCCACGGCCGCGGCGGTCAGCGAGCTCGCCTCCTACGACTGGCAGTCCGACTCCGCGCGGGAGGCCTACGAGCAGATCAAGGACCTGCTCGGCCGCGAGATCCTGGACCAGCGCTTCGCCGGCATGAAGCAGGCCCTGGAGAACGCCACCGACGCCGACCGGGAGGCGGTGGCCGAGATGCTGCGCGACCTCAACGAGCTGCTGGAGAAGCACGGGCGGGGCGAGGACACCGACGAGGACTTCCAGGACTTCATGGCCAAGCACGGCCAGCACTTCCCGGAGAACCCGCAGTCGGTCGACGAGCTGATCGACGCCCTGGCCCAGCGCTCGGCGGCGGCCCAGCGGATGCTGAACTCCATGACCCCCGAGCAGCGCCAGGAGCTGATGCAGCTCTCCGCCCAGGCGTTCGGCTCCCCGGACCTCATGGCGCAGCTGGGCCAGCTCGACGCGAACCTGCAGGCGCTGCGCCCCGGTGAGGACTGGAACGGGTCCGAGCGTTTCCAGGGCGGGGAGGGCCTGGGTCTCGGCGACGGCACGGGGGTGCTGCAGGACATCGCCGAGCTCGACGCGCTGGCCGACGAGCTGTCCCAGCACCACGAGGGCGCGAACCTGGACGACCTCGACCTCGACGCGCTGGCCCGTCAGCTCGGCGACGACGCCGCGGTGTCCGCGCGGACCCTCGCCGAGCTGGAGCGGGCCATGCGGGAGAGCGGCTATCTGCAGCGGGACCAGGACGGCGACCTGCGCCTCTCCCCGCGGGCCGTGCGGCGGCTCGGGAAGTCGCTGCTGCGGGACACCGCCCAGCGGCTCTCCGGCCGGCCCGGCGCCCGGGACACCCGGCTGGCCGGCGCGGCCGGGGAGCCGACCGGCGCCACCCGGGAGTGGCAGTTCGGGGACGCGGAGCCCTGGGACGTGACCCGCACCCTCACCAACGCGATCACCCGCACGGTCGCCGAGGGCGGCGACGCCGGGCGGGGACTGCGGATCGACGTGCGCGACATCGAGGTGGCCGAGACCGAGGCGCGGACCCAGGCCGCCGTCGCGCTGCTCGTGGACACCTCGTTCTCGATGGCCGCCGAAGGACGCTGGGTGCCGATGAAGCGCACCTCCCTGGCGCTGCACCACCTCGTCTCGACCCGGTTCCGCGGGGACCGGCTCCAGCTCATCGGGTTCGGCCGCTACGCCCGGGACCTGCGGATCGAGGAGCTCACGTCCCTGCCGCCGCGGCGGGAACAGGGCACCAACCTGCACCACGGGCTGCTGCTCGCCACCCGCTTCTTCCGCAAGCACCCCTCCGCCCAGCCCGTGCTGCTCGTCGTCACCGACGGCGAGCCCACGGCCCACCTGCTGCCCGACGGCGAGAGCTGGTTCTCCTGGCCGGCCGAGCCCGCCACCCTGCGCGCCACCGTCCAGGAACTCGACCGGCTGGGCCGCCTGGGCGCCCAGACGACGTTCTTCCGGCTCGGCGACGACCCGGGGCTGGAGCGGTTCCTGCTGCGGATGGCCGAACGGGTGGACGGGCGCGTGGTCGCCCCGGACCCCGCGGACCTGGGCTCGGCCGTCCTGCAGGAGTACCTCGACGCCCGCTCCAAGGACGCCGACGACGCCGACCCGTGGGGCTAGACCCCGCAGGGGGCGGCAGCGGTCACCGGACCGCCGAGGAACCCCCGTCGCCCGGAGGAGTGCGGCCGGATCCGTCCGGAGCGGCGCTGCCGTCCGTGGCCGCCGAGGAGTGCTTGCCGTGGTGCTCGCCGTGGTCCTCGTGCCTGCCGTGCTCGCCCTCGTGCTTGCCGGGGACGGCGTGGTCGGCCTCGTGCTCCCCCTTGCCGAAGGGCAGCAGCTCCCAGATCAGCACCAGGACGGCGCCCCAGACCAGTCCGAGGACCGCGGAGAAGAAGGTGTTCGTGAGCCAGGCGAGCGCCGCGCCGAGACCGCCGGGCACGGCGCCGTGCACCAGCTCCTCGACGTGGTGCACGGCCTCGTAGGGCGGGTGCCAGCCCAGCTCGTCGAGGCCGACGAGGATGATGTGCCCGCCCACCCAGAGCATGGCGGCGGTGCCCACGACCGAGATCACCGCGAGCAGCCCGGGCATGCCCTTGACCAGGCCGTGGCCGATCTTCTGGCTGGTCGGGGAGGACCGCTCGGCCAGGTGCAGACCGAAGTCGTCCATCCGGATGATCAGGGCCACCACGCCGTAGACCAGGACGGTGATGCCGATGGCCACCACCACGAGGATGGCCGCGCGGGAGAGCAGCGGCTCGTCGGCGACCTCGTTGAGGGAGATCACCATGATCTCGGCGGAGAGGATCAGGTCGGTGCGCACCGCGCCGCCGACCATCGTGTCCTCCGCGCTCTTGCCCTTCTCGACCACCGGGGTCTTGGTCTTGGGCCCGTGGCCGGAGACCTTGGCCCAGATCTTCTCCGCGCCCTCGAAGCACAGGTAGCTGCCACCGAGCATGAGGATCGGGGTCAGCAGCCACGGCGCGAACTGGCTCAGCAGCAGGATGGCCGGGAGGATGAAGACCAGCTTGTTGCGCAGCGAGCCCTTGGTGATGCGCCAGATGATGGGCAGCTCGCGCGCCGGGGTGACATCCTGGACGTACTGCGGGGTCACGGCGGTGTCGTCGACGACGACGCCGGCCGCCTTCATGCTCGCCCGGCCCGCGGCCGCGCCGATGTCGTCCACGGAAGCGGCGGTGACACGGGCCAGGGCGGCGACGTCGTCCAGCAGGGCCATCAGACCGCCGCTCATCGGAGAACCTCCGGCGCGGTCTCAACAGGGGCGGTCGGAACCGCAGTGGTGATCAGCATGTTGACAGAGTAGGTCCTCGGACGGCCGGATGCGCCCCCGGGAGCGTCCGACGCCGGCACGAATTGCCGACGATCGCCGTCCACGCCCCGCCGCCTACAATAGGTAGACTGGTCTAACCAGCATTCGGGAGGTCGTTCCATGAGCACGGACCAGCACGCTGTCGACCGTCGTCGAGGACCCGCGCGGTCGCGGATCCTGGAGGCCGCAGCCGCGCGCTTCTACGCCGACGGCATCGCCGCCACCGGCATCGACGCGATCACCGCGTCGGCGGGGGTGGCCAAGATGAGCCTGTACAACAACTTCGCCTCCAAGGCGGCCCTGGTCGAGGCCTACATCGAGGCCCGCCACGAGGAGTGGCTCCAGCTGTACCGGGCCCGCGTGCAGGGCACCAGCACCCCGCAGGAGCGCGTCCTGGCGGTCTTCGACGCCTACGCCGACCACGCGGCGGCCGCCTACGAGCACGGGTTCCGCGGTTGCGGGCTGCTCAACGCGGCCGCCGAGCTCTCCGCCGCGGACCCGGCGCGGACCGCCGTGCGCCGCCACAAGGAGCAGGTCGAGCAGCTCCTGCTCGACCCGCTGGGCGAACTGACCGACCCGGCCACCGCGCACCGGCTGGCGGAGCACCTGAGCTTCCTGCTGGAGGGCTCCATGGCCCGCGCCGGGCTCGAGGGCGAGCCGACCCGCCTGGTGCGTGCCCGCGCGATCGCCGCCGACCTGCTGGCCGCCCGGTGAGGGGCCGGGCCGGCGGCATCGCCGCGATCCTGGTGACCTCGGTCCTGTGGGGGACGACCGGAACCGCGGCGACCTTCGCCCCCGGGGCCGGGCCCCTGGCCATCGGCGCCGCCGCCCTGGGCATCGGCGGACTCCTGCAGGCCGCCATCGCCCTGCCCGCCCTGCGCCGCGCACAGCAGGCGCTGCGGACGCACGCGGGTCTGGTGGCGCTCGGAGCCGTCGCGGTGGCGATCTATCCTCTGGCGTTCTACAGCTCGATGCGCCTGGGCGGGGTCGCGATCGGCACGGTGGTCTCACTGGCCTCCGCACCGCTCGCCTCCGGCGTCCTGGAGCGGGTGATCGAACGCCTTCCGCTCAGCCGGTGGTGGAAGCTGGCCGCGTTCCTGGGCATCCTCGGCAGCGGGCTGCTCTGCCTGGCGAGAGCCGGGGACTCGGCGGCCTCGGCTCCGGCCACCGCGGCGAGCATCGGGCTCGGCCTGGTCGCCGGCACGACCTATGCGCTCTACTCCTGGGTGGTGCACCGGCTGATGGGCCACGAGGTGGGCCGTGCGGCGTCGATGGGCGCGGTCTTCGGCGTCGGCGGGGCGCTCCTGATGCCCGTCCTGCTGCTCACCGGCGCGCCCCTGCTCCACTCGGCGCAGGCGTTCACCGCCGCGGCCTACACGGCCCTGGTGCCGATGTTCCTGGGCTACTTCCTCTTCGGCCTCGGGCTCACCCGGGTGAGGCCGAGCACGGCGACCACCCTCACCCTCACCGAACCGGCTGTCGCCGCCGTGCTGGCCGTGCTCGTGGTGGGTGAGCGGCTGTCGGGCCTCGGCTGGACCGGATTGACCGTCATCGGCGTCGCGCTGGTCGTCCTCGCCCTCGCTCCGGCCAATGTCGAGGCCGACCCCGGTGCCCTCCGGCTCCGTGGAGGCGGTACCGGCGCCGATCGGGCCGACGACGCGCCGTCCCGTGCCGATCGGAACAGTGCCGATCGGAACAGCGGTGCCCTGCCCAGCGACGTCCTGTCCGGTGCCATGCCGTCGGATGCCCTCGGACCCGCGCCGGAAAGCACGCACGTCGACAGCTCCACCGGGCCCACTGAGGTCATCATCCGGCACCCGTGACGCGGGAGACGGTCACAGGACGCGCGGACGCTCCATCTCGAGCGCGTGCCAGGTCCGGTCACCCACGCTGGTGTCGCGCACCAGACCGGTCTCGCGGAATCCAAGACTGCCGTAGAGCCGCCGTGCGACGGCGTTGTGGGCGTAGACGCCCAGCGTCAGCACCGGCAGGTCCGAGATCCGGAACGCCTCGTGCACCGCGGCGGTCACGAACCGACGGCCCAGCCCGTGCCCCCGCAGCGCCGGATCGACGACGACGCAGCCCAACCGCATCCTGCCTGCTGCTTCGTCCACCAGCAGGGAGCCGTGCCCGGACATCCGTCCCGCGACCGCCGCGGAACCGGACCAGTGGAGCCGGCGCTCGTCCGCCAGATAGGCCTCGAGCTGCGCCCGGTCCAACGGCCAGGTGAAGGTCGGCCCGGACCACAGGATCATGTCGGTCTCGGTGGGGACCCAGGTGCGGAGCACTTCGAGGTCCTCGGGGGTGGTCGGCCGCAGCTGCATGCGCTCATGCTAGGCCGGTCGGGCGCTTCTCCTCCTGCGTCGCGTGCGGGCATGAGGAAAGGCCCCGCACCGGTGGGTGCGGGGCCTGGGGGGTGCCGGGGCTGCCGGCGGGGGGATGTGGGGAGCCCCCGCACCTGGTGGTGCGGGGGCTCGACCCTTGTGGGTGTGGTCCGGCGGTGTCCTACTCTCCCACACCCTGGCGGGTGCAGTACCATCGGCGCTGTGGGTCTTAGCTTCCGGGTTCGGGATGGGACCGGGCGTTTCCCCCACGCTATGACCGCCGTAACTCGTGTGCCGCACCCCGTGCGGCGTGTGGCCGGTGGGGTGGGTAAGTCAGGGGTCCGCCCGTGGTGGGCGGTATGCAATTGTGGCTGCTGCGGTGGTGCAACCGTGGCCCCGGGGGCGGGGTTGTTGGTTGGGAGCCGTATAGTGGACGCGGTGTTCTGTGGTGTCCCACCGGTGTCCCCACGCTTCGGTGGGGGGCGGGTGTGGGGTAAGTTGTCGGCGTATTAGTACCGGTCGGCTGCACACGTCGTTGGTTCGTGCTTCCACCTCCGGCCTATCAACCCAGTGGTCTCGCTGGGGGCCTCTCACACCAAGTGGTGTCTGGAAATCTCATCTCGAAGCGAGCTTCCCGCTTAGATGCTTTCAGCGGTTATCTCTTCCGAACGTAGCGAAGCAGCGGTGCACCTGGCGGTACAACTGCCATACCAGAGGTTCGTCCGTCCCGGTCCTCTCGTACTAAGGACAGGTCTTCTCAAATTTCCTGCGCGCGCAGCGGATAGGGACCGAACTGTCTCACGACGTTCTGAACCCAGCTCGCGTACCGCTTTAATGGGCGAACAGCCCAACCCTTGGGACCAACTCCAGCCCCAGGATGCGACGAGCCGACATCGAGGTGCCAAACCATGCCGTCGATATGGACTCTTGGGCAAGATCAGCCTGTTATCCCCGAGGTACCTTTTATCCGTTGAGCGACGGCCATTCCACAATGTACCGCCGGATCACTAGTCCCGACTTTCGTCCCTGCTCGAGCTGTCGCTCTCACAGTCAAGCTCCCTTGTGCACTTACACTCGACACCTGATTGCCAACCAGGCTGAGGGAACCTTTGGGCGCCTCCGTTACTCTTTAGGAGGCAACCGCCCCAGTTAAACTACCCATCAGGCACTGTCCCTGACCCGGATCACGGGCCGAAGTTAGATGTCCAGAGTGACCAGAGTGGTATTTCAACGTTGACTCCACGTGCACTGGCGTGCCCGCTTCACCGTCTCCCACCTATCCTACACAAGCCACACCGAACACCAATACCAAACTATAGTAAAGGTCTCGGGGTCTTTCCGTCCTGCTGCGCGTAACGAGCATCTTTACTCGTACTGCAATTTCGCCGAGTTCATGGTTGAGACAGCGGGGAAGTCGTTACTCCATTCGTGCAGGTCGGAACTTACCCGACAAGGAATTTCGCTACCTTAGGATGGTTATAGTTACCACCGCCGTTTACTGGGGCTTGAATTCTCCGCTTCGCCGTGAGGCTAACGGGTCCTCTTAACCTTCCAGCACCGGGCAGGAGTCAGTCCGTATACCTCGTCTTGCGACTTCGCACGGACCTGTGTTTTTGATAAACAGTCGCTTCCCCCTGGTCTCTGCGGCCCTTACCCGCTCGCACCAGCTAGTGGTGTCCACGGTCCGGGCCCCCCTTCTCCCGAAGTTACGGGGGCATTTTGCCGAGTTCCTTAACCATGATTCTCTCGATCGCCTTAGTATTCTCTACCTGATCACCTGTGTCGGTTTGGGGTACGGGCGGCTGGAACCTCGCGTCGATGCTTTTCTCGGCAGCATAGGATCACCGAATCCCCCCACGGATGGGGGTCCCGTCACGTCTCAGGCACGTGATCCGCGGATTTGCCAACGGATCGCCCTACACGCTTAGACCGGGTCTACCATCGCCCGGCTCGGCTACCTTCCTGCGTCACACCTGTTAATACGCTTACCTCCCCGGTTCAGGTCCCACGCTCCCCGACACCGGCGACCGGCCAATGGCCGGCACCTGGTGCGGTTCGGGTGGTTAGTGTCCCCGGTTCGATAGGGGCGGTTCTTCGCCGGTACGGGAATATCAACCCGTTGTCCATCGACTACGCCTGTCGGCCTCGCCTTAGGTCCCGACTGACCCAGGGCAGATTAGCTTGACCCTGGAACCCTTGATCATCCGGCGGACGGGTTTCTCACCCGTCATTCGCTACTCATGCCTGCATTCTCACTCGTGTGGGCTCCACCACTGGGTCACCCCGCAGCTTCACTGCCCACACGACGCTCCCCTACCCATCGCACCACCTGAACCACCCCCACGAAAGGGACGGCTGGGTATCGTTGGTGCAATGCCACAACTTCGGCGGTGTACTTGAGCCCCGCTACATTGTCGGCGCGGAATCACTTGACCAGTGAGCTATTACGCACTCTTTCAAGGGTGGCTGCTTCTAAGCCAACCTCCTGGTTGTCTGAGCAACTCCACATCCTTTCCCACTTAGCACACGCTTAGGGGCCTTAGTTGGTGGTCTGGGCTGTTTCCCTCTCGACTATGAAGCTTATCCCCCACAGTCTCACTGCTACGCTCTCACTTACCGGCATTCGGAGTTTGGCTGACGTCAGTAACCTTGTAGGGCCCATCGGCCATCCAGTAGCTCTACCTCCGGCAAGAAACACGTAACGCTGCACCTAAATGCATTTCGGGGAGAACCAGCTATCACGAAGTTTGATTGGCCTTTCACCCCTACCCACAGCTCATCCCCTCCATTTTCAACTGAAGTGGGTTCGGTCCTCCACGCGCTCTTACACGCGCTTCAACCTGGCCATGGGTAGATCACTTCGCTTCGGGTCTAGATCACGCCACTCACTCGCCCTGTTCAGACTCGCTTTCGCTACGGATACCCCTCACGGGTTAACCTCGCGACGTAACACTAACTCGCAGGCTCATTCTTCAAAAGGCACGCCGTCACCTTGTAGGGCTCCGACGGATTGTAGGCACACGGTTTCAGGTACTATTTCACTCCCCTCCCGGGGTACTTTTCACCTTTCCCTCACGGTACTGGTCCGCTATCGGTCATCAGGTAGTATTTAGGCTTACCAGGTGGTCCTGGCAGATTCACACGGGATTTCTCGGGCCCCGTGCTACTTGGGTACATGCTCCGCGCGGCAGCGGCGATTTCGTCTACGGGACTCCCACCCTCTACGGCCCGGCACTCACACCGGTTCGACTATCGCCCTGCACTCACACGCCCGGGCCGGCAGACCCGGGACGACACGCCCCACGACCCCGATGATGCAACCCCTGCCGGGTCTCACACACCATCGGTTTGGCCTCTTCCGCGTTCGCTCGCCACTACTGACGGAATCACTGTTGTTTTCTCTTCCTGTGGGTACTGAGATGTTTCACTTCCCCACGTTCCCTCCACGCACCCTATGCATTCAGGTACGGGTCACCACGCATAACACGTGGCGGGGTTTCCCCATTCGGAGACCCTCGGATCACAGCTCGTTTATCAGCTCCCCGAGGCTTATCGCAGATTACCGCGTCCTTCATCGGCTCCTGATGCCAAGGCATCCACCGTGCGCCCTTAAAAACTTGCCACATGATCACAGAACACACCGACCAACAACCACAACCAGCACCCGTCCACCGGCACCCCCACCCCGAAAGGCAGCAGCACCAGCACGAACACGCGCTCTCGCAGTCGTCGGCGGCGATCAATCACGAACTCTCCCGCACCACCACCCACCCCGCACGCAGCGGAAGCAGGAGAGGGCACGGGCGTTCTTAAGATGCTCGCGTCCACTATACAGTTCTCAAACAACAACCCACACACCCCACACCATGGTGCTTCGGGGGGCGGCACCGGACCCCCGCAAGGAGGACCGCACCGACCCACCGCACCGGTGGGGCGCCGGGACAACCAGAGCCAACACACCCCCACGACCCCGGCCCCCCGCACCACCACCCCCCTGAGGGGACAGCAGCACCGGAAGACCCGGAAACCACGAGGGCCCTGTTGTCTCAGGACCCAACAGTGCGCCATGGACCACACCCCCACCACCCGGGTATCAGCCGTTCCACCACCCCACCGACCCCCCGGCCCGCAAGGACCAGAGAACACAGCGGAGCGGGTACTGAAGAAGAACCCGGCCGGCACACGAGGTGCGGCCGCTTGCTCGTTGACATTCCACCCATGAGCTCACCCCACCAGCACCACGCACGGGCACTAGGGCGGGGGCGACCACCACACGGCGGTCAACGGCTCCTTAGAAAGGAGGTGATCCAGCCGCACCTTCCGGTACGGCTACCTTGTTACGACTTAGTCCCAATCGCCAGTCCCACCTTCGACGGCTCCCTCCCACAAGGGGTTAGGCCACCGGCTTCGGGTGTTACCAACTTTCGTGACTTGACGGGCGGTGTGTACAAGGCCCGGGAACGTATTCACCGCAGCGTTGCTGATCTGCGATTACTAGCGACTCCGACTTCATGAGGTCGAGTTGCAGACCTCAATCCGAACTGAGACCGGCTTTTTGGGATTAGCTCCACCTCACAGTATCGCAACCCTTTGTACCGGCCATTGTAGCATGCGTGAAGCCCAAGACATAAGGGGCATGATGATTTGACGTCATCCCCACCTTCCTCCGAGTTGACCCCGGCAGTCTCCTATGAGTCCCCACCATCACGTGCTGGCAACATAGAACGAGGGTTGCGCTCGTTGCGGGACTTAACCCAACATCTCACGACACGAGCTGACGACAACCATGCACCACCTGTCCACCGACCCCGAAGGGAAACCCCATCTCTGGGGTAGTCCGGTGAATGTCAAGCCTTGGTAAGGTTCTTCGCGTTGCATCGAATTAATCCGCATGCTCCGCCGCTTGTGCGGGCCCCCGTCAATTCCTTTGAGTTTTAGCCTTGCGGCCGTACTCCCCAGGCGGGGCACTTAATGCGTTAGCTACGGCGCGGAGAACGTGGAATGTCCCCCACACCTAGTGCCCAACGTTTACGGCATGGACTACCAGGGTATCTAATCCTGTTCGCTCCCCATGCTTTCGCTCCTCAGCGTCAGTAACAGCCCAGAGACCTGCCTTCGCCATCGGTGTTCCTCCTGATATCTGCGCATTTCACCGCTACACCAGGAATTCCAGTCTCCCCTACTGCACTCTAGTCTGCCCGTACCCACTGCAGACCCGGGGTTGAGCCCCGGGCTTTCACAGCAGACGCGACAAACCGCCTACGAGCTCTTTACGCCCAATAATTCCGGACAACGCTTGCGCCCTACGTATTACCGCGGCTGCTGGCACGTAGTTAGCCGGCGCTTCTTCTGCAGGTACCGTCACTTGTGGCTTCTTCCCTGCTGAAAGAGGTTTACAACCCGAAGGCCGTCATCCCTCACGCGGCGTCGCTGCATCAGGCTTCCGCCCATTGTGCAATATTCCCCACTGCTGCCTCCCGTAGGAGTCTGGGCCGTGTCTCAGTCCCAGTGTGGCCGGTCACCCTCTCAGGCCGGCTACCCGTCGTCGCCTTGGTGAGCCATTACCCCACCAACAAGCTGATAGGCCGTGAGCCCATCCAAAACCAGTCAAACCCTTTCCACCCCCCACCATGCGATGGAGGAGTCGTATCCAGTATTAGACCCGGTTTCCCAGGCTTATCCCAGAGTCAGGGGCAGGTTACTCACGTATTACTCACCCGTTCGCCACTAATCACCCCCGCAAGCGGGAGATCATCGTTCGACTTGCATGTGTTAAGCACGCCGCCAGCGTTCGTCCTGAGCCAGGATCAAACTCTCCGTCAAAAAACAGAAAAACAAACCCACCCACCCCGCAACAGAAGCAGGACGAGCGAGCGATCCAGGCCGAAAAAGACCACCCACACCCCACGGAGGCGGGACACAGGCGATCCATCAACCAAACAAAACATTTGGTATCAACAAACATGGCACACTATTGAGTTCTCAAACAACAGACCAAGAACCAGGACCCCAAAGGCCCCGAAACTCGTGAGTGGTATCTTCGCCGCCTCCCGGCCCCGGACAACCCGTCCCGGCCGCAGCGACTCAGCTAATTTACCTCCCCGACCCGCCCCACGCAACTCCCGCACCCCGCCCAGCAGGACACGACAGCACCAGAACGACTCCGGAGAAGAACCAACCACCGGAAAACCGGCCACCACCACGGGGCCAGAACCTCGCCCACCCGCGGCAACTCGGAAGACACTACACCCACCCCCCGACACCGTCAAAACACCCACCGACACCGCACGAACGGGGTGTGCCCGCAGACCCGGAACGGCATCGGGCAACTTTGCTGCGACGGACTTTCTGCTGCCGAGGGTCTGTGCTGACGGACCGGACAGCCCCGTCCCCGGCAGCCGCAGGTGCTAGCGGACATGCCAATCTCCCTGTAGGCGGACACGTATCTCCCTGCTGACGGACAGCTAATCTCCCTGTCCTGTGCCATGGGATCGGGCTCGTGTCGGTCCCTCCGCAGACGTCCCTCCGGGGGTTCGCTCGAGGTCTCTGACCACCTTGAGCCATCACCCGCCGGAGGGACGCATGAAGAAGTCTGACAGGGAGATCATGGAAATTCTCGAAGCCTATGACGCCACCGGTTCCGCGCACTCGGCCGCGGCTCTGGCCGGGGTGGATCCGAAGACGGTGCGCCGTTACGCCGCCGCCCGGGATGCGGGCCGGCCGGTGACCGGCCCGGGCCGCCGGCCCCGGATGATCGACGCTTACCTGCCGAAGATCGAGGAGTGGGTCGAGCGCAGCCAGGGCACGGTCCGCGCCGACGTCGTCCACGCCCGCCTGGTCGGTGTGGGGTTCCCGGGGACCGAGCGGACCACCCGCCGGGCGGTGGCGCAGGTGAAGGCTGCTTGGCGGGCCGGGCACCGGCGCACCTACCGGCCCTGGATCACCGAGCCGGGGCTGTGGTTGCAGTTCGACTGGGGCGAGGGCCCGAAGGTGCCCGGGGTGGACGGGACGCCGCGGCGCACCTGGTTGTTCTGCGCCTGGCTGGCGTGGTCGCGGTTCCGGGTGGTGATCCCGGTCTGGGACCAGACCCTCCCGACGCTGATCGGGTGCCTGGATGCGACTCTGGCCCGGATCGGCGGGGTGCCCACCTACGTGCTCACCGACAACCCCAGGACCGTCACCGTCGATCACGTGGCCGGGGCGCCGGTGCGCCACCCGCAGATCGTTCAAGCCGGCCGGCACTACGGCACCCAGGTGCACACCTGCGTGCCGTATGACCCGGAGTCCAAGGGCGGGTCGGAGTCCACGGTGCGCATCGCCAAGGCCGATCTGGTGCCCACTGACGCCAACCTGCGTGAGCACTACGCCTCCTTCGCCGCACTCGAGGCCGCCTGCACGGCGTTCTGCGCCAAGGTCAACGGGCGCACCCACCGGGAGACCGCCCGGGTTCCCGCCGAGGCGCTGGTCGAGGAGCAGCAACGCCTGCACGTGGCCCCGACCGCCCCGCACACCACCGCCCTGGGGGTGACCCGCACGGTGGGCACGGATCAGACCATCCGGTTCGGCTCGGTGCGCTACTCCACCCCGCCCGGGCTGGTCGGGGCCGAGGTGTGGGTGCGGGTCGCAGCCGAGGAGCTGGTGGTCGTCGCCGACCTCGACACCCTTCCGGTGGCCCCGGGGTGGGCGGCCGGGCGGGCTGGGCTCACCGAGGTCGCCCGCCACCGCCTCTCGACCCCGGGCAATCCACGGATCGACCTGGGCCACTACCCTGACCACCCGCAGGACCCCACCGGTGCGCCACGCCCGCCCCGGCCACGGCCCCGCAGCGCGGCGGAGAAGGACTTCCTGGCCCTGGGCGCCGGCGCGCAGGCCTGGCTGATCGAGGCCTCCGCCGCCGGAACGGTACGGATCCGGGCGAAGATGGCCGCCGCCGTTGAGCTCGCCGCCCTCATCGGGGACGGGCCCGTGGACGCAGCCCTCGGGGTAGCCGCGGCCGCCGGGCGCTTCGGCGAGGGTGATCTGACCGCGATCTGCGATCACCAGGCCACCGGGGCCACCGCCGCCGGACTCGTGGCCGCCGACGAGACCCACTCCGCCCAACCCGGCACCGCCTCCTGGGCCGACTTCGGCACCAGCACAACAACCAGCACAACCCCCACAACCAAGGAGACCGCTCAATGAACACGGCCACCGCCCCGGCAGCGCCGCCGTTGCCCGACGATCTCGCCGCAGTGCTCAAGCGGATGCGGATGCCCTACCTGCGCGCGGCCGCCCCCGAGGTGCTGGCCACCGCCCGCGCCCAGCGCTGGGACCCCACCGAGGTCCTCCGTGCGCTGCTGGCCGAAGAGGTGCGCGGGCGCGACGAGGCCACCCGCGCGGCCCGACGCAAGGCCGCGGGCCTGCCGGCCGGGAAGACCTTCGAGTCCTGGCGGTCAGGCGATTCTTCGATCCCGGCCCCGACACAGTCCGCCCTGGCCACCCTGGAATGGGTGGGCCGGGCGGAGAACCTCGCGATCTCGGGGCCTTCGGGCACGGGCAAGACCCACTTCCTCGAGGCCCTGGCCCATCAGGTCATCGACGCCGGGATGCGGGTCTCCTGGTTCACCCTCGAGTCGCTGACCGCCGCGATCGGCCGGGCCGGGGTGGACGGTTCGATCGGCAAGACCATCGCCCGGATCACCCGGGCCGAGCTCATCGTCGTGGACGACATCGGGATGCTGCCCTCGGGCCAGGCCGCCGCCGAGGCCTTCTACCGTCTCGTCGATGCGACCTATGAACGCCGCAGCCTCGCGGTGACCAGCAACATCCATCCGGCAGGGTTCGACACGATCATGCCCAAGACCCTGGCCACCGCAGCCGTGGACCGGCTTCTGCACCACGCCCACGTGATCATCACCGAGGGCACCTCGCTGCGGCTCACCGAGGCCACCGCCGGACGCGGGGTGGTCCCCTTGACCTGATACCGCCGGAGGGAGATTAACTGACCGCGGACAGGGAGATCAGCTGTCCGCAGACGGGGAGATCACCTGACCGCCCACAGGGAAGTCCCGCTGACCGTTGACAGCAGGTCGGACGGTGGGGCACTGGCGGCATCCTCGTGCTGATCCGTGAGTCATCCAAGGATGTGGTGCCGGATCGATCCGGCACCATGCGCCGGCGCGAGCTTCCTACGGAGAGACGCCGGTCGGTCCCGACCGCATCCGTGGGCCATGTGATCTGTGGTGCCTGCTGGGTTGCTCGGCGACGTCGTCGGCCGTTGAGCTGGCCGCTGCCCGGGACAGGTGAGGCATCGCTGCGGGCGGGGCTGCAGCGGACGTGCTGCGGACGAGGAATCGAGTCGTGGTGATCGAGCGGCGCGCATCCGCGTGATCACGCGCCACCTCTGTGGCGAGGACATCTGCGGCCGGTGAATGCGTTCGACACCTGGACCCGTCGATGACGGGCAGGTCCTCCGTCTCGCCCTGCGAGAGGGGACGGGAAGAGCGGCAGACGGGAGTCGAACCCGCGACCTCCACCATGGCAAGGTGGCGCTCTACCAGCTGAGCTACTGCCGCATTCGTGGCTCCATCAGGAGCCACGGGAAGACATTACCCGATTCTTGCGGCGTGTGCGTCACGCCGGCCAGGAAGGCCCCGGGTGCGCTCCCCTTTTCCGTGGTCCCGGCCTGTGCCGTGACCGTGGCAATTACGCCTCAGGAGCGCAGGATCCGCCCGGCCGGACTCAGAGGTGCGAGTCGCGCTCGGTGACGGATTCCCGGCCGGTGGGGTCGACGTGTCGGGTCTGGGTGGTGGTGCGCCGCGGGATCAGGGAGATCACCAGCAGCACCGCGCCCACGACGGTGAGGATCCACCCCACCGTGACCAGGCTGATGGCGAAGGAGCCCAGGCTGATCGTGTTGCCGCTGGTGGCGAAGACCAGGATCAGTCCCAGAACGAGCGTGATGGCGGCACCGGCGGAGAAGTTGCGGTTCATGGCGGGCTCCTGGTCGTCGTGACAGAGGCATGTGCTTTGCGATTGCGATCATCCTACAGGTGGGTCAGCACGCTGATAAGTGCTGTCGGGTTCGGACACGGACCGGCCGGACCGCCGATACCTCCCACGGACCGAACCGCCGGCTCAGGGCCAGCGGTCGCGGGGGACGCGGTCGAGAGGCTCGACCGGGCGATGGATGAGGACGGCTCGGGGGCCGTAGAACTGCGCGTTGAACGGGTCGATGCCCATGGCTCGGCAGTAAGTGGCCACTCGCTCCGGGGTGAGGCGGCCGGGGATCCGCTCGAGTTCATAGGCGGCAGGGTCCTCGAAGTCCAGGTACTCGCCCTCGTCGGTGAACTCCCACTGGTCGTAGGCGTACTCGGCGCGCAGCTGCCGTAGGTAGAAGTCCGGTGGGCCGGCGGCCGGGTCGGTGATCGAGAACCCGGTCGCCCCTGCCCCGCCGAGGACGTCCTCGTCCAGGTACTGGCCTTCGGTGTCGATCTCCTCCTCCTCGGTTCTTACGGGGTGCGGGCGCCAGGCTGCGACCACACCCCTCACCCCCAGCTGTTCGCTGAGCACGCCCACGGCGGGCTCCACCTGTGGGCCGGCCGCCGAGGAGTCGAAGAAGGCGGTCCACTGCCGGCCACCGGCCTCCACCAGCAGTTCCATGGTCGCCTCGGGACCGATGTCCAGCGGGTCCAGTCGCCCCAGCAGCTCGGTCAGGTCCCCGTTCAGCCACTCCAGGGCCACGGTGCCAGGCCCGTGGACGCGCTCCCGCCAAGCCACGAGAGCCTGAGCAGCAGTCGCCAGATCGGCCTGCAGGAACCCGATGGCCTCGGTCGTCGGGGCGTACTGACCGTTCAACAACAGCTCCACAGGCGTTCCTTCGTGATTCGTTCCGTCATGAAACCCTGAGGCAGGCAGGGCGAGGTGGCGCTCAGCCCGGCAGGCCGGCCGCTTCACCGGGGACTATCCCGGCCTCGGCCTGGACCTGCGCCAGCGACTTCTGCACCAACGGATTCACCTCCTGACGGCCTTGAAGGTACGCCGCAGACTGGTCCAACAGCAGCCCGCGAGGTCCGTAGAAGTCCTCTTCGAAGGGGTAGAGGCCTAGAGCCGCGCAGTAGTCGGCGATCTTCTGGCTGGTGAGTCGGTCGCGGATCCGTCGGGCTTTGTAGGTCTCGGGCTGCTCGAAGGATTGGAGTTCCCCGACATTCGTGAATATCCACCGCTCGTCGTCGCCGACCTGCGCGGCGACGATTCGTATCCCATCCCCGTTCTCCCCGTGCATCGAAAAAACCATGTTCCCGAAGCGGCCCGTGCCGTCCCGACGGCGGGTGTGCGGAGAGGTGGCCATCACCAGCCCGGGTACGCCCAGATGTCGGCAGTACCCGCGCACTGCCCCTTCGGCGGATGACTCCGTGCCCCGGACGTGTCCGGCGAAGTAGACCGACCACTCCGGCTCGCGTGTCTGCACCCACAGCTTGCGCACGGTGGCGGGCATCGAGAGCGGCTCCAGGTGTGGAAGCAGCTCCCGCAACCCACCGGTCAGCTCAGTGAGAATCGCTGGCTGGAGCCGCTCTCTCGTGGACTCGTATGTCTTGATGCGTTCCAGGGGAGCATTGACGAACACCGCATACGAGGTGATGGGAGCGAACTGTTCGTCCAGGACAGTGAGCATTCCAGCCTTTCCAGAGTCATCCAACGGTGATCAGTTCAATGATGGCATTGGGATCATTGACCTTGATCCGAAGGTAATGCTCCAGGGCACGGTTCGAAGAGGGAGTGTCATACTCCCGGTAGTACCTTTGATTGCCAATCAGGTACTGAAGATCCGGGCGGTTCTTGCCAGCCTGAGTTCCATTTGCCAGTACTTGTTGCTGATCCATTCGGATGTCATTCAAGTCATCGCCATAGGTGTCGATCAACTGATCCAGATCTTTCTTGAAGTGGGCGTTCTGGATCTTGTTGCGGCTGATGTAGTTCGCCACTGTCCGCCGGTCTACGGACAACGGAGCCGTGGCGGTCCTGCCTGCCACCTGCGCGTCGCGGGCAAGGGGCTTGACCAGACCCACTGTGACGGCTTCGTCGACGAGCTTCATGAAGTCCGCTTGCCGGTCCTTGAAGGCGCCGCTCTTGGCCAGGGCGGCGAGCATGCCGTACGCCTTGTCCGGGTGCTTGCCCAGTTGGGTCAAGATGTTGTCGGTCGACTTCGCTGCGTCCCCGCCGATCGGGATGAACGCGACTGCGGAGAGCGCGGCAGCTCCGAACTGCCCGGTGCCGAGCCCGTACAGCACGTCGCGGACATCACCGACCACGAGCACACCGCTGGCTATCCACCCGAGCAGGTACCAGGACGAGGACTCCAGCTCGTCGGTCAGGCCGACCGCGTCGGCGGCCCAGCTGTCCCCGGCGTCGCCGAAGACCAGGCCGCCGAGGAAGGCCGCGACCTTTTCGGAGGTCTCCAGGTCGTAGACCTCAGGGTCCGTGCCCTGGGCGTCCTCGACCGCGTCGTTCATGCCGTCGCCGTCGCCGTCGGCGGCCTCGGGGTCGTAGCCGGCGTCGACCTCGGTGAAGTCGTCGAGCCCGTCCCCGTCGGTGTCGCGGTTGCGGGGGTCGGGGCCGATGCCGGCCTCGTCGGAGTCGGGCAGATCGTCACCGTCGGTGTCGGCCCGCGTCGGATCGGTCGGCACGGGATAGTAGGTCTTCTCCCCCGCAGTCCCGTCCTCGCGGAGCTCGCCCGCTTCCTCTCCGTCGCTGAGCCCGTCCCCGTCGGTGTCGGGGTTGTCCGGGTCGGTCTTGTAGGTTGTGCCGACGCCGTCGCGGAAGCCCTCCGTCTCGTGCCGGTCGGCGATCCCGTCCCCGTCGCTGTCCTTGAGGTTGACCTCGTCCTCGATGCTGTCGAAGATTCCCGGCAGCTCAGCGGCACGGTTGACCTTGTAGTACGTTCCCCCCGTCTGCGCGGCGATGTCTCCGAGCAGTCCGTCGTCGACGGAGTCCCCGAGCCCGACGGTGTAGACCCGCACCCCCATGGACGCGGCCCGGCTGGTCAGACCCGGGTCGTAGGCGCCCTCGCCGTCGGTCAGCAGCACGACCACCTGCTGGCTGTCTGCCCGTCCGGCCCGGGTGAGCTCGTTGAGGGCACTTCGCAGCCCGGCGCCGATGTCGGTGCCGCCGAAGGCATCGATGCGCTGGACGGCGCGCTTGGCGGCCGCGAAGTCACCGGTGAGCTGCTGACGCAGGTAGGCGAAGGAGTCGAAGTCCACGACTCCCACACGGTCCCCGTCGAGCAGCGAGTCGATCAGCTGAACGGCCGCTTCCTTGCGGATCCCGCTCGGGTCGTTCCACACCATGGAGCCCGACGAGTCGAGGGAGAGGACCGCGTCGACCGCTGTACGCTCCTCGCTGCCCTCCCGCGGAGCCGACAGCTCACTGTTCCAGACCTTCTGGAACTCCTCGAGGTCGACGAGGACGAAGGGTGAGAAGTCGTCGGCGGTGACCGTCGCCGTGCCCGCCCTCAGGTCCACCGTCTGGTCCGCGGGGATCTCGAAGACCGCCCGCGCCGCATCCCAGTGCAGGATCGTCAGTTCTGCACCGCCGGCCACGGCGCCGGGGTCGAAAGTGAAGGACAGGGTTCCACGCGTGATCCCGGGATCCACGACCGCGTCCACGGCAGACCCGACCTGGCCGGGGACGGTACGCAGGCGTTCATCGCCCGGTTCCTGGAGGCTGGTGTCCAGCACGGTCGCGCCCGGACCCACCACGGACAACGAGACCGCGGAGTCCTTGGTGGACACCGTCTTGTCGTAGGACTCGTCCGCATCGGAGAGGCCGTCACCGTCGGTGTCCGGGGAGGTGGGAGAGGTGCCCAGCTGGTGCTCCTGGCCGTCCGTGAGGCCATCGGCGTCCGTGTCGGAGGTCGCGGCCGAGGACCCGTACTGGCGCTCCTGGCTGTCGTCGAGGCCGTCGCGGTCCGCATCGGCGGACACCGGGCTCGAGCCCAGATCCAGCTCCGTGCGGTTGGACAGTCCGTCCCCGTCCGTGTCGGAGTCACCGTCGCGCCGGCCGTCGCCGTCCGAGTCCGCCTGGTGCGGATCCGTGGTCGAGGCCAATTCCTCGGCATCGTCCAGTCCGTCCCCGTCGACATCGGACTCGAGAGGATGAGATCCGAAGCGCTCTTCCACCCATAGCGGCAGGCTGTCGCCGTCGGGGTCCGCCGCGGCACCCGGTTTGCCGTCCTCGACCGACAACCCCGCCGGCTCGGCGGACTCGCAGCCGGACAGCACGTCGCCGTCGGAGACGCCATCGCACTCGTCCTTGGCGTTGCCGCCGTCGACGGTGTCCCGGCCGGTGCCGCCAATCAGCAGATCCTTGCCGTTTCCGCCCTCCAGGACATCTGCCCCCGGGCCGCCGAAAAGGACGTCCTGCCCATTGCCGCCGACCACGGTGTCGTTGCCGCCACCGCCGAAGATGAAGTCATCCCCCTGTTCCCCGCAGATGACATCGTCCTGGGTGGTCCCCACGAGACGGTCCGCGCCGCTGGTGCCCTGGATCGTGCACTCTGCTCCATGGCGCGGAGCCGCGAACACGGGTTGGTGCGGTGCCAGCCCCAACATCAGGGACACTGCAGTCAGAAGACTGAGCACCAGGGGAAGAGGGCGTCGATCAGGGGCGAGGTCCGACATGGCAGTTCTCCGTCATCAGGAATCAGGCATCTTCCCTGCGGACGGGTGAGGGGCAACCGCAGGAAGCGTTCCGAGCGGGTTGCTGCGCGCACCGGTCATGCTGATTACAGCCATGTGCCAATGCAAATACAAGAAGGCGGTCGGCTCGCCTCACCGACGGTGTGCTGATCGACGCCTACGGAGAGCGAATGCCCAGGTGGTCATCGCGCTGCGGTGCACGAGGACGCAGAATGACGCGGCGCACGGACGGATCCAGTCATCCTCCGGGACGCCGGATGTACCTCCGGCGAGGGACCCCGGCAAGCGGCCCGTATGCGGTGGGCACCGAGATCCGGCCTCGCGTCCGGCCGGACGCCGGACGCGCTCTACAGCCCCTCGTGGGCCATGTTGGCGAACCGGGAGTAGTGGCCCTGGAACGCCACCACGATCGTCTTCGTGGGACCGTTGCGGTGCTTGGCCACGATCACGTCGGCCTCGCCCGCGCGCGGGGACTCCTTGTCGTAGACGTCGTCGCGGTGCAGCAGGATCACCATGTCGGCGTCCTGCTCGATCGAGCCCGACTCACGGAGGTCCGAGACCATCGGCTTCTTGTCCTGGCGCTGCTCGGAGCCACGGTTCAGCTGGGACAGCGCGATGACCGGCACCTCGAGCTCCTTGGCCAGCAGCTTCAGGGCACGGGAGAACTCCGAGACCTCCTGCTGACGGGACTCGACCTTCTTGCCCGAGCTCATCAGCTGGAGGTAGTCCAGCACCACGAGCTTGAGGTCGTGCTTCTGCTTGAGCCGGCGGCACTTCGCCCGGATCTCCATCAGCGACATGTTCGGGGAGTCGTCGATGAACAGCGGGGCAGAATCCATCTTGCCCATCGTGGTGGCGATCTTCGCCCACTGCTCGTCCTGCAGGCGCCCCTTGCGCAGGTCCTGCATGTTCAACGTCGCCTCGGCGGAGAGCAGACGCATGGCGATCTCGTTGCGGCTCATCTCGAGGGAGAAGATCACCGTGGTCTGGTTGTGCTTGATCGCCGCGGACCGCGCGACGTCGAGGGCCAGCGTTGATTTGCCCATCGCCGGCCGCGCCGCGATGACGATCATCTGGCCGCCCTGGAAGCCCTGGGTCAGCTCGTCGAGCTCGATGAAGCCGGTGGGCACGCCGCGCATGCCCTCACCGCGGGAGCCGGCGGCCTCGATCTCGTCGACGGTGGACTCGATGACCTCCTTGAGCACCGTGTAGTCCTCGGAGGAGCGCCGCTCGGCCACCTGGTAGATCTCGGCCTGGGCGGCGTTGACGATGTCGTCGACCTCGCCGTCGGAGCTGTAGCCCAGCTGCACGATCTTGGTGCCGGCCTCCACGAGGCGGCGCAGCACCCCGCGCTCGCGCACGATCTCGGCGTAGAACCCGGCGTTGGCGGCGGTCGGGACGGAGGAGATGAGGGTGTGCAGGTACGCGGGTCCGCCCACGCGCTCGATCTCGCCGCGCTTGGTCAGCTCGTCGGCCACCGTGATGGCGTCGGCGGGCTCGCCGCGCCCGTACAGGGAGATGACGGCCTCGTAGATGGACTCGTGGGCCGGCTTGTAGAAGTCGACGCCGCGCAGCACCTCCACGACGTCCGCGATCGCGTCCTTGGACAGCATCATGCCGCCGAGCACCGACTGCTCCGCGACGTTGTCCTGCGGCGGGGTCCGTCCGAACTCCCGATCGCCCCCGGACGACTGCTCCGACACGTGCCCACCTCTCCCCTGCGCCCGCGCGGGGGCACGGACGACCGAACGACGACGCCGCCTCGTCTGCGGGCGGCCCCACCATTCTCGCACCGACCGCGGACACCGCTTGCCGCCCGGCGGCGCCCGTGGACACCATGGACCATGACGCTCACCACAGACCTCAGCGGTCCCTGTTCGTGGGACATCCGGACCACCCGGGAGGCGCTGGCCGCGGGCCGGATCAGCCACGTGGAGCACCTCGACGCCCTGCTGGAGCGCCTGCCGCCGGCCCAGCGGCTCGGGGCCGTGATCAGCGCGGACCCGGAGCTGGCGCGCGCCTTCGCCCACGCCCTGGACCGCCGGGAGACCTGGGGCCCCCTGACGGGGATCCCCGTGGCCGTCGAGGACATCGTGGACGTGGCCGGGTTCCCCACCACCGGTGGCACGCGGGCACTGGAGGACCAGGTGGTGGGCCGGGACGCCCCCGCGGTGCGGCGTCTGCGGGAGGCCGGCGCCATCCTGTTCCTGAAGACCAACCTGCACGAGCTGTCCTTCGGCACCACTTCGAACAACGGCTCCTCCGGCCCGGTGCACCACCCGCTGGACCCCGCGCTGGCCGCCGGGGGCAGCAGCGGGGGCTCGGCGGTGGCCGTGGCGGTCGGCCTGGTCCCGGCGGCGGTCGCCGCGGACACGGGCGGTTCCTCCCGCATCCCCGCGGCCCTCTGCGGGATCGTGGGGTTCCGGCCCACCCTGGGCCGCTATCCGTCGTCGGGGGTCCTGCCGATCGCCCACTCCCGGGACACGATCGGCCCCATGGCCCGGACCGTGGACGACGTCGTCCTGCTCGACGCGCTGCTGGCCGGGGAGCGCCCGAGCGGCCCGCCCCGCGCCCGGCACCTGGAGGTCCACGACGAGGGTCCCGGTCCGCTGCACGGTCTCCGGCTGGGCGTCCCCGAGCTGTTCCTCCGGGACCTGGAGCCCGGGGTGGACTCGGTCTTCGGCGCGGCCCTGCGAGCGCTCGAGGCCGCCGGCGCGGAACTGGTCGAGGTGGACATCTCCCCGGCCCAGGACCACGCGGCCGCCGCCGGGATGGCGGTCGCCCTGCACGAGTTCCTGCCGGATCTGGAGGCGTACCTGGCGGACCGGGGCGGCGGGCCCTCCCTGGAGCAGATCCGGCGCGGGATCGGCAGCCCGGACGTCCGGCGGATCTGGGAGCTGGCCGAGGTGTTCCGCGCCGCCGACGACGAGTACCGGGCCGCCCAGCAGGCGCGCCGGCTGGCCCTGCGGCTGTACAGCGGGGCGCTGGAGGCCCGGGGCGTCACGGCCGTGGTGCAGCCGACCTGCCCGGTGACGGCCCGCCCGCTCGGTGACGACCAGACGGTGGAGCTCAACGGCCGCCGCGTGCCCACGTCCGAGACCTTCACCCGCCACTCCGGCCTCGCCGGCATCATCGGCACGCCGGGGATCAGCCTTCCCGCCGGGCGCACCGCGGAGGGGCTGCCCGTGGGTCTGGAACTGGCGGCCGGCCCGGGCTCGGACGCCGTGCTGCTGGACCTCGCCCGGACGGTGGAGGCGCTGCTGCGGGAGCAGTGACCCGGCCGCTCCTACGGGTCGGCGCGCGGACCGGGCCGCGGGGGCGGGAAGCCCTCGGCGCGGTCGAGGGCCTCCTTGGTCGCCCGGCGCCCGAAGGCGATGAGCTCCCCGGCGCGGTGGAAGTCCAGGAGGCGGCCGGTCTGCTTGGGCACCGTGATGAGCAGGTCGGGAGGGTAGCCGGCCAGCCGGTAGCGCAGCACCATGGACTGCAGCGCCTCGAGGGACAGCTGCATGACGTCGAGGGTGCGCAGGCCGGCGGGGAGGGCCCCGAGCACGTCCTCGGCCGCCTCTTCGAGGAGCTCGGCGTCGAGCACCTGCGGGAGCTCCTCCGGGACCTCCCCGGGGAGGCCCTCCCCGAACCTGCGGGCGCGGGCGTCGGCACCGCGGCCGCGCGTCTCCGCGATGCGCTCCATGACGGTGCGCGTCAGCTCCCGGTCCAGGAGGTGGGCGGCGCTGCGGCGGAACCGCTCCGCCCGCTCCTCCGCGGGGCGCGCCGCGGCCGTCTCCCGGGCCGGCACCCTGCCCTCGCCGGGCATCCGCTCCCCCGACAGGGAGACCGCCACGGTGACGTCCGCGCGGGAGGCGACGGTCGCGGCGATGGGCACGGGATTCAGGATGCCGCCGTCGGCGAGCAGGCGGCCGTTGATCATGACGGGGGTGATGATGCTGGGCAGGGCGATCGACGCCCGCACGGCGACGTCGACCGGACCCTCCTGGAACCAGACCTCCTTGCGGGCCAGCAGGTCGGTGGCCACGGCGGTGAAGGGCACGGGCAGGTCCTCGATCAGCGCGCCGTCCAGCAGCTCGCGCACCTTGGCCATGATCTTCTCGGCCCGGATCACCCCGGGCGACGACGGCGAGGGGTCGAGCAGCCGGAGCACGTCCCGCTGGGTCAGTCCCTGCACCCACTGCGCGTAGGGATCCAGGCGTCCCGCCGCGTGCAGCCCGCCGACGAGCGCCCCCATGGAGCTGCCCGCAATGGTCACGATCTCGTAGCCCCGCTCCTCGAGCACCTCGATCACGCCGATGTGGGCATAGCCGCGGGCACCTCCGCTGCCCAGTGCCAGGGCCACGCGCGTGGTGCTGCTCATCGGCCGTTCCTTCCCGGGCAGCCGGGCTGCCCGTGCGGGTCTCCCGCCCAGCCTGGCAGCATCCTCCGCGGGAGGGAA
Source organism: Kocuria turfanensis (assembly GCF_001580365.1). NCBI lineage: Bacteria > Bacillati > Actinomycetota > Actinomycetes > Micrococcales > Micrococcaceae > Kocuria > Kocuria turfanensis. The sequence goes on along the minus strand of NZ_CP014480.1, from coordinate 2,362,701 downwards.
GGACGGCGTCCACGGACCTCGACAGCGCCACAGAGTTTTCCACCCTGTGGACAACCGGTGGAAAACGCCGTGCGCGGCTGTGCACAGGGTGGGGGAAACCCTGTGGAAAGTTGTCCACAGGAGGTCGCCGTTCCCGTTGTGACTAGGTCAAATGGATGCTCACAGGCTGTGCAGGACCGCTCGGGACACCACCGGTGTCATCCACAGCACAGGCGCGCCCGGACACCCTCAGAGCACCGTGGAGACCACGCCCAGCCACAGCAGCGGGTGGCACAGCACGGACAGCACCAGCAGCACCAGGAAGCGGGCCCGGGCGTCCGCGAACCCGACGGCTCCGGCCAGCGCGACCACCGCCGTCACGGTGGCCCCCACCGCCGCGGCCACGAAGCCGACCACGAAGACCGTCATCGCGGTCTCGGCTCCCCCGGAGTTGCCTCCCAGGAAAGCGACGACGAAAGCCAGTACGGTGAAGAGCAGGCACCCCACGCCGAACCAGTACAGGGCGGACGGTGTGACACGCGACATCAGGGACGGCATGCATCCATTGTCCCCGAGGATCCGCGCGGCACCGGCACACCGCTCCAGGAGCGCCCCCGGGCGCCCGAGCCGCCGAGGAGGCCCCGTGGACGACAGCCAGCGCATGTGGGAGGACCGGTACGCCTCCGGGGAGGACTCCCCGGACGGCACCCGGCCGCACCCGGAGGTCGCCGCCCTCCTGGAGCGGACGGCCGGGGAGCACGCGGGCCGCACCCCGGCCGCGCTCGACCTCGGGGCGGGCACGGGCCGGCACACTCTCGCCCTGGCCCTGGCGGGCTACGACCCCACGGCCGTGGACTTCTCCCCCAGCGCCGCGCGCGTCCTCGCCGACGCGCTGGCCGAGCGGGGTCTGCCCGGCCGTGCCCTGGTGGCGGACCTGCGGACCTGGACCCCCGAGCAGGAGCAGCTCTCCGGGCCCGAGGTGGTGCCCCGGCAGTTCGACCTGGTGCTCGCCGTCTACTTCCAGCACGATCTCTCGCTGCTGCGCCGCGCGGCCGAGTGGCTCGTGCCCGGCGGCCGGCTGCTGTGGATCACCCACGCCCCCGGCAGCGTGGAGGGCCCGCCGCCGACCGTCCCGCGCCCGGACCTGGAGGAGACGGTGGCCGTGCTCGAGGGCAAGGGCCTGGACCTGCTGCGCGCCGAGCAGGTCCGCACGACGCCGACCGCGCTCGACGTCGTCGTCGAAGGGACCCGGCCCCGCTGAGGCGCCCCGGACACGCGGAAGGGCCCCCGCGGAACACCGCGGGGGCCCTTCTGCCGTGCAGGACCGGGAACCGGTCAGGCGGGGACGACCTCGAACTCGACGTTCGCGTTGACGTCCTCGTGCAGGCGCACGGAGGCCTGGTACACACCGGTGGTCTTGATGTGCTGGTTGAGCTCGACCTTGCGCTTGTCCACGGAGCCGAGGCCGGCGGCCTCGACGGCGTGGGCGACGTCCTCGGCCTTGACGGTGCCGAAGAGACGCCCCTCGGCGCCGGCCTTGACCGGGATGGTCACGGTGGCGGAGGTCAGCTTCTGGGCCAGGGCCTGGGCGTCCTCGAGCGAGGCGACCTCGCGCGCGGCGCGGGCGGCCTTGATGCTCTCGATCTGCTTCTCGCCGCCGCGGGACCACGGGGTCGCGAAGCCGCGCGGGAAGAGGTAGTTGCGGGCGTACCCGTTCTTGACCTCGACCACGTCACCGGCAGCGCCGAGGCCGGTGACCTCGGTCGTCAGGATGATCTTTGCCATGAGTATCTGTCCTCTCTGATCAGCGGCCGGCGCCGGAGTAGGGCAGCAGCGCGACCTCACGGGCGTTCTTGATCGCCAGAGCGATCTTGCGCTGCTCCTGCACGGTCACACCGGTGACGCGGCGGGCGCGGATCTTGCCGCGATCGGAGATGAACTTGCGCAGCAGCGCAACGTCCTTGTAGTCGATCTCAGTGACTTTGGCAGCCTTGAGCGGGTTCTGCTTTGGTTTGGGCTTACGAAGTTCAGCCTTGGCCATCGTGGTGCTCCTTGTTCTTCAAGTGGAGCCCGCGGCTGGTCACCGCGGGATGGGGTGTGTGTCGGGAAAAGCGGGGAAGGCCTAGAACGGCGGCTCGTCGTCCTGTCCGCTGCCCCAGTCGTAGTTGCCGCCGGAGGACTGGCTCCAGGGATCGTTCTGGGGCGCGGCCTGCGGAGCGGGCTGACGCCCGCCGCCGCCACCGCGGCCGCCGCCGAAGCCGCCGCCCTGCTGGCCGCCGCCGAACCCGGAGTCGCCCCCGAATCCGCCGCCGCCCTGCGGGGCGCCGCCGCCGAAGCCGCCGCCCTGCTGGCCGCCGCCGCCGAAGCCGCCGCCCTGCCCGCCGGAGCGGGCGTTGCGGTTGACCTTGGCGGACGCGTAGCGCAGCGAGGGACCGACCTCGTCGACGTCGAGCTCCGTGACAGTGCGCCGCTCGCCTTCCTTGGTCTCGTACGAGCGCGACTTGAGCCGACCCTGGACGATGACGCGCATGCCCTTCTGCAGGGACTCCGCCACGTTCTCGGCCGCCTCGCGCCACACGGAGCAGCGCAGGAACAGGGTCTCCCCGTCCTTCCACTCGTTGGACTGGCGGTCGAAGGTGCGGGGCGTGGACGCAACGGTGAAGTTGGCCACGGCCGCACCCGACGGGGTGAAGCGCAGCTCGGGGTCAGCGGTCAGGTTGCCGATTACGGTGATGACGGTGTCACCAGCCATGTGGACCTCCCGGGTCGAAGAAGTTCGCGGTCGTACGGGACGTGCTGGGGATTTCCAGCATCTCACCGGTGGGCCCTCGGAGGGCACCCTCGGCGATCAGCCTGTGAAGTCCTTACTCGGCGGAGATCTTCTGCTCTTCCGGGC